>JBEKMJ010000033.1:0-77243 GCA_050008575.1 Bryobacteraceae bacterium
CAACACCGGGGACGCGAACGGCCGCGCGAGCACCGCATAATCCCCGTTCGAGAGCGGCACGCGCACCGTCCAACCCGGAGCCCCGCAATCGTCGGCGGAGTATTCGAAGATTTCGCCGGCCACGCACAACCGCACCTGCTCGAATCCAAACTTCCCACAGGCTTCCCGAATCACGTCCCAGCAGCCGGCCGGCGTGCCGGCGGCAGCCAGGGCGGCGCGGAACTTGCGCAACTCCAGTTGCGCGCTCACCGAGCGCTGGAACTCGCCGCTGAATAGCAGCCGGCCCGCCAAATCGAACTCCGCATAGCCCAAATATTGAATCCCCAGCAAGACAAACACCCCAAACAGCAGCAGCAGCGCGCCCGAGAAACTGTGCACGACGAGCTGCAACAGCGAGAACGCAGCTGCCAATCCGCAAAGACCATAAAGCATTAAAACCACCCGCCGCGGCGTGAACCCGCGATCCAGCAACCGGTGGTGGATGTGGCCGCGGTCCGCTGTAAAAATCGGCTGGCGCCGCAGAAAGCGCCGCACGATGGCCAGCGCGACATCCAGCAAAGGAATCGAATACCCAGTAGCGTGGCCGACTTATTGCTCCAGATGGCGGCATAACAGCCCAATAGAAAGCCGATCAGTAAACTGCCGGAATCGCCCAGGAAAATGGTCGCCGGGTTGAAGTTGTAGCACAGGAAGGCCAGCAACGCGCCGGCCAGCGGAAAGGTAGCCACCGCCAGCACCATGTTGTGCTGCATCATGGCCGCGGCGAAGACGGTCAGCGTGGCGAACAGACCTACCCCCGCAGCCAGACCGTCCAGCCCATCCACCAGATTGAAGGCGTTCATACAAGCCAGCAGCCACAGAATGGTGAGCGGGATGCTCCACCAGGCGTTGGTGGGAGTGCCGCCGATCGAGAGGACCCGCACGCCTCCCACACATGCCAAGCCAGCCGCCGCGATTTGTCCGGCGAGCTTGATCCAGGCCCGCAGGTTGAACAGATCGTCCAGCAGTCCGACCGCGAAGGCCAGCGCGGCGCCGGGAAGCAGTCTCCAAACCAGCGAGAGTTGCTGGGCGAGCGGGCTGCCTCCTTCCGGACGCACCAGTACATACGCCACCAGATAGGAAATGGCGATGGCCAGGCCGCCCACCCGCGGGATGGGATAGCGATGGACCTTACGCGCGGCATCGGGCTGGTCCACCACCCCGTAAGACCGGAATACGTCCCGGAAGATCGGGGTTAGTACCAGGGAGATGATAAACGCTCTGAATCCTAACCAGAGCAGGGAATGCACGCTGCAGACCTCCGGCTACTCATCACTGATGTTGGCGCACCCCGCCTCTGCATGTCAAGGCACTTGCTTTCAATTATTTCCGGTTGGTACCGGCGGACGGTCGACGGGCGGCTGCCGGGCCGCCTAACAAACGTCCACGGCGCCCGATTCCGCTTGACAGCGCTCGGTGCGGCGCGTCAGAGTGAATGGTTGAACCCTGCTTGAAGCATAGTTGAAGCAGGTTGCCGAATCGATCGAAATCCTGAACTCCCGGAGGCCCTTTGCTGTTTGTTCGAACGACTCTTTTTTTAGGCTGCGCACTAGCCCTGATGGCGCAGTCCGATGCGCCACAGGCCGCTACGTCGCAGGCCGCTACACCGCAGGCCAGTTCCGATGACGAGTATAGCGGACCCGCAATTCTAAGCCGGGGTGAAACCCCCGTCGGGCAGACGGTGGCGCCTATCGCCTTCCGGCCGTATATCGGCGTCGCCGGGATCTACGATACCGGTTTGGTCCCGGTCTCGGTCACCCCCACGGGCCAGATACCTTCCACGGACTTGTACGGATTGGAGGTGAACCTGGGCGCTTACGCCTATCACGTCTGGAAGCACACTACCCTGGCACTGGATTATAAGGGGGATGTCCGGGAGTACTCAACCAGCTATTGGGACGCCACCGATCAATTCCTGTCGCTGATCCTCACCCACCAGCCCAATAAGCGCGTGACGTTCACGTTGCGCACCCAGACCGGACTCTACTCCAATAATTATTTCTTGGCCTCGGCCCTGGGCTCCTTGGATTCGAATTACCTTCAGTTGCCGCAAAACGACATTTACGATAACCGGGTCGTATTCGCCGGGGTCTCGGGGGATCTGACTTACCGCCTGACGCATCGGCTGTCGTTCAATCTCGGAGGGGAAGGTAGCCTGGTGCGCCGGCAGTCCAGCGCACTTTACGGCATGACAAGCGGCGTGGCGCGCGGGGATTTGGAGTACCGCATGAGCCGGCATTCCACCCTGGGAGTGGACTATCGCTTCACCTATTTCCAGTACACCAAAGGTTTCGGCACCACGAATATACACTCGGTAGGCCTCAACTATAGCGCCCAGATTTCGCCGCACGTGCAACTGTCCGCGCGCATCGGCGGCGCGCGTGTGCAGAGCTCAAGCTTGACCGAGGTTACGCTGGATCCGGCCCTGGCGGCTCTACTCGGCGAGTCCGAGGCCGTGCAGGCCGCCTATCGCCTCAACTACATCCCCGACACCCAAGTACGGCTGACGGACAGTTTCCGCCGGTCGCAGTTTACGCTGGCGTACCTCAACCAGGTGATTCCGGGCAACGGTGTTTACCTCACGTCCCGGAACAATTCCGTAAACGCGAACTATAGCTATGCCGGTGTGCGCCACTGGAATTTCGGCGCGAACGGCACTTATGGCCGGATGACTGCCCTGGTACAGACAGTGGGAGCTTACACGTCTTACGGCGCAGGGGTGGGCATCACACGAGACATGGCAAAAGGGTTGCATGCCGTGCTGCGGCTGGACTCGCGCCACTACGATATCGCCAGTGGGGCGCTATTCAACCACAACGAATACCGCATGTCGCTTGGGGTGAACTTCAGCCCGGGAGATCTGCCGCTGGTGCTGTGGTAGATGTGGTGCAGGGCCGCTCTCTCGCGGCCCCGCGGTCAAAGAGCTAGAAGATCGGAGTAAATCCCACCCATTCTTTGCGCGGCGGCTTCCAGCGAGAAGCGGCTCCGAATCAGGCGTGCGGCGTTGCATGCCAACTCGCCGCGGCGTGCACGATCGCGCACCAGCACACGTAAGACCTCCGCCAGTCCCGCCGCATCGCGCGGTTCAAATAGCATGCCCGTTTGGCCGTGCGTGACCAACTCCGGATTACCGCCGACACGCGATGCGGCCACGCAACATCCGCAAGCCATGGCCTCCATGAGCGAATTGGAAAGCGCTTCAGATACCGATGGCAGCACGAAAACGTCTATGGCATGCAGCCACTCGGCAACCCGCGGCGTAGCGGGTTCGAAGATGCAGTCCGGAAGAATGCCCAGCTCCCGGGCGCGGTCGTGCAAGTCCGCCAGGCTCGATCCGCTGCCTACTATGGCCAACTTCATGGCGGGCACAAGCCCGCGCACCGCGGCAAAGGCATCCAGCAAGGTATCGAGTCCCTTTTCGGGCCGGAGACCGCACACCACCCCGATCACCATCTGGGCGCCGCGCAGGACGTCCGGCCGATCGCCGCGCATAGGCTGGAACGCGCCGGTGTCGATGCCGTTATAGCAGAGATGGATCAAGCCGGCCGGCACCTTCTCCTCGTCGCGCAAATGGCGGCGCAGGAACTCACAATTGACCACTATGCCATCGACCAGGCGATCGGTGATCCGTAACGCATGCCTTTGCACCGCCGGCCACAGCTTCCGGTCGACGCGTTGGCTGGAAAGCACTGCCGCGGATCCCGCCAGACGGGCCGCGGGCACTCCATAGACATTCGCGGGGGTATCGAACGTGTGCACCAGCCGAATGTTTTTTTCGCGGAGATACTGGGCGATGCGTAGGGCGCCCTTTACGCTGGTTATCGAGGGTACCGGGAAGTGCACGATCGGCACTCCGGCGGCCCGCAGGTCGTCCGCGCGCAATCCCGCCGGGCGGAAGCAGCCCACGCGCGGATCGAAACGGGATCGGTCCAGCGCCTTGGCGATCTCCGCCATTTGCCGCTCGCTGCCGCCCAGGTTCAGTTCCTGCACCATCAGCAGAATGGGAATCGGGGCGGGCATGCACCCTCAATGTAACGCATGCCCTGTAAATGCAGTCGTGCAGGTTTCCAATGCTACAGTAATGGCAAGGTATCCAGAATCATGTGTGGCATTGCCGGATTCTACCTGCGCGAGGGCAAAGCGAGCTTGCCCGCGGTGCGTGCCATGTGTGACCAGATCCGGCACCGCGGGCCCGACGACGAAGGCTATCACGTGGAGGGCGGCTGTGGCATCGGAATGCGGCGGCTTAGCATCATCGATCTCAGTACCGGCCATCAGCCCATGGCGAATGAAGATGAATCTGTCTGGGTGGTCTTTAACGGCGAAATCTACAATTACCAGGAGCTGCGAAGGGATCTGCTGGCTCGTGGGCATCGATTCGCCACCAATAGCGACACTGAAACACTCGTGCATCTCTACGAAGAACAAGGCGCCGAGGGCTTGCGGCGCTTGCGCGGTATGTTTGCCTATGCCATCTGGGATGCTCGCCGGCGGCGCGTTTTTTTAGCGCGCGACCGCTTCGGGAAGAAGCCTTTGTACTATGCCGTGCTACCCCAGGGTCTCTACTTCGGAAGCGAGCTGAAATGCCTGCATGCGGCCGGTGTCCCGTCCGATCTCGACACAGAGGCCCTGCGGCTGTTCTTTCAGTTCACATATATCCCTGAGCCGTTGAGTTGCTTTCGCGCGGTCCGCAAGCTCCCGCCGGGCTCCTGGCTGACTTACGATGCAGATGGAACCGTGCGTCAAGGCCGCTATTGGCAATTCCCCACCCCTGTCGCCGAGACGCCCGCCGCCTTCTCGGAGACCGATGTCTGCGCCCGGTTGCGGGACAAGTTCGACGAATCGGTGCGCATTCGCATGATTGCCGATGTCCCATTGGGCGCTTTCTTGAGTGGCGGCATCGACTCGAGTTCCGTGGTTGCATCCATGGCTCTAGCATCGCGCGAACCTGTGCGCACGTTCTCGATCGGTTTCGAGGAGAGTGCCTTTAACGAACTGGAATATGCCGCCATGGTGGCGCGCCAGTATGACACCAGCCATCACGAAATCGTGGTGCGGCCCGACGCCGTGGACCTGATTTCCCGCCTGGTCCGGCACTTCGATGAACCCTTTGGCGATTCCTCCGCTATTCCCACATTCATTGTTTCCGAATTCGCCGTCCGCCACGTGAAGGTCGCGCTGAGCGGCGATGGCGGCGATGAATTGTTCGCCGGCTATGATCGCTTTCAGGCACTCGACAAATTGCGCAAGCTGGATCGTGTGCCGCGCGCGCTGCGTACATTTACTTCCTGGGTCGCCGACCGCCTGCCATACTCGGCGTACGGCAAGAACTATCTGCATATGCTGAGCCGCTCGACGGCGTTAGAGCGCTACTTCGAGAGCAACTTCGCGCCCTGGTTCTTGCGCCAGGAGTTGCTCCGGAACGAGTGGATGCTCCCGGCCGACAGCGCCTACTTAATGCGCTCACTGGCGGGTTTTTTGCTTCCCGGCAGCGCCGACCTGCTCTCCCAGGCGCTTTTCTTCGAAACTACACAGAATCTGCCTGGCGACTTGCTGATGAAGGTGGACCGCATGTCCATGGCGAATTCGCTTGAGGTGCGCTGCCCAATACTAGACCATGAACTCGGAGAACTCGCGGCTGCCATTCCCAACGGTTGGAAGATCAGAGATGGCAAGGGCAAATATATTCTATTGCGCGCACTGGGAGACCGCCTGCCGCCGCCGCTGTTGCATCGGGGCAAAATGGGCTTCGGCGTGCCGCTTGCACTCTGGTTCCGCGGTGCGTTACGGGCATTTCTTTGGGATCATCTGAACAGTACGGCGTTTGCCGGGCGCGGCGTTGTGTCGCCCGCTTTCGTCCGGCAAATGCTGCAAGAACACGACTCCGGACGCCGCGATAATTCGCACTGGTTGTGGTCGCTGCTGATGCTCGAGCTTTGGTTTCGCCAATTGGATCCTCAACCGACGACCGCTCTTTGCGCTTATGATTAAACCCATGACTACCGCCGTTCGGCATGAGGTTGATCATAAACGGCGCCTACCGCTTGTGTGTCCCAGCGTAAACGCAGGTACCCGGACATGTGCCTCGGCGTAACCGGGATAGGCCCTTTATGTGCTTCACCGTAAATACCACCCAATCTACGGCTGCCTTGACAGTACAACTCTATGAAAACAGATGGTTTAGTGAATTACGTTCAAGTACAAGCCAGGATCTACTATGTTTTCAATACATTACAATCCGCTTACGGGCGGACACACGCGCCTTACGATCAAACACATGGCTCTTACGGTCAAACACATGCCCTGTCGCGATGCTAAAACTATCTTAAATGACTGATTCTATAATACTTAGATTGTCTTGGAACGCTCCGGCGAGGGCTCTATATGGAATGGTTTATGGTTTGGATAATCTTAACCAAAGACAACCCCGCCATGCGCAGGCAGAAGCCTTTTGGTTGGTTTGGTATGTGCTTGCCAATAAAAACAGCCGAGCTCCACGGGCTTCATCGTAAATTGCTAGAACAGAATGCCGGACTAATGTTACAAAAACAGTGGATGCACTTCCTGTTCTAAAGGCTTCAACGTGACCAAACACAATCCCAAGCCCGCGCTGGTAAACCTGTCGGTCGAGGAGGAAAATCTCGCGGCCATTCCCTTTGCCGTATTAGAGCGCAGAGTCGGCAAGCGCATCGGAAAGATTGAGATCAAAGGTACCAAGGTGCTTCCCAACGGCAGTGAGATGGAAGTGGTCTGGCAGATCCAGGGCAACAATGAACTTGGTCTGCCTACCGAACAGGACCTCGATATTTTCGTCGTGCTCGGCGTCCTCACATTCCGGAACAACTTTGCCAAGACCGTGACGTTCAGTGGGCGCGAGATCGCCCGCATGCTCAATATCAGTTCAGTTCACGGCAAGTTTTACCAGCGATTGAAACTTGCCATGGATCGCTTCATCCCCTTGCGTTTCCGGGCGTTAACCGCTACGGACCAGCAAGAAGAAGTGAAATGGAGCAATGTGTTCCAGGAAGCCAGCTTTCTACTCGATCGTGAGACTGGCCGTTGTACGGGCAGTATTACCTGGACCGACAAACTCATCCAGTCCATCAATAACGGTTTCTTCCGGGTATTGGACGCCGGGCGCTACATGGAGCTCGACGGAATTACGGCGAAACACTTGTACCGGTTCTTTGCGGTAGCCTTTGAGAAGACCGACTTGGTTGTAATGGACGCCCGCAAGCTGGCCATGGAGCATGTAGGCATCTTGAACCCACCGCACTATTTCTCACGGCTTATGCAAACTCTGGAGCCGGCATTCGACCAACTTATCAAGATTCAAGTTCTCGGATCGTATAACGTAATTTCCGCAGAGGACTGGCGCATCGCCATGCACCGGCACCCCTCCTACGTGCCTGAGCGTAAGAGTTTAATGCTACAGAGCACCACTTGCCCCGAATTAAGCCGGGCGCACTGCCAGAATGCTCTCGAGAAAGCGGGCTTTGGTTACAAACAGGCCACAGGATGGACCGCTACCGCCGAAACACCTGAGCAATTATATGGTTTAGAGCGCGCCGCGCAGCTTGTGCTTGCCATGAAGCAGGAGGGTGTGCTGCCACATGTAGCTGCCAGTTACGTATCCCGCGCTCTCGATATGGGAACGGGCGCCGGCGAAGGTCGGGAGTTACTCGACTGGTGCGAGATGGCACTCGATATATGCAGACAGAAACAGCGTACCGGCCAGAGCTTGAAAAACGCAGCCGGACTAGTGGTCAAGATCGTCAAAGACCCGGCATCCCGGCGCCGGTTTCTGGACGAGCATATGGAAGGTGCGGCTAAAGAGCGGTACCGTCAACGGGAACGCTCGGTACTGCGGCAAAATCAGGAAGTCGAAGAGCGCGCTTTGATCCTCGAATACGAGCAGTTTCGTCAGATAACGGCCCAGGCCTTATTCGAACAGCTTAGCGACTCATCCAAGCTGGCCCTTTCCAAAGAAAAGTCCGAGTTACTGCGCCGCGAAGGCCGTTTGGAGAAGATGGCGCCGGAGGTACGCGATCGCGAAGTGACAGAGCTCATTCTGCAGGATCTCGCAAAGAACGACGTGCCGCCCTATAGCAAGTGGCTCTTGCGCAAACGCGCCGGACAGGCCGTGTTGCCATTTGCCCCGATGGATAACATCGCCTAAATCACCTGCGGTACAGTGAGGTTGATGGCCGCTACCTCACAGGAAGAGATTGCTGTTGGCGACCGGTTCGCCTTCGGCGAAAACTGGCGGCGTTTCCTTGCCCTCCTTGATGAAAGCCGCATTCTAAGCGCTCAACAGTCCTTAGGCCAGATGCTGGGAGTTTGCGATTTACACGGCAAGACGTTCCTCGATATAGGCTGCGGCAGCGGCTTGTTCAGCCTGGCGGCGCGCCGACTGGGAGCGCGCGTGTATTCCTTCGACTACGATCCGCAATCGGTGGCTTGCGCGCGGCAATTGCGCAACCGATACTTCCCGCAAGATCCGGATTGGCGCATAGAAGAAGGCTCAGTCTTAGATGCGCGCTATCTTATTGGGTTGGGATCCTTCGACGCGGTGTACTCGTGGGGTGTCCTGCATCATACCGGCGCCATGTGGCAGGCTCTGGACAACGCCGCTGGCCTCGTCGCGCCGGCGGGGAGACTATTCATCGCCATTTATAACGATCAAGGCAAGGCGAGCAACCGCTGGCGCGCGGTCAAGCGTGCCTACAATCGCCTGCCCGGCGCTTTGCGTTTTCTCGTTACCATACCGGTCCTGGTGCATTTGTACTGGCGAAGGACCTTAAAGGATCTGGTGCGGGGCCGGCCCCTTGAGTCGTGGCGTAACGAAGGCAAGGAACGCGGCATGTCCCCCTGGAGGGATTTGGTGGACTGGGTGGGCGGTTATCCATTTGAGGTTGCCAAACCGGAGGCTATTCTGGATTTTTATTTACACCGCGGCTTTACCTTGGAGCGCTTGACCACCTGTGGCGGTTCGTTGGGCTGCAACGAATATGTCTTTGTCCGCACAGCGCCCGGGAAGCTGTGATCCAACCAGAGCAGCCGTCGCTAAGGCAGCACGGTTTGCTGTAGAACGCGCGCAATAGTAGATTAGATCTTGGCTATGAAAGCTGTGATTACCGGATCCGGCGGGCTGATCGGTTCAGAATGCGTCCGCCAACTTTCGGCCGAAGGCTGGGAGGTCGTCGGAATCGACAACGATATGCGCCGCCAGTTCTTCGGCGAGCAAGGCACGACTGATCCGGTCGTGCGCGAGTTGCAGGCAACGCTGCCGCGCTACCGGCATCTCCCCATCGATATACGCGATCGGCAGGCCGTACGGCAGGTGCTCGACGCCGAGCGTCCACAATTCATCATTCACACGGCTGCGCAGCCTTCGCACGACAAAGCGGCGGCTATCCCCTACGACGATTTCGACGTGAATGCGTTGGGCACCATGAACATGCTGGTGGCCGCGCGCGATTTCTGCCGCGAGTCGCCCTTCTGCTTTACCAGCACGAATAAGGTATATGGCGACCGGCCGAATTACTTGCCCCTCATCGAACTCGACAAGCGCTACGACTACGCCGGCGGCCTGGATGGCGTGGATGAGAACATGTCGATCGACCAGTGTCTGCATTCCGTCTTTGGCGCTTCCAAAGTGGCCGCCGACGTCATGTGCCAGGAATTCGGGCGCTATTTTCAGATGCCTGTCGGCGTGTTTCGCGGCGGCTGCTTGACCGGACCGCAGCATGCCGCGGTCGAATTGCACGGCTATCTGGCGTACATCGTTCACTGCGCCGCGACAGGCAAGGAATATACCATCAACGGTTACAAAGGGAAACAGGTGCGCGACCAGATCCACAGTTACGATGTAGCCCATTTATTCCTGGAATTCTTCCGTTCCCCGCGCTGTGGAGAAGTCTACAATCTGGGCGGCGGCCGCGCGAACAGCCTCTCTATTCTGGAGACGGTGGACGCGCTAGCGGCCATGGGATTCAAGCTGCGGTACAGTTACAAAGATACCAACCGCGTCGGCGATCACATCTGCTATATCTCGGACTTGAGCAAGCTAAGGGCGCATTTCCCGAATTGGAAAATCCAGTATGGTCTGCCGCGAATTCTGGACGAAATCGCCGCCCGGCACACGCGCCTCGCGGAAGCCCCAGCGGGCGCAAGGAGCTGACCACGGATGAAGCTGTCGGTGGTCATTCCGGCCCGCGATGAGGAGGGATCGATCGAGCAGACCGTCTCCGAAATTGCCACGGCCCTGGCGGGGGAGCGGATACCGTTTGAGATCGTGGTAGTGGATGACGGCAGCACCGATCAAACCGCGGCCCATGTCGGGCTGTTAATGGAGCGTTATCCGGGTGTCCTGCTGGTGCACAATACCGGCCGGCACGGCTTTGGGATGGCCATACGCGCCGGGTTGGCGCAGGCCGCCGGCGAGGCTGTCGCGGTGATGATGGCGGACGGGTCCGACAGCCCGGAAGATCTGGTTCGATATTATCGAAAGATCGAGGAGGGATACGATTGCGCGTTCGGTTCGCGATTCATCCGCGGCAGCCGGATACTGGATTACCCAGTGCACAAACTGGCTATTAACCGGATCGCGAACTGGTTTATCCGGATCCTGTTCGGCCTGCGATACAACGACATCACCAACGCGTTCAAGTGTTACCGCCGGCAAGCTATCGACGGCATGCAGCCGCTGCTCTCGCCGCACTTCAATCTGACGGTGGAGATGCCCTTGAAGGCCATCGTGCGCGGGTATTCCTACGCGGTGCTGCCGATTTCGTGGACCAATCGCAAGTCGGGCATGTCCAAGCTGAAAATTAAGGAGATGGGAAGCCGCTACCTGTTCATCGTGTTGTATGTGTGGCTTGAACATCACCTTTCGCGCGGCGATTACCTGCGGGAAGAAGCGGAAGAGCGCGCCGCCACACGGCATGCTTAGGCCAAGCACGCGGTTAGCGCAGATCCTTGGGAAGCAGCCGGACGAATCGTAGCTTCAGGTCCACCCATATCCAGGTCGGCGGATCGCGGAACATACGCACTTTCTTGCCTTCCCGAAACGAGCGCGAGCGGTAGTTCACGGGCACTTCCAGCGGCCGGTAGCCCTTCCGAACCAGTTTGATGACCAGCTCATGATCGAAATCGAACCGGTTGCATTGGAACTCGAGCCCGAACAGGCAATCGCGGCGAAAGACCTTGAACATGGTGAAGGGGTCCGTCATGTTCTGGCGGTAAAGAACGTTGATCAGGCCCGTAAAGAACGCATGCCCCAAGTTCAGCCCGGCCGATAGGATTCTCTGTCTGGCGAACTGCCGGATTTTCCAGTCGCCGCCATGCCGCGTCCCGAGCACGAACAGCGCGCGGTGGGAAAGAATCGGCGCGAGCAGAGCATCGTAGTCGTCCAGGTCGTATTCGAGGTCGGCATCCTGGATCAGCACGATGTCTCCGGTGGCGTGCCGGAATCCCTCGCGCACTGCGTGACCCTTCCCCCGCGGCCGGTCCTGGAGCACGAGTTTGATCCCGGGGCGACCCCGATATTGTTTCGCCAGCTCGCGTGTGCCATCCGTCGAATTGCCTTCGATCACCACGATCTCGCGATCGACTCCGGGGATCTCCCTGTTCAGCAGCGCGTCCATCAGCACCGGGAATGTCCGGCTTTCGTTGAATGCGGCGACGATGATCGAGCACTTGGGGCGCGCTGGCGGTTCGTCACGTATGGCGGTCACGAGCATGCTGGAAGCGGTTGTTTTGTGGACCAGAACTTGGCGAAAACCGTGCCGCAGCAAGAGTAACTGGATCGTAGTTTCGTCGAACAACCACCGGTCTCCGGTGCGCTCTGCCGTGGCGCGTGGAACCGTGAGCAGTAGGGGAGCGCCAAGCCGCAGTGCCGCATGCGCTTTTCGCAGCAACTCACCGGGCGCGGGCTGCGTCTGCAACTGGTCCAACATGATGGCGGCGTCATAGGCGGCCGGCGCCAGGCAGGCGGAAGCTGTCGCCAGATCCAGCAGCGCGCCGCCGCGAAAACCGCGACGCCGCAGCGCATCCATGTAGCGTGCAGCGTCGCGTGTGGATCCAGCGGACAGCGGCTCGATGTTCCCTGGCGGGTCCAGCGCCACACACCCGCAGCCCTGACAGCGGGTCGTCGCCCGTCCGCGGACGGACAAGAGCGTGACGAAGCTCGACACGTCGCAAACCGGGCAGTTCATTGTGGCCGGACGCCTGCCTTGCGGGCGGTTGCCATCAACCCGCTGGCCGGGACCAGCAGATGGCGATGGGCTAAGCGGCCTGGAACAGCCCGGCGCAACAGGCCAATCAGGGGGCTCAGGATTGGCACCCGGAAGCGGTCAAAGTGACGCGAGATGTAGTCGATGGTCAGGACCTTGCGGCTGGGCGAGACGCGGATTTCGTGGAAGCCGCACCGTTCCAATAGCAGCCGGATGGAGGCTGCGCTGAAATAATACAAGTGCTCCACCTTGTATTCCATCCAGCGGCTGCCGAGCAAACGGCGCGTCCAACTATCCAGCGAGGGAGTGATCAACAGCACAATGCCTCCGGGGACCAGCATTTCCCGGATGCGCAGCAGCCAGCTCTCCGGATTCCGAACGTGTTCGATCACATCCGCCGCCAGGACCGCGGTGAAGCGGCCCGGCGCCAGGGGCAGCGTCTCGGCGGCGCCAACCGAGACCGCCTCTGTCCCCAGGCGGCGGTTGGCGATCGCCGCGGCGTGCGCGGATAGCTCGACTCCGGAGACGCGAAAACCTCGTTCACGAGCCTCCAGCAGGACTTCGCCGTGACCACAACCGATCTCGAGCAGTTCCGCGTTTTCCGGCGGGAGAAGTCTGGCGAGCGCATCGAGGTATAGAGCTCCCGTGGCGCTTTTCATTCTCGGTCGCCGCTCCGCCGCTGCGTCCCCCGGTTCCCCCAGGAAGTAGCCTTCGCCGTAAATCGCGGCCAGGACGGCGTCGTCCGGCTGCGGGTCCAGAAATTCCAGTTTGCATGCCCGGCACGCGTGTAACGCGTAGCTGGCAACGGCCGAGCGGCGCGGGACCGCCGGCCGGTCGCACAGGGGACAGCGGGGAGAAGTATACCGGAGGCTGTGCAAAGAACCAGATTGTATCTCTGCGCGCTTAGCGCATGGCAAACAGGTAATAGACATCGCCACCGTTTGCTTGATAGGCCGCGATCGGCTGGCCGCGCGGAAGGATATCCGTCTGGTATGGCGAGTCCGCGGGCGCATAAAGATAGTCGGGGTCTTTCGGGAGCATCGAGAAAATCTTGTCTCGTGGATAAAGCGTCCGGGGATACCACGCAAGTGCCGTTCCCGCGAAGTACGACACCAGCAACATGTCGGTGGGATTCATCCCCGAACCGCGGCTTGGCCGTACAACCAATACGGCCGGGCGCTGGGGGTCGACCACCCGCCTGAAATGCCGGGCCAGATCGCGCGCGAATTCCACGGTCCGGATGCCAGCGCCGCGATCCGGGTTATTCCGGGCAGCTCGCAACTGCGGGTAAGCGGTTCCACCGGAGCGCCAGCCTAACAGCGGAACGCAGGCTATAGTTACGGCTGGCTTCCCGCGGCCAAAGACCCGCTTCACCCGGTTTCCGAAACACGTCACCCCGCCAGAAAAGATCAGCAGAAGACTGGGCAGGGCCCGAGACCAAATAACGAGAGTCGATATGGAAGCACCAAACCGTAATCGTCGCACACAGAAAGAGCGGCAGAAGTAAGCCCAAGGCCAGCCGGCGGGTTCTGGTCCAACCCGAGCCGCAGACCAAGCCCAATAGCGGCAACAGCCACACCGGGTCGAAGAATTGCCGGTCCATGAAAAGATGGAAGAACTTTGGGATGTTGGTGCGCAGCCTGGTCCCAAAAGCGGCGGGGTTGTGGGCTATCGCCAGCAAAACGTTGAAGCGATTCGATTCCAGCGAACCGTATTTACGTTCGGCCTCGGCAAAGCCGGCATCCTCGTCGCCCGTACCAGTCACCCAGGCTTCCGACGCATAGAAGGTCGTAATGGCGGAGGGTCCCCAGATACGGTAATGCGATTTCGTCCGGATCTCATAGGCGGTGGCGGGGACGAACAGCGCCGCAAAGCCGAGCACGGCGAAAGAACCTCGCCCGAGCGCGCGGAAATCTCTCTTCGCGGCATATATGGCGCAAAGCAAGACGCCGGTGGCGATCGCGAAAAAGAGCAGAGCTTCCCATCTCGCCAGGTATGCCAGACCCCAGCAGAGGCCCGCGACTAACAAGCGAAGCCGGGTTGGCGCGCGTAGCGCCAGCACCGTAAACAATAGCGCCGGACCTGCCGCCAGCAGGAAAACCACATGTGAAATGCTGTGGACATGGCTGATCAGGCGGCTGGTTAGCGCCCCACTTGTCACGATAAACAAGCAGGCTAAGTGCCCCGCCGTGGCATCCCATAGCGCGCTGGCCGCGTAGAAACTGGCGATCAGGAAGGTGGTCAATGAAACGGCATAAACGATCTGATAGACCAGGCGGGGGCTGGGGGTGAACAACTCTACCAGAGCGCACGCCAGCGCCCCCAATAGAGGACGCCATAGCGCCGGAGGATCCAGAGGCGCCACGACCAAGCCATTTCCGGCCAGCAGATTCTTGGCCATCATCATTTCGATGGCGTTCCATCTGATCCTGGGGATCAAGCCGCCCCACATCCAGAAAAGCGTACCGCCCGCCAGCAGCCAGGCGGCCGGATGCTGGGCCAACACAGGGCCAAGCCGCTGGCAGATTTGCTTCGTGGAAAACGTCATCCGATCTTAGCGCAGGCGAGGGGTCCGAGAATCGCACAGTGGCCTGACGGCTGCCGATACCCAGCCAGCCAGCCCCGCCAAGTCATGAGAACCAGTACACTTTTCGACTAGCCAGCACCCCAAACGCCGCCTATAAGCGATATACTTCAATCTTTGGGTAAATTATGAACTTACGAAACTGTACGAGCCTGTCTGTAGCGCTCCTCTTTTCCCTGGGTACGCTATCGATTGCGGCGAACTCCGCCAGCACCCATCCGGCACAGGAAGAAGCGAAGGCCCAAGCGCTTGTCAACTATGGCAAACTGCCTTTGAGCTTTGAAGAGAATCGCGGGCAAACCGACGCCCGCGTGAAGTTTCTTTCCCACGGAAGTCATTACTCGATTCTGTTGGCTCCTTCCGAAGTCTCGTTGAAGCTACAGTCGGCGGATAAGGCGCGGCGGCAGTCCGCTATCCGGATGACTTTTCCGGGTGCGCAATCTTCGCCGGTTATGGCTGGCGGCGACCGGCAGAGCGCCGTCAGCAGCTACTTTATTGGAAACGATCCGGCCAAGTGGGTGTCCGGCGCTCCAAATTACGCCCGCGTGCAGTATCGGGAGCTTTATGCCGGGGTCGACCTGGCTTTTTACGGAAACCAGGGGCAGCTCGAATACGATTTTGTGGTCGCCCCAGGGGCCGACCCCAAGGCCATCCGGCTGCAATTTGACGGGGTGGATGACATGCACCTGGATCCCGCCGGTAACCTCGTGTTGAGCGCGGCGCACGCCGAGGTTCAACAGCACAAGCCCGTCATTTATCAGGAAGGCGTTGGCGGACGGCAAACCGTCGAAGGGCGGTACGTGATCCAGGCGCACCACCGCGTGGCATTTGAAATCGCCAAATACGACAGCCGCAAACCATTGGTCATCGATCCAACCCTGACTTTTGCGACCTACCTGGGTTCGAAGGGCGAGGAAGTGTTTGGCATCTCGGCGGCCGCATCCACCGCGACCTATCCGGCCGTGGCGGTGGACTTGCAAGGGAACGTTTACGTGACCGGTTATATGGGCGGCAACACCGCTAATTTTCCGGGCCCCCCCAAGATTTTGACTGCCGGCGGAGAAGGCGGCGGCACGGATGTGTTCGTCGTCGAAATGAATCCCACCGGGACCGCGCTACTCTATTCCGTGGTCATTGGGACCGGCTCCAACGAAGATATCGTGGGCGGCATTGCGGTGGACACTTCGGGCAACGCCTACATTACCGGGCATACCAATTCGGCCAACTTTCCGATTACGCCCACCGCCCCGCAAAGGAGCATCCCCGCCGGATCGATCAACGCATTTGTGACCGAGGTGAATATGACGGGAACCGCGCTGCTCTACTCCACATATTTGGGCGGAAGCGGCAGTTTCGCGGGAAACGGCATCGCCGTGGATCGCTCCGGAAACGCGTATGTAACCGGCACGGCGACGCAGTCGCTAACCCCTCCGTACACGCTCTTCCCCCTGGTCAATCCCATCTTAAGCTCGCCATCGGCCGGTTTCCTGACCGAGATCGACGCGGCCGGCACAGCCTTTACGTATTCCACCTTCCTGGGCGCGGGCATCGGATACGGTGTCGCCGTGGATAGCACCGGCGACGCTTACGTAACCGGCTCGACCGCTAATTCGGGGAAACCGTCGCCGGCGCAAGGATATGTTCTGAAAGTCAACGCCGGCGGCGCCGGCCTGGGTTATGGGCCGATTCTTTTGGGAAACACCGGCACCGCGTTGCAGACCATAGGCTTCGGAATCGCGCTGGACGCGCAAGACGATGCGTATGTCACGGGAATGACGAACGATCCGAACTTCCCACAGGTCCTGTCGGCCGCACAGCCGAAGTTCGGCGGTGGATTGACCGACGGCTTCGCCATCAAGCTGAACCTCGGTGGCGGTCTGGTTTATGGCACATATATCGGCGGGCTGGGCAGCAATTTGCTCCCGGAACGCGGATCGGGTATCGGCGTGGACCTGGAGGGCAACGCCTACGTGGCGGGCACGACGCAGTGCATCGGTTTTCCTACGGCGAGTCCGATTTCCGGGGCCCGGAATGGCGCGGCATCCGTGTTAATGAAAGGCACGATTAGCGGTTTGAACTCCAATTGGTCGTCCGCCAACCTGTCCGGGAGTTTCGACCAGGTGGACGCGTTGGCCTTCGATCCAAGCGGCAATCTTTACGCGGGCACCAGCGCGCTCAACGCCGCGGGCGGTGGAATCTACAAGCTGGCTTTCGGCGGCAGTTCGTGGACGTATATGAATAGCGGCATCACGTCCACCACCATCGATACGGTCGCGGTGGATCCAAACGCGACGTCTACCGTTTATGCAATCGGCAGCGGCTTCCTCTTCCAGACTACCAATGGCGGTACGAGCTGGACGAAGCCCGGCCTGGAAGTGGGTACCTCCGCCGTAATGGCGATCGCCAAAACCACCCCCACTTCGACGCTGTATGTGGGATCCAGCGCGGGCTTAGTCTACAGTACGAACTCCGGAACGTCGTGGACCGGCCCTACGACCCCGCCCCCCGCCGGGGCCATCAATGCCCTCATCGTCGATCCGAACAACTTGACCACAGCCTACGCGGCCACCCCTGTGGGCGTGTATCAGACCGTCAACGGCGGCGCCGCGTGGACCGGGGTCAATAACGGATTACCGACCGTGCCAGGTGGTGTTACGCCCGTGGCGGTGACCAGCTTGGCTATTTACGGACCGACGAAGACCATCTACGCCGCGACAGGCAATGGATTGTATTACTCAACCAATGCCGGCGGCAATTGGACGCAGGCGACTATAGGAACGCCGGAACCGGTTCTGAACACACCGTTTCTGGTGGCCGTGGATGCCGGCGACAATGTGTATGTGGCGTTTGAAGGAGCCGGCATAGCCACCGGAACGAACGGTGGCACCCAACCCGGCAACTGGAGTTTGCTCACATACAACGGCCTGACGCAGAATCAGATTCTGGCACTGGCTGCGCCGCCCACTGGCTCCGGCACGGCCTACGCGGGAATCTTTTCAGCCACCACCGCCTTCTTGACCAAGATCAGCCCCACGGGCCAATCGTTTTTGTCCTCTACCTGCATAGGCGGCTCGGACAACAACCTCGGGCAGGGCATCGCCGTGACGCCGGGCGGCTCGGTAGCGGTCTCCGGCCTCACTTACGCGACCAATTTCCCCGCCACCAAGGGAGCTATCCAGACCGCCAACGCCGGACTTTACGACGCATTCGCCGTCGGCGTCTCCGGCGCCGCCGGAAGCGGGGGGCCGCCTACGGTGGTCGTGCAGAGTCCCCTCAACGGCTCGTTTGAGTTCGGCAACGTCACGGTTTCCGGCTACGCGCTGGACACGTTCGGGATCGGGGCCACCACCATCAACACGGTACAGGTGTGGCTGGACGGCAGCTATTTGACTAACGCCACATACGGCGTAAACAATCCTGGCGCTTGCACGCCATATCCCACGGCGCCGGGCTGCCCGAATGTCGGCTTCACGTACCAGTTTTCGACCAACAGCATCGCGGCCGGTTATCATACGCTCGATTTCTATGCGCTGGATAACAGCAGTCCGGCCAACATCGGCTCGGCGAGCTTCCAGTTCGATGTTAGAACTAAGCCCTACATCCCCGATGTCTTCGGCAGCGGGCCCGGTCCGGATGTAATCTGGGAGGAGCCGGTAATCGGATGGGCACAAGTTTGGTATACGGCTTGCGTCCCTGGTCCGCCTTGCTACCCGCCGGCCGGCGGAGCGGCCAACGTCACGCAGGCCAACCCGTGGAACATCGTGGGCATCGGGGATTTCAATGGGGACGGAGCTCCCGACATCGTGTGGCAGGATCCCGTGGGCGGCGCCGTACAAATCTGGTACCTTGGAGGCCCTCAAGGCGTAACGCTGATGAGCGCCGCGGATATCTCCTTTGGTAACCCGTGGAGGGTCGCTTCGGTAGCGGACTTTAACCAGGATGGCCATCCGGATATCCTATGGCAGGATCCTACATCCGGATTCGCGCAAATCTGGTATATGGGCGGGCCGCAAGGCACCACCCTCTTGGGCGCGGCCAATCTGGACCTGACCAACCCGTGGAACATCGTGGGTACCGGCGATTTCAACAACGACGGAGTCCCCGATGTGTTGTGGCAGGATCCGGTCAGCGGCACCGTCCAGATCTGGTATATGGGTGGCAACACGCCAGGTCAGCAAGGCACCCAGCTCCAGTACGCGTTGAATCTCACCGGAGCGATGTCCACGAAGGTGGTGGCTATCGCCGATTTCAATAATGACGGCCACCCGGACGTAATTTTCCAAAATCCGTCGACTGGCGCGGCTACCGTGTATTTTTACACCGGAACGAATGGCACCACCGCAAATGGGACCTCTGTTTTGAGCACGGGGAACCCTTGGTATATTGCAGGGCCGCACTGATCGATAGGCTGTTATAACCGGGCGGGCGGCATGCCGCTCGCCCAAAGCTAACACCCGAGGAGCCTACACGACCGCCGCCAGCGCGATCAAAACCCGATCCATGGCGATGGTCTGCCGCGTTAAGGCAAAGGTTTTCCAGGGCGGACCGCTACCGGCCGCGATCGCTTTTGCAGCGTTTTACGTTTGCTTTTTCTCTCCCGTCCTGTTCTCGGGCAAGGTATTGGCGCCGCCCCCCGATGCCGTTCTTTTCTACTACCCGCATTACACCTCTGCCTTTAAATCGTGGGATCCCCTGCTGATGACCGGCTATCCGGCAGTGGCCGATCCGCAACTGATGTCCTGGTATCCCCTCGCGCTGCTGTTGCATCCGATTCCGGGATCGTGGAACGCGTTCGTCGTATTGGCTTATGCCCTCGCCAGTTGGTTCATGTATCTATTTGTTCGCCGAGTGACCGGCAAGGGCTTTGCCGGACTAGTGAGCGGGCTGATCTTCGGCCTGTGCGGCTTTATGAACGCGCATTTGGAACATATCACCATGATTCAGACGGCGATCTGGATTCCGGCGATGCTGCTTTGTCTGGAACGGCTCGCGAATGGTATCCGGTGGCGGTGGATAGCGCTCGGAGGATTGTCCACTGGGGCGTGTGTGTTGGCCGGCCATCCGCAGATCGCCCTGTACGGCATCACGCTGGTCTTAGGCTATGTCATGGTGCGCGGCTTTTCCGCCGCTTGTCCGGCATGGAAATACTATGCCGCGAGCGCCATCGCCATCGGCGCCGGTCTCGCGCTCAGCGCAGTACAAATCTTGCCGACCGCGGAGATGGCCGGCATGACTGCGCGCGCCAGCTTGAGTTTCACCGAGTTTTCTCAATATGCGCTGCCCCCGCATCAGCTCGCCACGCTTCTGTTCCCCTTTCTTTTTGGTGGGGCGGGGCCGGCATCTTTGTCGGGTACCCCTTATTTCGGTTCGTCGAGCGTCACGGAGCTGGCCGGTTACACAGGCCTCGCGGCCCTGGTTCTGGCGGCCATCGCGGTGATCTCCTACCGCACCGCGCAGGTCTTCTTCTGGGCGGCGGGCATGGCCATCGCGTGCCTGGCGGCGCTGGGCGCGGCCACGCCTTTGGGACGCATTCTGTATGCGCTACCGGCATTCGGACAATTCCGCGCTCCCGGCCGTTTTCTGCTGATCTTCGGAATTGCGGCCGCGGTGCTTGCCGGCTACGGCGTGGCTTTCATAGTGGAAGGGAAGAATCCCGTGCGAAGCGCGCTTTTGACGATTGGCGCGGGCTTGGCGTTGATTCTTTACGCCGGCAGAATCGCGCTCGTCGACGCGGCGCCGCTCCGGAAGGCGGCCTTGGCTGCGGGTGCGCGGTACTTCTCCGCATCCCCGTTCACTAACCCGTGGATCGGTGCGCCGCTATTCATCGGATGTGGCATGTGCGTGGTGCTGGCGCTGCTGATCCGGAAGCCAATGTCCGTACCACTCCGCGCGGCTTTGCTGCTGGCTGTGATCCTCGATCTTGCGGGCTTCTCATGGTACGGACGATGGCGCTTCGAATCGCCGCCGGCGCGGGATTTTCAAGAACCGGAGATCGTGCGCCGCACCGGTCCCGCGGTGAGCCGCCTGCGGGCGCGGTGGGTGCCGGTACGCGGAGATCTGGGTTCTCCGGCGGAGGCGCCGGGCGATCTGTCCGTCTTGTGGAAACTGCCGTCGCTGGCGAAATATGGGCCGCTGCTGCCCGCGCGCTACAAAGAACTATTGAACATGGAAGCCAACGGCCGGTTTCGAGGCCAATGGTGGGAGCCTGAAAACCGCGCGCTGGATATCGCCGGCGGCCGTTTCATAGCGGTCCCTGAAATCCTGAACACGCGCGAGGAGGGGTTTCGCGGGATTCTCTTCTCCAGCCAGGATCTCACGTTATCGGTCGGCAATGGGTGCGGTGCGTCTACGGCGTCGGCAACCATCCCGGTCCGGCAACCGCGGAAAATTCGGGGGCTCGCGCTGGTCACCTTGACCGGATGTTCAGTCGGGTTTGATCAAGGCACACCGCTGGCCGAGGTCCGCCTGCAAGCGATCGATGGGGCCAGCGTTACAATTCCGGTCCGCGCAGGGGTGGAAACGGCCGAGTGGGCAGCGGGGTGCGCCGATGTTGCCCCGGCGATGCGGCATCGCGCGGCGGATATCTACGCGCGATACTCCGCCCCCCGCGGCGGAGGCGTCTGCCAAGGCCAGACCTATGCGGCCATTCTCAATCTGCCCAAGCCAACAGCCATCTCCGCCATGGAAATCCGGTGGTTGCCGCGGAGCGTGGGGATCTTGAAAATCGACAAACTCAGCCTGCTGGATGCCAAGACCGGCGTGTCGCAACCGCTTTCCCAGCAGGACGTCCAGTTTGGGGATCCGGTCCGTTGGAGACGCCTGGACCAAGCCGAGGGCGTGGAGGTTTATGAAAACCTGCGCGCTCAGCCAAGGCTGTGGCTTGTCCCGGAAACCGTGCGGGCTGCGCCAGCCCAAATCGCCAGCGCCATCCAAACCTCGCGCTTGCCCGACGGGAGGTCATATGACCCGGCTGCGGTGGCCTTAGTAGAGGAACCGCTCGCCTTGCGTAAAGCCGTACCCGATCCGGACGCCGGGGCTTCGCTTGTGCAAGACAACGGCGCGTCCATTGAAATTCGGACATCCGGAAAACAGCCCAGTTTCCTGGTGCTGGCCGATTTTCACTACCCGGGTTGGCAGGCCACCATCAACGGCCGGCCCACCCACATATTCCGGACGAACTACATCCAGCGTGGTGTTCTCCTCCCTTCCGGAGAGAATCTCGTACGCTTCGAGTTCCACCCCATGCGGTTTTATGCCGGCGCCGCCGTTAGTTTGGGAACTCTAGCTATCGTTCTTGGCGCGCTATTTTTCGGGTGGAGCCGCGGACATCCGTGAACGGCCAGATCCCTTATAATGGTTGATTCTTCATGAGCCGCCGGGCATTAATCACCGGAATTACCGGGCAGGATGGATCCTATCTCGCAGAGTTTCTGCTGGCGAAAGGCTACGAGGTCCACGGCGCCGTCCGGCGCGTAGCTTTGGAGGATCCGGAGCACCGGCTGGTCCGGTTGAGCGCCGTGCGGGACCGCATCGTCCTGCATGCCGCGTCGCTCGAAAGCTTTGCCAGCGTCTATCAACTGGTCGCCAAAATTGTGCCGGACGAATGCTATCACCTGGCGGCGCAGAGCTTTGTGAGCTATTCTTTCGACGACGAGTTTTCGACGCTCAACACGAACATCAACGGCACCCACTTCCTGCTCTCCGCGGTCAAGGATCTGGCCCCCAAGTCGCGGTTTTACTTCGCGGGCTCGAGCGAAATGTTCGGCAAGGCGGAGGAGCTTCCGCAAACCGAGCGAACCCGCTTTCACCCGCGTTCGAGCTATGGCATCAGCAAGGTCTGCGGCTTCGAGCTGACCCGCAACTATCGCGAGGCGTACGGGCTGCACGCCAGCAGCGGCATTCTGTTCAACCACGAATCGCCGCGGCGCGGCTTCGAATTTGTCACGCGCAAAATCACATCCGGCGTGGCGCGGATTCTGGCTGGGCGCAGCAAACAGATCCCGTTGGGCAATCTCGAAGCCCGGCGCGATTGGGGACATGCCCGCGAATACGTCGAGGCCATGTGGCTGATGCTGCAGCAGCCCGAGCCGGACGATTACGTAGTGGCCACGGGCGAGAGCCACTCCGTGCGGGACTTTGTGGGACTGGCGTTCTCCCAGGCCGGCCTCGACTACCGCAACCATGTGGTGAGCGATCCGACGCTCTTCCGCCCGGCCGAGGTGAATTTGTTGCTCGGCGATGCCACCAAGGCGCGCACCAAGCTCGGCTGGTCGCCGACCATCGCTTTCGAGTCTCTGGTCCGTGAAATGGTCGATGCGGATTGCCGCGCGCTGGGGGTTTTGCCCAAGGCCTTGCAGCACGTATGAAGCGGCGCTGGGCATAGGCTAAATCAAGTGGACAACCAGATGCTGCAACAAATTCGGGACGAAATGCAGTGGTCCTATAAACCGCGCGATGCGAGCAAGCCACCCGTGCAGGTGGAAGCCGGCCGGTCGTTCTCGACGGAATTGGCGGAAGTGCGGTCCGCCATCGCGGCGCTGAACGCCAGCTACGCGCTGGTGGGCCAGACGCCGCCGGAGCCGCCCACCTTCCGCGGCCGCATTGGCGCCCGCTTGGTCAAGCTCGTACAACGGCTGCTGTTCTGGTACACGCCTCAGATCGTCCACTTCCAATATTCCGCGCTGCGTGGGTTCGAAGCCGCGTTGCGGACATTTGAGCAGCAAGCCGGAAATCTGGGCGATACGCGCGCCGCCCTGGCCGCCGCCGTGTCCCGCGCGGAGGCCCTGGAGCGGAGGCTGGAGGCCCTGCGGCTACAGGCGCTGCCGCGCATAGACCGCGAGTTGGCGCGCCTCCGCGCGCAGCAAACCGTGCAAGAAGAGCGCATGGCGCTGCGGATCGAAGGGCGGAGCGAATTGTCGGCGCCATCCAGCGCCGCCCCTGTGCAGCCAGTGGGCGAAACACAGTTGCATCGCATGGACGCGCTCTATGCGGCCCTGGAAGATGAGTTCCGCGGCAGCCGGCAGGAAATTAAGGAACGGTTGAGCGTCTATGTGCCGAAGCTCATGGAGGCTGGCATTGGTGGCGAATCCATGCCGATCCTGGATGTGGGGTGCGGCCGGGGTGAATGGCTGGAACTGTTGCGCGAACACCAGTTGCAGGGCAGCGGCATCGACTTGAACCGCGTAGTCCTGGCCATTTGCCGGGAAAACGGGCTCCCGGTCCTGGAAGCGGAAGCCATCCAGCATCTGCGCAGCCTTCCGGAGGCGTCGCTGGGGGCGGTGACCGCGTTTCATGTGATTGAGCACCTGGAATTGCCGCAATTGCTCGATTTGCTGGACGCCGCCAGGCGCGCGCTCAAGCCGGGCGGCGTCGCCATTTTTGAAACTCCCAACCCGAACAATATGTTCGTCGCTTCCCGGTATTTCTACCTCGATCCGACGCACCTCCGCCCGGTGCCTCCATTGCTTGGGCGGTTTCTCGCCGAGGCGCGGGGTTTCGCGCGTGTCGAAATTCTGGAACTGCACCCGTGGCCGAAGGAGCACCACGTGGATACGCTCACGGGCGGAGATGTGGCCGCCCGTTTCAACGAGTGCTTTTACGGGCCGCAGGATTACGCCATTATCGGCTGGAAGGCCTGAGCGCGGTTCGACCCCAAATCACCGGTGACCCGAAATGGATCTGCAGGAGTTGCAAGAGAACTGGAATGAGTTTGGCAAGCGAGACCCGCTATGGGCCATCCTGACTTATCCGGGCCGGCGCGGCGGCAAGTGGGATCCGGAAGAGTTTTTTGCGTCCGGCCGAGATGAAATCTCCGATCTCATGCGCCAGGCGCGGGATCTCCGCCTTCCGGCGCGCCAGGAGGCCGCTTTGGATTTCGGCTGCGGCGTGGGCCGTCTCACGCAAGCGCTGTGCGCCTGTTTCGAGCGCTGTGGCGGGGTGGACATTGCTCCATCCATGATCGAGCTGGCGCGCCAGTACAATCGATGCGGCGCGCAATGCGAGTACTTCCTGAATCCCAACGACGATTTGCAAATCTTCCCGGACAATTCTTTCGATCTGGTTTACTCAAATAGGGTTCTCCAGCACATGCGGCCCCGGTACAGTATCGCCTATATACGCGAATTTGTGCGGGTAGTGCGGCCCGGTGGGCTGGTGGTGTTCCAGATACCGGACGGCCGAATGGCCACCGACAGCGCGGCCGGCCCCCTCCCGGACGGCGGCTTTCGCGCCGGATTCAGCGGCTACCCCGTTTCGCTTCGGGCCGCCGCCGCATCGCGGATCGACGTGCCGGTGACCGTCCGTAACCTCGGAGAATGCGCCTGGCCATGCCGCGGAGACAGCGCCTGGAAGTACGTGGTCCAACTCGGAAACCACTGGCTGACTCCGGAAGGCGCCACGGTAGCATGGGACGACGGCCGCCAACCTCTGCCGCGCGATCTGGCACCCAATGCCGAAATCCAAATGATTCTCACGGTGACCGCTCCCGCTTCTCCCGGCAGATACGTCCTGAAACTCGATATGGTCCAGGAAGGCGTGGCCTGGTTCCAGCACAAGTCTTGCACTCCAGCCTCGATTCCGGCTGAAGTAGACCCGGCGCCAGTTTCCGCCGCGGCGGAGCCTGCCCCGCGCATGGAACTCTACGGCGTGGAAAAAGACCAGGTGATCGGCGTCCTATCGTCCAGCGGAGCGCGCGTGCTGGACATCCTGCCGGACGACTCCGCGGAGGCGAAGTGGCTGGCATTCAAGTATTTCGCCACGAAATCGTGATGGCCAACGCGCGCGGATTGAGAATATTGATCGCCACCGTAAGAGTTCCTTTTGTCGAGGGCGGCGCGGAGCTGCATGCGCAGGGCTTGCGCCGCGAGTTGGTGGCCGCCGGCCATCGCGCCGAAATTGTGTCCGTGCCGTTCAAGTGGTATCCTCCGCGGCGTATCCTCGACCAGATGCTGGCTTGCCGTCTTCTGGATCTCACCGCGGCCGGCGGCGCGCGGGTCGATTGTCTGATCGCGCTCAAATTCCCCGCTTATTTGATACCCCACACGAATAAGGTCGTCTGGGTGCTCCATCAGCATCGGCAGGCTTACGATTTGTGGCAGCATCCCATGGGCGACCTGCATGACCACCCCCACGGCGCCGAAGTCAGAGATGCCATTCACCAGGCGGACATGGATCTGTTGCCTCAAGCGCGCCGCCTGTTCGCGAACTCCCGGAATGTGGCGGACCGCCTGAGAACGTACTGCGGCATCGAGGCCGCTCCGCTTTACCATCCGCCGCCGGCCGCGCAGGAATTTTATAGCGGCGCGGCGGAGGATTTTCTGTTCTATCCTAGCCGGCTGAATGCGCTTAAACGACAGCGCCTCGTGATAGAAGCGCTGGCACTGACGCGGGCCAAGGTGCGCGTCCGTTTTGCCGGGACGGATATCGACCTCGGCTACCAAGAGGGTTGTATGGCGCTGGCGCGCAGAAGCAGACTCCAGAGCCGCGTGGAGTGGTTGGGCGGCATTTCCGAACCCGCCAAACGGGATCTCTACGCGCGCAGTTTAGGTGTGCTTTTCCCGACGCTGGACGAAGATTACGGCTACGTCACGCTGGAGGCCATGTTGGCCCACAAACCTGTGATCGCCTGCGCCGATTCGGGCGGCCCGCTGGAATTCGTAGTGAATCGGAAAACCGGCCTGATCTGCGATCCTACCCCACAGGCGCTGGCGGGCGCCATGGACGAACTGTGGGAAAATCGCGATACCGCGCGGCAATGGGGGGAAGCCGGCCGGCAGCATTACACCGACCTGCGGATCGATTGGGGTACGGTCCTGGAGAGGCTGCTCCCGTGAAGGTCTTGATCCTGACTTCCGGCGTGCCGTTCATTCGCGGCGGGGCCGAGATCCTGGCCGATAGTCTCCGCGACGCTGTTTGCGCGGCGGGGCACCAGGCTGAAATCGTGGCGCTGCCGTTTCAATCCTGCCCGCCATCGCGCATTCCCGAACAAATGCTGGCGTGCCGGCTGCTCGATGTCACGGAAACCTGCAGCGTACGGATCGACCGCGTGATCGGGTTGAAATTTCCCGCCTATCTGGTTCCGCATCCGCACAAGGTAGTCTGGTTGCTGCATCAGCATCGGACCGCGTACGAATTGTGGGACCACCCCGCCGCCGGGGATTTGATCCACTACCCGGATGGCCCGGTGGTGCGGGAAGCCATTCGGCAGGCCGATCGCACATTCCTGCCGGAAGCCACGGCGATTTATACCTTGTCGAAAAATGTATCGGGCCGCTTGCGGCGTTACTCCGGAATCGATTCGAAACCGTTGTACAATCCGCCGGCCCACGCGCCGCTGTTCCACAAAGGACCGGCGGGAGATTACTTCTTCTTCCCCAGCCGCATCAATCCGGTGAAGCGGCAATGGCTGGTGATTCAGGCGTTAGCCGTTTGCCGCGAGCCCGTGCGCGTACGCTTCGCCGGCGAAGCCGACAACGAAGCGCAGCAAGCCGAATGTACGAAGGCCGTGCGCGAGCTCCGGCTGAGCGATCGGGTCGAATGGCTGGGCGTGGTTTCCGAAGAACGGAAACGCGATGAGTACGCCAACAGCCTGGGTGTCGTTTTTCCGCCCGTGGACGAAGATTACGGCTACGTCACGCTGGAGGCCATGTTGTCCTCCAAACCCGTGATCACATGCGCGGACTCCGGCGGTCCCTTGGAGTTCGTGGTGGATAACCAAACCGGCCTGATCGCGGATGCTACCCCGGAGTCGATCGCCGATGCAATGGACTGCTTATGGGCCGGTCGCCGCCGTGCGGCTACCATGGGCGAGGCTGGCCGGGAGCATTACCTGGACCTGAAGATCGATTGGGAGAATGTGGTGGACAAACTGCTGTGTTGAAGATCAACTGGTTCTCGCCTTTACCGCCCGCTCACAGTGGCATCGCCCAAAATTATGCGATGCAGATCCTACCCGTGCTCGCCCGGCGCCACCAGGTGATTCTATGGACGGACCAGGATTCCGTGGCGCCCGAAGTGGAGCGCATCGCGCGCGTGGCCCGTTATGATCCGGCGAACCCGCCGTGGCGCGCTCTGAACGATGCGGACGTGGCCATTTATCATCTGGGCAATCATGGCGGTATCCATGGGGGCATGTGGCAGGTGAGCCGCCAACATCCCGGCATTATAGTCTTGCACGATCTTTGCCTGCACGACTTCTTCGCCATGGTGTTTCTGCGCACCCTGGAGAAACCCGATGCATATCTGGCGGTGCTGCAGCGATGGTACGGCGCGGAGGGACGCCGCGCCGGCGAAGCGTTTCGCACCGGAGGCATGGGCGCGGAAACCATGGCGCAACGGTTCCCGCTCACGCGCGAGGCCGCCCGGGCCGCGCTCGGGGTCGTCACGCACTCCCACAGGACGCTCACGGAACTCGGCGAAACGCCGGCATGTCCCGTGGCCGCCTTGGATCACCCCTTTGCGCCTGCCGGGGACTTGCCCTACCAGGGATGGCTGGCCGTGAGAAGGTCCACGCCCAGTCCGCCATACCGCCTGGTCGTTTTCGGCTACCTCAGCCGGAATCGCCGCCTGGACTCGGTACTGGAGGCCCTCGCCGGGATTCCCGAGCGGGACCAGTTCCGCCTGAACATATGCGGCCAACTCTGGGACGAGAGCCACATCCGTGCCGAGATCGAACGCCTGGGGCTGGGCCCCCTCGTCAATCTGCATGGCTTTCTTCCGGAAGGCCAGGTGGAAGAACAACTCAGCACGGCGCATCTGGCTATCAATCTCCGCTTTCCCTCGATGGGAGAGGCCTCCGGAAGCCAATTGCAGTTCTATAACTATGGGCTGCCCACGCTCGTCACCCGCACGGGCTGGTACGCGTCGCTGCCGGAGGACACCACCGTATTTGTCCGGCCGGAACATGAAGTCGAGGATATTCAGGCCCATCTGCGCGCCTTTCTTGCCGATCCTGGCGCGTTTCTCGCCATGGGGGAACGAGGCAGGCAATCGTTGCGGAACCACGACCCCGGGAAGTATGTGGACGCCCTGGTCGAGTTCGCATCCGCGGCGCTCAATTTCGCGCCTCGCATACCCGCTCTCGATCTTGCCCGGAGCATCGGCGGCGATCTGGCCGAGTGGCTGCACCCGGCCGCGGGCGGGTACTTGTTGGAACGCGCCAGCCAGGAGATCTTCAAAATGTGTGCGGGGAAAATCTCGCGATCGCGACCCGAGGGTCCGGTATAGGCCTGAGGTTTTTCACAAAAAGCGCCGATGAAGGAGTGTGCGTTTACTCTGCATACCGCTGGCGCCGATCGGCGCTGTAGCGGTGTTGGCCGCAGCCCCGATTTCTCCGCATAACCTGTCGCCCAATGCTTATTTCGAGGCGAATCGCGGCCAGACGGGTCCATGTGTCGCGTTTGTCGCCAGGGGCCCGCGATACACCGTTTTATTGCAACGGAACGGGGGCGCGGTTTATCGATTTCCGGCTGGCGAGGAGGCGGATCCGTTGCCGCCGCTGACCATCGAGCTTCTGGGCCAGCGCCAACCTACCGCCGTCGAGGGCGAGCAGCCGATGGACTCGGTCACCAACTACTATCGTGGCGGTCTTCCCGCCGCTTGGAAGTCCGGGATCCCGCATTATGGGCGCGCACGGTTCCACGGCGTCTATCCCGGCATCGACCTGATATGGCTCTCCCGGGAGGCAGACCTCGAATACGGATTTCTGGCCGGCGCCGGGGCCGATCCCGGGCAAATCCGGGTGCGATTCACGGGCGCGAGCGGCGTTTCCGTCGATGCACGCGGGAATTTGGTACTGGAGACGCGGGCGGGCAGAATCCAGCACGGGCGGCCCGTGGCCTGGCAGGAGGTTGCCGGCCGCCGTCGTAATGTGCAGATCGCTCTGCGCCTGGAAGGCGCCACGGCTGGCTTTCGACTCGGGCCTTATGACCGCCAGCGCCCGCTGTGGATCGATCCTGTCTTATCCTACTCAACCTACGTAGGCGGCGCAGGCTACGATGCCGGCTACGCGATCGCTACCGACGGCTCCGCTGGAGTGTATGTGACGGGCACCACCGCCTCCATCGGGTTCCCCGCCCAGGGATCCGGCGTAAATAGCAACAACGACGCTTTTGTGATGAAATTTAACGAGAGTGGGGCTCTTCTCTACACCACGGTCCTGGCAAGCAACGGCAACACTTCCGGGCAAGCCATAGCGGCGGATTCGTCTGGCAACGCCTACATCGCCGGCACCACCGAAGCCAGCGATTTTCCCGTGACCAAGGGAGCCTGGCAGACTGTGTTTGGAGGCATTACGGACGCCTTCGCCGCCAAATTGAATCCCGCGGGGAATCTGGTGTACGCATCCTATATCGGCGGCACGGGGCAAGAAACCGGGACTGGAATTGCCATCGACGCATCTGGCAATGCGTATGTCAGCGGCTTTACCTCGTCCATATTTCCCACCACTCCCGGCGCGGCACAGACGCTGTACGGAGGCGGTTTCTCCGATGCGTTTGTAGTCAAGTTGAACCCCCTCGGCAGCGCCGCTGTCTATTCGACATTGCTGGGCGGGTCGGGGAACGACGAGGCCGAAGCGATTGTGGTGGACGCCGCGGGGAATGCCTGCATTGCGGGGTACACGGATTCGACCAACCTGCCGGTCTACGATGCGCCGCAACCTTCTACCGGGGGAGAAGGCGACGCCTTGGTCGCGTGCTTGAACGCCAGTGGCACCGCCTGGACCATGGTCTCCTATCTGGGTGGCAGTAATGTGGATCAAGCTTTTGCAATGGCCATCGATGCGAGTGGCAACCTTTACGTGGCAGGCGACACTTACTCTCCGGACTTTCCCATCACCGCCGGTGTATTTCAGCCTGGCAACGCCGGCGGCTACGACGCTTTTCTCGCCAAACTGAGTGCGGGCGGCGGCACGTTGGTTTATGCCACCTACCTGGGCGGAAACGGTTCGGACGCGGCCACTACCGTGGCGGTGGGCAGCGCGGGCGACGTCTGGATCGGAGGGTATACCACCTCCACGAACTTTCCCTTGTCCGGTGCTTGGCAGTCGGTGCCCGGCGGCAGCTTTGACGGATTCCTTTCGCATCTGAGCCCGAACGCCGCGGGTCTGCTCACCTCCAGCTACCTGGGGGGCTCCGGAGACGACCGGGTTTTGGCACTTGCCTTGGATCCCACCGGGATTTTGTTTGCGACCGGCTCCACGCTCTCCAGCAACTTCCCGGTTACGCCGGGCGCCATGCAAGGAGCTGCTCCGGCGGGATTGAACGCTTTCTTGGTGAACATCAACCCGTCCGCCTACTCGATCTCCGGACAAGTGACACAGGGTGGGACGCCGCTAAGCCAGGTCGAAGTCATTCTGAGCGGGGCGGGCGCCGGCTCGACGTCGACCGACTCAAACGGAAACTTTTCTTTCAATAACCTGGTCGGCGGCGATACATACACGGTTACACCCACGCTGAATAGCGATGCCTTTAGTCCACCCAGCCTCACATTCGCCAATCTTAATACGAACGAAACCGCCAATTTCGCCGCCATAGCCGCCTATTCCATTTCCGGCAATATCGCCCTAACCGGCGTGGGGCCGCTGAGCGGCGTGGTCGTCATGCTCAGCGGCAAAGTCTGCAGCTCCGCGCGCACCGACGCATTCGGAAATTATTCGTTCAACGCCCTGGCCACGGGCAACTACACCGTCACTCCCAGCCTGATGGGCTACAGTTTCAGCACATTCAACCAGGTATTCAACAACCTGAATTCCAACCAGGCCGCCAATTTCACGGCCAGCACGAATGTCTTCCCCGGGCAGACCGAGGTGGTTTGGCAGGATCCCGTATCCGGGTTTAGCCAGTTATGGTTTTTTGGCGGCGCGCAAGGCACAAGTTTCACGGGAGCGGCTACCATTACCACGCAGAACGTCTGGCGCATCGCCGCCATCGCCGACTTCAACGGCGACGGGTATCCGGACATCGTTTGGCAGGACCCGGTCTCCGGGGCCAGCCAGATCTGGTTCATGACCGGCCCGCAAGGCATCACCTTGCTGGAGGCTGCCACGTTTAGTGGCCCAAACCCATGGCTCATCGTAGCCGCCGCCGATTTCAACCAGGACGGCCATCCTGATATTCTTTGGGAGGATCCCGTGTCCGGTTGGGCCCAGATATGGTACCTCGGCGGGCCGCAGGGAATAACCATGTCGAGCGCGGCCAATCTGACCCTCCAAAATCCCTGGCAGATCGTCGGGACGGGCGACTTTAACCAGGACGGCCACCCCGACGTGCTCTGGCAGGACCCGGTGAGCGGCACGGTGCAGATCTGGTATTTGACCGGCGCGCTTGGTAACGAATTGCTTACCGCGGTCAACCTTACCGCCAGCACCTGGAATTTAGTAGCCGTAGCCGACTTCAATCAGGACGGGCACCCGGACGTGGTCTGGCAAGATCCGGTGTCCGGTACCAGCCAGATAGAGCTCCTGGACGGCTCCATGGGCACTACCCAGATCCAGATCGTCAGTTTGAGCGGTCCAAATCCCTGGCGGATCGTGGGACCGCGCTGAGGATTGGGTTATCATTGTCCTGATGCCGTTTTCGCGGCCAAAATACATACCCGCATACCTCTTGCTGGGGACCGTGGTATGGGGGATAGGAACGGCTACCGGACAAGTCCCTGCGGGATCGAATTGCCACGTCGATTTTCCGTCGCCCCAGGCTGCGGTACCGTACGCGGGCGCCGTCACCCAACTGAACTTCCAGGTCGATCAGTTGAACTGTGTGGCCAGCCCGGAGAGCAAAGTCGACTGGGTGAGCGTGTCCGTCGTTCCGCCCGGATCGAATGCTCCGCCGACGGTTCAGTATGCCGTGCAACCTAACCTCAGTTTTCACTCCCGCACAACTTCCATATCCGTTGGCGGCCAGGTGCTGACGATTTCACAGGAGGCCGGACCTCAACCGGGGATCGCCGGCCCCAGCAGCCTGGAGTGGGTGGTTCATGAAAAATCCAACAAACAGGAGAGCAAGATCTTGCATGTAGGAAGCGACGATCCGGACTTAGACGTCACGGCAGTGCCCAGCGCGCAGGCGGTTGGCTGGCTGTCCGTTCAGAAGAGCGGCGATGACGGACGGAGTTTTGAAATTTCCATCCATGTCCGCGATCTGAAGGCGGGCATGTACGCCGGCCAAATCGTGGTGCACGCGGCAGGCGCCAGGAACGACCCCTTATCGATTCCCGTGAACGTCAAGATCCTCCCGGCCATGTAGAATCAATCGTTTAGGCTTTGTTTGTTCTAAGAAAAGGTGCCGCACAGACACATGACAACCCATCCGATCGGGCGGTTAGTCCGCCGGGTATTCTTCTTCCGGAACTGCTTGCTGGCAGCGCTATTCACGGCCCAGGCTCAGGTAAACGTCACTACTTACCACAATGACAACGCGCGCGACGGCCAGAATCTCGCCGAATCGATCCTGACCCCTGCCAACGTGAATGCGAATCAGTTCGGCCAGCTCTTCGTGCAGCCCGTGGACGGGTATGTCTATGCCCAACCGCTATACGTATCGAACCTGCCCATCGCCGGTGGCACGCACAATGTGGTGTTCGTCGCCACCGAGAATGACAGCGTCTATGCTTTCGACGCGGACGGCAATACAGGCGCGAACGCCAGCCCGCTCTGGTACGTGAGCTTCATCAACCCAGCGGCCGGCATCACGACGGTCAGCAGCACGACAGACTTGAATTGCTCGAATATCAAACCGCAGGTCGGAATTACCGGCACACCGGTCGTCGATTTGACCTCGAACACGCTTTACGTGGTGGCCAATACCAAGGAAAACGGCGTGTTCTTCCAGCGCCTGCACGCACTGGATATAACCAGCGGAGCGGAAAAGTTCGGCGGCCCCGTGGTCATCGCGGCGAGTGTTCCGGGGACCGGAGACGGCAATACCGGCGGACAGGTCGCGTTCAGTCCCCTGATGAACAACCAGCGGCCAGGTCTTATGTTGCTGAACGGGATGGTGTACATCTCCTGGGCTTCGCACTGCGACACGACGCCCTTCCATGGCTGGATGATGGCCTACGATGCCCAATCGTTGCAGCAGACAGCGGTCTGGAACTCGACACCGAACGCGTCGGACGGCGGCGTTTGGCAGAGCGGGGCAGGGCCGGCGGCCGATTCCAGCAACAACGTCTACCTGGTTACCGGCAATGGAACTTTCGATCTCAATACCAGCGGGCAGGACGCTGGCGACAGCATAGTGAAATTCGCGCCTCTCATTGGCGGGAGTTTTCAGCTCCTGGACTATTTCACGCCCTACAACCAGGCCGTCCTCTCCGCCGACGACACGGACCTCGGCTCGGGCGGCGTGATCTTGCTGCCCGATCAGCCGGCCGGATCGCCCCACCAGCACCTATTGGCGGAAATCGGCAAACAGGGATCGCTGTACCTGGTGAACCGCGATTCGATGGGCCATTTTAACAGCGCCGGCGATACCCAGATCGTGCAATGGCTTCCGGGCCTGCTCGGCGGCATGTGGGGGATGCCGGCGTTTTGGAACAACAACCTCTACCTGGGTGCCGCGAACGACGCGCTGCATGCCTTTTCATTCAACGCCAATAACAGCGGCCTTCTGTCAACTTCGCCGCTATCGTCCTCGCCAGAGACTTTCTACTACCCAGGGACCACGCCGGCGATTTCGGCGAACGGAAATAGCAACGCCATCGTCTGGGCGCTCGAGGAGGACTCCGGCTCGGCGATATTGCACGCCTATGATGCCACTAACCTGGCCAACGAACTATTCAACACCTCCAACAATCCGCTGCAGACGCCGGGGTCGACCGTTAAGTTCGCCGTCCCCACGATCGTAAACGGCAAAGTTTATGTTGGTACGGCGGCGCGGCTTGCCGTATACGGCCTGTTCGGACCCCCACCGGCGGCTCCCGAATTGGTTTCGCCGGGTAACGGAGCCACGGGTGTCAGCCTGACACCGTCGCTGAACTGGAGCGCGGCCAGCGGCGCACTGTCCTATGACGTTTATTTCGGCACTTCCCCATCGCCGCCCATGGTTACCAACACCGCGGCGCTGAGCTACAATCCGCCCGCGCTGCTCATTAACACCGTGTACTACTGGACGATCGCCGCCCGGAACCTCGGAGGGACGGCCTCGTCGGCGACTTGGTCGTTTACCACGACAGGCACGGCGGGTCCGCCAGCGTTGCTGACCGCGGCCACGGGAGTACGGCAGACAGCGGGCATCAATACCGTTTTCCCCCTGCCGATCGAAGCCATCCTGACGGACGCGGGCGGAAACGCGATCAGTGGCGTTTCCGTGACATTTACGGCTCCCCCTGCAGGCGCCAGCGGAAGCTTCTCCGGGAACGCCACCGTCACGACCGGTGCGCAAGGCGTGGCCGCCGCGCCGCCGTTCACGGCTAATGGCGTCACGGGCAGCTACGCGGTGACGGCCGCGGGCGCTTCCCTGAACGCCACATTCAATCTCACGAATGCGTTCACCACGCCGGTTGCGGACGACTTCAACGGCGACGGTTATCCCGATATAGTCTGGCAAGATCCCGTTTCCGGGAGCAGCCAGGTCTGGTTCCTGAACGGGATCGAAGCCATAGCGCCTATTGGAGCGGCGGATATTTCCCTGGCGAACACGTGGCATATCGTAGCAGTGGCCGATTTCAATGGCGATGGATACCCCGATGTGGTTTGGCAAGACCCTAGCTCCGGCGACGCCCAAGTATGGTTCCTGGGATCGCCCGGGACCACACTTCTGGGAGCGGCGACGATTACTGCCAGCAACCCTTGGCGCATTGTCGCGGCGGCGGATTTCAACCGCGATGGTTATCCGGATTTGGCGTGGCAGGACCCGGTTTCCGGCCAAGTGCAAATCTGGTATCTCGGCGGCCCGCAAGGCGTAACGCTCACGGGCGCCGCCAATCTGACCCTGAGCAATCCCTGGCAGGTGGTCGGCTCCGGCGACTTCAATGGCGACGGACAGCCCGACTTGCTGTGGCAAGATCCCGTAAGCGGCGCTGTGCAGGTCTGGTTTTTGAGTGGACCCCTGGGCAATGTATTTGCCGGCGCGGTGGATCTCGCCGTGTCCAACCCCTGGCGGATTGTCTCCGTAGCCGACTTCAACCTGGACGGCCACCCGGATGTGGTCTGGCAAGATCCGGTATCCGGCAATAGCCAGGTATGGTTTCTGAACGGCCCGCAGGGCACCGACCTCGTAGGGGCTTCGGCTTTAAGCGGGCCGAATCCCTGGCGCATCGTAGGGCCGCGCTGACGCCGCCGGCCGAGGGCCATTATCGCTTTCCACGATCACATAGCGTGGCACACCGCGGGTCTGCTCGTAAATGCGGGCGACATATTCGCCCACGATGCCGATGGACACCAGTTGCACCGCGCCAATGAAGGTGACCAATACGATCACCGACGTCCAGCCCTGCACGGTCCGGCCCGCGATCAACGCGATGACCGCGAAGGCCGCGTAAACTGCGCACAGCACGGCCGTCAGTAGTCCGAAATAGAACGAAAACCGCAAAGGCTTCGAAGAAAGTCCGGTCACCGCCTGAACTGAAAGCCGCAGCATTTTGCGTACCGTGTAGCCGCTCTTGCCGCCCATCCGTTCGGGCGCGGCGTACTCTATGCGCACCACCGGAAAGCCCAGCCAGGCAACCAAACCGCGCAGGAACGGGTTGCGGTCGCGGAACTGCAACACCGCTTCCACGACGGCGCGGTCCAGGAGCTGGTAATCGGCGGCGCCTCCCTGTACGGGAACTTCGCTGAGCAGATTCAAAAACCTGTAAAACAGACGCGAAGTAAGCTGCTTCGCGGCGCCCGCGCCGGCGGTGTGGGTACGCACCATCTGCACCACTTTGGCGCCGCCGCGCCAGGCCTCCAGCATGCGCGGAAGCAATTCGGGTGGATGCTGCAGATCGCAGTCGAGCGTAACGACCGCGGCGCCGCGCGCCGCCTCAATGCCCGCCAGTAGCGCCGGTTGCTGGCCAAAATTGCGGCCGAATCGAATCAAACGGACACCGGGGTGCTGCGCGCGCAGGCCGCGGATGCAGTCCGCCGTGCCATCCGTCGAGCCATCGTCGACAAAGATCACTTCGACCGCCTCAGGCCCGCGCAGCGCGGAGTGGACCGCTTCGAACATCGCGCGCACGTTTTGTTCCTCGTTATAGGCGGGAATCACGATGCTCACTAATGGCGCGCCGGCGTCCTCCGCTTGCCAATCCATCGTTTCATTCTAATGCGCGTCAGAGCCTTTTCGCGATCACGTACAGGATGTCGTAAAAGTTCGAATAAAAGCTCCAATTCAACAGTCCGGTTGCCTTCAGCTTCCGGTAAAGCCCGGGCCTGCCGCCCCGCAGCGATAGCAGAATATACGCGGCCGTATCGACGCTGCGATAACAGCCGGCATGGCCCGTGTAGCAAACCTCGTAACCGTACTTTGCGAGCAGCGATTGTAGGGTGCCTTGCGAGAAGTAATGCAAGTGGCTCGGAGGATGGATCTGCCTCCATTTCTCCTTGCGCCACCGGGCCAGCGGGCTGCCGATATCGCCCGTGGTAATCGCCAGTACGCCTCCGGCCCGCTGGTGCGCGGCAACTTTTTCGATGTATAGCGCCGGATGCGCCAAGTGCTCGATGGTGTCCCACATGCATACGGCATCCACCGCGCCGTCGAGCGGATATTCGAGGAAATCTCCGGCGGCCACGCACACACCGACTACCTCGCGCGCGTAAGCCGCCGCGTCGCGCGACAAGTCGATGCCGCCAACCTGATCGAAGTGCCCGCGCGCGACATCCAGAAAGAAGCCGTACGCCGCGCCGATCTCGAACAAGCATTTGCGGCGCGCCGCGGGCACATAGCGCAGCAATGTTGCCAGCCGAAGTTGAAAATGCTTGGTGAACAGCGCGCGTTCGGCGCCGTAATCGCGATACTCCTCGCCTTGGAAATACGCCGCGCTGTACATCCCTTCCAGCTCTTCGCGCGACAAAAAAAGATCCGCGGTCACAAAACCGCAGCCGCCGCACTGGAGCAGGCCGCGGACCGCGGCGGGATGCCAACGGCTTCCGCAAATCGGACATTCGCCGGTGACCGTCACGGCCGTTGAACGTTCCTCGCCACGGTCGACCGGAATTCCTGCGAACGGATGCCCCGCACGTATCGCGATCGGGCAACCCGCGGCGGCGCGACTGTGAAGAACGCCGCGTGGTCGATCCAGTGTTCGTGAAATCCGAGCCGGCGCGGTTCGGACAGTGAAACAGTCACAAAATACATGCCCCGCGGCAGTGCGCACTCCACTACGAATTCGGCACGGCAATCGCAGCCTATTTCGTGGGCGAGATCCAGGCTCTCATGCGACGTGGTTGTCCCCCAGACGACGCTTCCTGCCGCATCGTTGACTTGTATGCCCAAGGCGAGTTCCGCAACCGGCGCAGTCGTCGCGAAGTTGACGGCGATCTCCAGCATTCTTGAGGACTCGTCCGGACCCCACGTGGCAGACACCGATTGGACGATCGCCCTGCGCTCCATCCGGCAGGAGACCGGAAACGCCACGAACCGGTTCGGTTCTACGGATTGCGGGAACCCTGGATTGGATTCCGCCGCATCCTCGCGCGCATGGAGGAGTTGGACGGCGCGGGCGTACAGTTCCGTATCGAGCTGGTTGCGATCCCGCAGAATCTCCATCGTTTGCCGGTCGATTTCGCCAAACCAGGCCTCCGACGAAGTTCGGTTTTCATGCGGGATGGCCGCCGGAGTGCGCCATCCGAGTTCCTTGCAAAGGAGCCGGACGGAGCGCCCCAACTCCTCGCAGACGCCCACAAAATCGAAGGCGGCTAAATTGTGCTTGGCAGCGGCCAGCAACCCGGCTGCGTCGGCGGAAAAACCGGGGCAGTCTCTTCCCATGGCGGCAAAATGATGCGTGTAGGGATTGTGAACGATCGCCGGGCTATCCGTGAAGTAGCGCACGAAATCCGCAAAAGACAGCACTTTTGCCTTGGACGTTACGGGGTTGTGCTCGGGCGCGCTCCGCCAGAAAGTGTAGGCCGAAAAAATTCTTTTGATAGGATCCCGTAGCAACGTCATGCTATAGCGGCTACGGCAGAAACCTGCCTGGGTGAGAACGCTGAAGTGTCCTGTAATGAGCCTGTGATGCTCGAAGTGAGCCGCGGGCACGAGGCGAATTTCGTGTTCGGACAAGTGCGGGCCGATCTCCGCAGGGTCCAGATTGCCGCGGCATATGGCCAGGAGCGAATTTCCGCCGGTCTTCGGAATGTGATTGAAAATGTAGTGTTTCGGAGGCAAAGCGACTCTCTATTATACGTGCGCGGGAAGCCAAACCGGATCTCCGCGATGCGCATGTCATACTGGGGACGTGAATGCGTCCACTGGTGAAATCCGGGTTGCGGTGCTCGGGCTGGGATATGTCGGGTCAGTCACGGCTGCCTGCTTAGCGCATCTGGGTCACCGCGTGACCGGCGTGGACCCGGATGAGTACAAAGTCAAGAGCATCGAGACCGGGCGGGCGCCTTTCTACGAACCAGGTCTAGCGGACTTGATTCAGGCGGGCCGCGCGAACGGCCTGCTGTCGGCAACCACGCTGCTGGAACCCGCCGTCGAGCAAGCCGAGATTGCTCTGATCTGCGTGGGCACGCCCTCCGAGCGGAACGGGAACCTGGGGCTGGATCAACTGCGGCGGGTCTGCGGCCAGGTCGCCACGGCCTGGCAGGGGGAAAGCCGCCGGCTGATCGTGGCGGTGCGCAGTACTGTTTTCCCCGGCACCTGCGAGGAATTGACCTCCGCATGCCTGGGCGGGTCCGATCGCTTTGCGGTAGTGTCGAACCCGGAGTTCCTGCGCGAAGGCAACGCCGTCCGCGACTTCCTCGAGCCTTCTCTGCTGGTAGTGGGTGGCGCCGACAGGAGCGCTGTGGAGAAAGTGGCGGAGCTATACCAGCCGCTCGGAGTGGAAGCCTGTCTGGTGTCGCTGCGCACGGCGGAGATGATTAAATACGCATGCAATACCTTTCACGCGCTGAAGGTGGCCTTTGCCAACGAGATGGGCGCGCTCAGCGCCGCGCTGGGCATTCCCGCCGCGGAAGTGATGGATACCTTGTGCCGTGACACCAAGCTGAATATCTCGCCCGCCTATCTCAAGCCCGGGTTCGCCTTTGGCGGGTCGTGCCTGCCGAAGGACCTGCGCGCGCTGGTGTACCGCGCAGGCCGGTTGGATTTGAAAGTGCCCCTACTGGAGACGGTCTTGCCCAGCAACGACCAACACCTGCGGCGGGCCATTCAAAAGGTAATGGATTTGCCGGCCGAACGGCTCGGCGTTTTCGGCCTGGCGTTCAAGGAAAACACTGACGACTTGCGCGAAAGTCCGGTGGTTGCCTTACTGGAGCACCTGATCGGCAAAGGCCGCCAGGTGCGGGTCTACGATCCGCACATCCGCCTGGAGGAGATTTACGGCAGCAACCAGCGCTTCGTGCTGGCGGCGATCCCGCACATCGCTAATGTACTCGAATCCAAGCTGGAGCAGATGCTGGAATGGGCCGGCCATGTAATCGTGACGCAACGGCCCGCCGCGGCGGCGGCCGAGTTAATCCAGCGCAGCGGTCTTCCCGTGCTGGATATGGCCGCCGCAGGGCGCTTCGTTTAAGTTACGTTTGCGGCAGCAGCACGGCAATCTTGCGTTGGACGAGATCCTTTTCTTCCGGTGTCAAGATTCCCCCCAACCAGACGGCGCAAAGATACACAAGGGAAAACACGATACCGCAGACAATCAAAATGACAAGCGGCTTGGCGTCCAGCATCCACAACCGGACCACTGCCACGATCAGGGCGGCGGCAGCCGCGGCGAGGGCCAACTTGCCGATATCCTTTAGAAGCGCGAGGTCCTTCCGGCCGACACCCAAAATACGCCCGAACCTCACAGCCATGACGATTTTCTCGATCACAGTGACCAGGACCACGGCTGTAATCGCCCCCACCAGGCCAAAATGCGTGGTCCCAAACCAGAGACCCGCCGTTAACAGCACGCATAACGCGATCCGCAGCCGGATGAGAAAGAAGCGCTGTTCGACATAAGCGCGGAACAGCGGGTCCTGCAGCAGGATGCCCAGCAGCAGCAAGGTCAAGTTGATTGTGAACACGGGAACGCTTGCCAGGTAGCGCTTGGTGAATAGAAAGCCGATGAACTCATGGGCGACTACTACCAGGAGAGCGTACGCCGGGAAATACACGGCCGCCAACTTCCGCATGGCGCGCGCCATCAAGTGGACGATTTCACGGGTATCGTTTAGTTGCTGCAAAGCGCTGACGCGGGGGATCACTACGGCGTTGGTGGCTTCCTGTAGCATGGTCATCAGCGGCAACTGTACCGTTCCCACCCCGTAGATGGCGTAAGCCACGGCGCCCAGCCGGTTGGAAACGAAGTAACTGTGCAGATCGGTCTGCACGGTATAAAGTATACCGGCCAAGCCCAGTGGCACGGCATAGGACAACTGGCTGCGCATGAGCCGCCAATCGAAACGCCGCCAGAAACCGCCGAACCGCGACTGCAGGTACCACCAGAGAACTCCGGTTTGCAGGATGCCCTGCGCCACCGCCGCCCAGATCAGCGCCTTGACCGATCCGAATGCAATGACCGCCGCCAGGTAAATGGCCGTGCGCGTAAGCTGCACACCCATAATCAGGGCGCTGGCCATTTTCATTTCCCCGTGAGCGATGGGAATAATCTCTAGCGCCTGCGAGACAATCCAGAGCAGGATCACCAAGCCGATCAGATGAGCGTAGCCGGTGAGCCCGGGTTGGTGAAAGATAATCGCCAACAGCATCGGCCAGATCAGGAACGCGCCGCAGGCCAGGCACCCCATGACCAGGTTGTAAATCAGAACGTTCAGGACCGTTTCCCGCTGCCGTTCCGGTTCGCGCGGCAAAAAATAGTAGGCGCTCATGGCGAAGCCCAGCGGCAGCACGGTAACCGAAGTTCCGATGACCAGGAAGAGCTGTTTGTAGACGCCGAACTGCGCCTGATCGAGCCGGCGAACGAGCAGCAGCGGCAGTGCCAGATTGAAGACGAACGCGATCGTCTTAGCGAACATCAGCCAGGAAACGTGCGCCGTAAGAGACCCGCTTTTAGCGGTAACGTGGTGCGTCCGGGAAGTCTTCACGGTTGTGTCTTCAGCTTGTAGAGGCGCCTGTCGCGCCATCGATAAAGAGCTCTCAGGAAGCCGGGAGCCACTCGCAACAGCATCAGGACCGCGGCAAGTTTCAAAGATTTGTCCTGCGCATAGGCGCGCGTCAGATGCAGGACAGCTCCTTCGGCATCTCCGGCCAGGAATGCCTGCTTTCCCTTGTGCAGGTCCACGCGGGCGCGTTCGATCAGGCACTGTTGGTCGACGATTTCCCGCTGCGCGGCCGTCAGACCGGGGTCTCTTGCCGCCTTCGCCAGGGCGGCAAGGAAACCTCCAATGGCTGCTACCGGATCGGCGGACAGGCTGTTCGCGCGGCGGCGATACCGTCCCAGCACGCGCCGCTGGTAAACGATCCGCCCACTCCGCGCGGCGATGCGCAGCCACATGTCGATGTCTTCTCCGCGCTGGAGCTCCGGATCGAACAGCCCGGCGCGCAGCAGCGCTTCCCGGCGGCAGACGCTGACACAGAGGTGCACCGTGCACTGACGCTTGACCAGCCGCTCGAAGGTGGCCTCGCCCGCGGAGGGAGATAACTCCATGACCGTTCTGCCCGCTTCCGGAAAATCGCCGAAAATGCGGGCGTCGGCATACACCATATCGATGGACGGGTCGGCTTCGAGTACCGCCAGTTGCGCCGCCAGGTGTTCGGGGGCCCAGATATCGTCGGCATCCAGCGGCGCAATATAGTCGCCCCGCGCCGCGCGGATGCCGGCATTGCGCGCCGCACTGACGCCTTGATTCTCCTGGCGCAAATAAACGATGCGGTCGCGGAACGGTTCCAGTACCGTCTCCAGGTCCCCGGTATCCGGCGAGCCGTCGTTCACCACGATGATTTCATAGTTCTTGAAAGTCTGCGCCAGCACCGAGTCGATCGCGGCGCCGATATATGGCGCCGCTCGATAGGCGGGAACGATCACGCTGACCAAGGGGGCCGTTCCGGCTATTTCCGCGTCCCGCACGACTTGCAGAATAGCACGAGTGCGTAACCGTCCTGGGCGTCACTGAGTATAGGTGTATAAGTCTGTCATGCGGAACCAGCGGTAAGCCGCACTCTGCCAGAGAAATCCGAAGTTAGACGCGCCGGACGGCAGCAACTCCAGGGATTGCGCTGCCTGTTTGCCGTTGATGTTCCCGCTCAAGAATGCATAGTTGCCATTGGCCAGGAGCTGCGCACTGCCGAAAGCGGGAGAATAGGAATTCAGATCGGCTGCCAGCAGCACCGTCGCCGTCATGCGGGTCTCATCCAGGGAGAAGACATATCCGCGGCTGGCGCCGCCGCCCAGCCCCAGCGGGGGTGGAGACACGCGCGTGTTGCCGTTGTCGAACACTTCGTAGTTGGTCCCGTCGAATTCGATGTCGTGCTGATGTGAAAACCAGGGCCAGGCAACGGTCGAGACGATATTAAAGTCGCCCTCGTTGCCCAGGGTCCAAACGATGTCGCCATTCCCAGTGCCGTTTTGATAATTCAGTTTTAGAATCCAGTCCTGGTCGCGCAAGGATATCAGCAGGTTTCCGTCGGCAGTCGGCAGCAGCGAGTTCGCGTGGGTCCAGTCGTTGGCTGTGGATGCCAGGGTAAGAGGGCACTGGCCGGTGTATTTCTCGCCCAATACGGCCTGGCGGCTGGTGTTCATGAAATCGAAGGCGTTCCAGGTCCAGGCGACCTGGAAATTCTGGTCGAGATCGATCACCATGTTCCCCACCACATCCACGGGCCCGGGACCCTGCACGTTGTCCAGGAGTCTTTCTACCGAGCCGATCGTCACCGTGTGTCCGCTGGGCAGCCGCAGCGCTTCGTGAGAGAGGCAAACGACGGTGTCTTGTCCCAGCGCCGTTAGCTGGGTGTTGATGGGTTGCTTATTGGTTTCCCGCACGATGTTGCCGGCCAAATCGACTTCGCGCAGGGCGTTGTTGGAGCCTTCAAAGAGAAGAAGCGTGCCACCGGCTACCGGCCGGAGCAAATATCCGTCCTCGGGAGTCTTAGGAGACTCGGGATCCCAGTAATACCAGAGCACGTTGCCCTGCAGGTCGAAGGCCGCCGGAGGATAGAACGGGGGGTTGTTCTGCAGAGCCTTGAACGACATCAGCATAATGTCGTCCGCGGTGCTGGTTTGGCTGTTCGATGGAGCGATCACACTGTAGGCCGGCATGGCGTTGTTGACCGCGCCGGTCTTGAAACTCAGTGCCGGACCAAGAGTGGTTTGAGAGCCATTCACGGTCTGTTGCTGCAGCGTATATTGTGTGTGCGGCTGCATAGCCGCCACGTAGAAATTCAAGCTCAAGCCAGGCTGACAGGCCTGCCCCGGAGTCGTGTGGTGGGTTCCTCCGGCTGCGGGCCAGAACGAAACAGTGACGACGCCGGCACTGCAGGGTGGCGCGCTGTACAGCGCCACCAGGGGATTCTGTGTCGCGGAAACCACCGGCGCCGCGGACTTAATGCGCGAAATGAAGTCGAATCCAGCTTGCGCCTCATATTGTTTCGGGCCGGTCGCAGCCACCACGGTAACCTCATAGGCGCCTTCTTGTAACATGCTCCACGGCAAGGTAGTGGTCTCGCTGAAATCGCGGACGATACTCCAGGTGGTGGCGCCTTCCGGACGCATGGAGAAGCGATAAAGGGGAGTCCCGGTGAGGCCGCTGGCGCGGGCCGTCCACATCACGGGTGTTCCGACCGGCTGCGGCGACGGCAGGGACGGACTCAGGGTTATGCTAACTTGTGCGGACAGATTCGAACATACTGCCAGCGCTGCAAGAAACAGAAGCTGGGGTATCCGCGGCCGAGCTGAGTAAAATGACATACCCAGCTATGATACGCGGCTGTAAAGATTTCCGGTATGGTTCGCGTACTGGACCTATGTCCGTATAGAAGGACCGCCGGCCTGGACCTCTGCCGGGTTAAGCGCCCATGTCCTCGCGCATCATGTTGAAGGGGTTCGTCATGCGGGGAGCCAGCTTGCCGTATTTGATCTTGCCGTTTTCAAATTTCATGGTAACCCGGCCGCTCAGCGCTTTGAGCCTCCAGGCCGCCAGACGCTTTGAGGTCACGGCTCCGTCGACGACCACGGTGTCGCCATCCACGGTCATGGAATTCATTTTGATCATTTTCAATTCCGCCGCGAAGCGATCCTTATGCCAGTCGGCGATGCCTTGGCGGCCGGCATAGACGGTCTTGTTGAAATCCACGGTGGCGTCGTCGGTAAAAAACTCCAGACAGCGATCCAGATCTCGCGCGTGAAACGAATCCAGGTAGGCTTGCGCCAGCGTCTTCAAATCTGTTTGGGGTGCGACTTGATTGTCCATTTCGTTCATCCTCCCATCATCCACGATGTTGTTCCCAGATCTCCACCGCTACCGGACCTTCCTTCGTTACCGGATCTTCGGTCCTACCGGCAGCCTCCATTTTTGCCGCGATCCAGGCCTCCAGTTCTTTCTCCATTTCGGCCGCCAATTGGGGCTGCTCCGCCGCAATATTATGGTCCTCACCTGGATCCGCCTGTAAATCGAACAACTCGCGATCCGGATTCCCAAGCAGGTCCGGCACTCGCGCCAGGACGAATTTATAGCGGCTGTTGCGCAGATAATATTTCGATTGCCAGGTGGATTCCAGGCCAACGACACTATCGTAGCCGGAAGGTTCTTCGCGTCCGACCAGTTGCGGCAGAAAACTCTTGCCGTCCAGATCTTCGGGCAGTTCGCTGCCAGCCGCTTCCAGCAGAGTGGGCGCGATATCCGACAGTTGCCGGAAGGGCGCGAAGCGCGTGCCCGGCTTCAAATTACCGGCCGGCCAGCGAATGATCGTGGGCACCCGCACGACGCAATCGTGCAGCCCATAGTGGTCGTAGCAGATGCGGTGATCGGTCATGCTTTCGCCGTGATCCGCCAGAAAAACCACCATCGTGTTTTCGGTCAGGCCCAGCTTATCCAGCGCGTCGCTCAACGCCGCGATGCCCTCGTCCAGGTAACGGATTTCACGATCGTAGAGCGCGGTGACGTAGTTGGGATCGGTGATCAGCCCGTTCGGCGTGCGCAGCCAGGTATCCCGCGCCATGGCGCCCACCGGATGGTCCCACCACTCATCCAGCTCGTGGTTGTCCGGATCGGTGGGATTGCCGCCCTTGTAGAACTGGCCGCGAAAACGGTCCGGCGGAGTGTAGGGATAATGCACGTCCCAGTAGTGGATGAACATGAAAAACGGCCCTTTGGGAACCGTCTTCATCCAGTGTATGGCCCGGTCGTTCAGTTCTTCCTGGGTCACCGAAGCGTAAAAAAGATGGTGCAGGCTGGGGTCGATGATATACTCCCACCCGCGCCCAAACCAGATACGCTCCCGGAAAAGCGTGTCCACGGCGCAGGTGGTGTAACCATTTTCCAACAGGATCTCCGAAAGGAACGGCGTCCCCCGGCCCAGTTTGGCCTTGCCGCCATGCGCCACCACGCCATGCGTCACCGGATGCTGCCCGGTGAAGATGGTGGTATGCGACGGCTGCGTCGGAATGCCGGGGGCGAACATACTTTCGAAGAGCGCTCCCTGGCAGGCGAAGGCGTCGATGTTTGGACTGGTGGGGAGCGAATAGCCATAGCACCCCAGATGGTTGGCGCGCAGGGAATCCGCGCTGATTAAAATAATGTTCGGTTTTGCCTGCATGGATCTAAACGGTCGCCGGACCCTGAAGGGCCCCGGCGTACTTACTCGATATAGCCCAATTCGCGCAGCCGCTCCACAACCAGGGCTTCGTCTTCCGGCCGGATCACCTGCTCGGGTTCATCCGCACCTGTTGGGGTGCCCCCTGGGCCGTCCGGTTTGGCCGGCGGTTCGGGGACAGCGGCATCCGCCAAGGCGTGTTTCTGGGGTTCTTGCTCCATATTACTATAGACCGATCTTGTTACGATAGCACGGCTTGGGAGGGAAAGGCGAGCGTCGCGAGCCGGTGCTCGCGGGTGGTTAGTACTGGATCCGGCGAGCGGGGCTTCCGCGCTTGGGCCGATGTTCCGTGCCGACCAAAGCCAATGTCGCGTAAGTGACGTGTTGTCAGTGGCATGGGACGGATTTTAACCGGTGTCTGCAAGCAAGGTTTGCCCGGAACTCTATTGGGCCGTTTTCTCCGGAAACTGCGGATGCGGCTCGGGAGCGCCCGTCGAACTCAACTTTGCCGGCCTCATATCGCTCTCCGCATTCTGAAGCAGTTGTATCCCGAGCACGCGGATGGGGAGCTCGCTGGTAGTGGTCGAGATGGCCGCGCGCGAGTTGCGGACGGGCAACTGCGATCTGGCCCGGGCTGGCAGCGTAAACAGCAAGACTTCGCTGATCCAGGCTACCAACCAATGGGGACTTCTACGGGACAACAGCGGGTGGGGGAGCCAGCGTCTACGGTGGGACGGTCTTCAAGATCACACCGAGCGGCACCGTGACGACGCTATACCGCTTCTGCCCTCAAAGCGAGTATCCGGATTGCGCGGACGGCGGCGGCCCCACGGGCCTGGTCCAGGGCACCGACGGCAGCTTCTACGGGACAACTAATTCTGGCGGGATGCAGTGTGACGGACTCGTTACCTGTGGCACGGTCTTCAGCCTGTCTGCGGGTCTGGGATCGTTTGTGGAAACGCAGCCCACCTCCGGACAGACTGGAGTGGCCGTCAAGATTCTGGGGACCAATCTGACTGGCGCGACCAGCGTCACCCTCAACGGCACAAGGGCCGCGTTCACCGTCGTGTCGCCTTCGCTTATCACCACCACCGTTCCAACCGGCGCGACCACCGGCACGGTCCAAGTGGTCACACCCGACGGCACGCTTTCGAGCAATGTGCCCTTCCGGGTGGCGTAAGAAAGCCGCGTTTCTCGCCCCGGCCCATTCCGCCCGCCGCGCGTCTCGGCTTGCCTGAACCGTACCTGAACCGCGCTTGACACGCGCAAACTTCACCCGTACCCTAAAAGCAATGGAAGTCCTTTTGCCCGAAAATCAGGAAGCCCAACTGAACGAACTCGCCCTCAGAACCGGGCGTGGAACGGATGACTTGATCCAGGAAGCCGTAGCGGGCATGCTTGCCCATGACGCTTGGTTCAAGGAGCAGGTACAGATCGGGATCGACCAGATTGCGCGCGGCGAATTCATCGAAGAGGACGCAATGGACGCCCGCCGCCGCTGACGACCAGGAGGGATTCTTAACTACCTCCGTGAGCATCGCCCCTCCCTGGCTCAGGCTACGGTCCGGAAACTCTACGACGCGGCGCGTTCGCTGAAACGTTTCCCCAACCGCGGACGTATTGGGCGCAAAGAAGGCACACGGGAGCTGACCGCTGCGGCCATGCCGTATATACGGCGTCGAACCGGAGATCGTGCATATTTTCAGGATCTTTCACGCCTCCATGGAGAGGCGGTAGTAACTGCTTCACGCCGGCCCTCCGCAATTTGCACCCGCCGTACCACATCGGGGACAATTAGAGGATTGTACCGGGTGAAATGAATAACAACGGATCCAACGACATCGCCATAATCGGCATGGCTTGCGTGCTGCCAGGCGCGCCGGACGTCAGGCGCTACTGGGAGAACATCCTGCACAAGGTGAATGCCATTTCCGACGCTCCGCCGGAGTGGGAAGCCGAGCTGTTTTACGAGCAGGATACCAAGGCCGATGATCGCACCTACTGCAAGCGCGGCGGCTTCCTGGGAAAGCTGGCGCAATTCGATCCCTTCAGCTTCGGCATCATGCCCAATGCCGTGGACGGCGGCGAGCCGGACCATTACATGGCCCTGCAGGCGTCGCAAGACGCCCTCAACGATTGCGGTCCCCTCGACCTGGAGGCGGTCAAGCAGCGCACCGCCGTGATCATCGGCCGCGGAACGTATGTCAATAGGGGTAATGCGGCCGCCCTGCAGCAGGGCGTGATGGTCGAAAGCATCCTGCGCATCCTGAGGCAGTTGCATCCTGAGCATACCGATGCGGAGTTGGCTGAAATCAAGAAGCGCATCAAGTCCACGCTGCCGCCCTTCAATGCGGACACTTCGTCGGGCCTGGTGCCCAACATCATCACGGGCCGCATCGCCAACCGCCTGGACCTGATGGGGCCGAATTACCTGATCGACGCCGCATGCGCCAGCTCGCTGGTAGCCGTGGAGATGGCCGCGCGCGAGCTCCGGACGGGCAACTGCGATCTGGCCCTGGCCGGCGGCGTAAACAGCAACACTTCGCCGGTCCTGATGATGATCTTCTCGCAGCTTGGCGCGCTGTCCCACCGCGGCCAGTTGAGCTCGTTCGATAAGGATGCCGACGGCACGCTTCTAGGCGAAGGCGTGGGCATGGTAGTGTTGAAACGCCTGGCGGAGGCGGAGCGCGATGGTAACCATATTTATGCAGTCCTGAAGAATACCGGCATCGCCAGCGACGGCCGGGCCACGCACGTGCTGGCGCCGCGCCTGGAAGGGGAGGAATTGGCGCTACGACGGGCTTACGAGCCGGTGGAGATCGATCCCCTCACGGTCGGCCTGCTGGAGGCGCACGGTACCGGCACCCCGGTCGGCGACGTAGTGGAAGTGGAAGCGCTGCGGAGCGTGTTTCCGCCGCGCCAGACCGAGTCGCCGCGTTGCGCGCTGGGATCGGTGAAATCCATGATCAGCCATACCGTGCCGGCCGCCGGCGTGGCTGGGTTGATCAAGGCGGCGCTGGCCCTGCATCATAAAGTGCTGCCGCCGACGTTGTGCGAGAATCCCAATCCCAAGCTCCAGCTTGAGAAGACCAATTTCTACATCAACACGGAAACGCGGCCCTGGATTCACGGATCGTCGAAAACGCCGCGGCGGGCTGGGGTGAACGCTTTCGGCTTCGGCGGTATCAATGCACACGCCATCCTGGAGGAATATACGGGGCCAAATCAGGCGCCCTGGATGCAGCGCGATTGGGACAGTGAATTGTTCGTATTCTCTGGGGACAGCCGCGCGGCGGTGGCGGAAGATGCGCAGCAGGCGCTGCAACTTCTGCGCGCAGGCGGCGATGCGCTTTCTTTGAAAAACTTGGCCTGGACGCTCAATTGCAACCGGCCTTTGGGTCCGGTACGCATGTCCGTGGTGGGCCTGTCGCACACGGACTTGATCGCCAAGTTGGAGCGCGCCATCAAACGCCTCGGCGACGAAAAGACGCGCAATATCAAGGAAATAGAAGGCATCTACCACTTCAAAGAACCCCTGGGGCTGAATGGCAAGCTGGCTTTCCTGTTCCCGGGCGAAGGGTCCCAGTACCGCAACATGCTCGGGGACTTGTGCATCCACTTCCCCGAAGTGCGGCAAGTGTTCGACCTGATGGACCGCGCTTACGAGAATCATCCGCGCGATTATCTGCCGAGCGATGTGATCTTTCCGCCACCGCTGGGTTCACCCAGCCAGGAGCGTTTATACAACATGGACTCCGGCGCGGAGACGGTTTTTTGCGCCAACCAGGCGCTCTACGCGCTGATCGAGAAGCTGGGCATACGCCCCGATGCCATGGTCGGACACTCGACCGGCGAGCATTCCGCGTTGCTGGCCTCACGTGTGGTGGAGGTGGCCGACGATGAAGAATTGATCCGGCACATTCTGGGTGTTTACGAAGTCTTCGACAAGCTGAATTCCACCAGCGATATTCCAGAAGCGGTGCTGTTGGCCGTGGCCGGCGCCGACCATGCCTTCCTGGAACAGCAGGTGGCCGCCAGCGACGGCGAATTGTATATCGCACTCGACAACTGCGTTCATCAGGTGGTGTTGTGCGGCCACGAGTCCGTGATCGACCGGCTGGTGACCATGCTGACGCCTAAGGGCGCGATTTGCCAAAAGCTGCCGTTTGCGCGCGCCTATCACACGCCCTGGTTCGAAGTGTTCAGCAAACCCCTGAAGCAGCACTTCGACCGATTGCGGATCGGCAACGCACAGACGGCGCTTTATTCGTGCGTGACGGCCGGCCCGTATCCGCACGACCCCGAGGAGATCCGCGCGCTGGCGGCGGTGCAATGGTCGAGCACGGTGCGGTTTCGCGAAACGATCGAAGGCATGCATCGGGATGGCGTGCGGCTTTTCCTGGAGATTGGTCCGCGCAGCAACCTGACCGGCTTCACCGACGATGTGCTGCGCTCTAAGCCCCACGCGGCGATTCCATCGAATGTACAACATCGTTCGGGGATTGTGCAGCTTCACCACATGCTGGGACAATTGGTGGCGCACGGCCTGAATCCCAAGCTGGAGTACCTTTACGCGCGGCGCGCGCCGCGGCCGGTTAGCGAGAAAATTAAGCCACGGCGGTCACTGGCGCTAGGCACGGGCTTGCAGCCGGCGCGGCTGCCGGCGGGGTTCAAGCTGGCTAAACCACCAGCCACTAGCCAACCGCCACCAGTCACGGCTGCAGCCGCTCTAGCTCCCACCGACCCGCGCACGGCGTTGATGCAAGAGCATCTCAGCATGATGGAGCAGCTCGTGCAGACGCAGCAGGAAGTGATGGCGGCATATCTGGTGGGGCGGGCGTCCACGCCTGCGGCGGGTCTCCAGACCCGCTCCCCCTTCTTTCACGATGTCGTCGAAAACGTGCCGGGCGTGCGCGCCGTAGCGTTGCATCGCTTCTCGGCGGAACGCGAAATCATCTTCCATGACCATGCTTTGGGACGCAATGTGTCCAGCGAAGATCCGTCGTTGCTCGGTCTGACTTTGGTGCCGTTGACCGTGACGATGGAGATGCTGGCGGAAGGCGGCGCACTGCTGGAGCCAAACAAAGTCCTGGCGGGGATGCGCGACATCCGCGCCTCGCGCTGGATCACCCTGGAGAAGCCGGATTACACCATCGAAGCCACCGCCAAGCAAACCGGGCCCGGCAAGGTGCACGTCGCGCTGCGGGAGGCCGGCGCAGCCGGCACGCTGCGTCCGATTCTGGCGGAGGCCGTGGCGGTCTTTGCGGCGAGCTATCCCGATTCCGGTCCGCCGCGCGCCTTCGCGCTCGAAAACGAAAAGCGGTCGGCGTGGATTCCCGAGCAACTCTATCGCACGGGAATGTTTCACGGCTCCCTGATGCAAGGCGCCAAGAGCGTGGAGCGCGCCGGACGCAACGGTACGAGCGCCACGCTGGAAGCCCTGCCGCACAGCCAACTTTTCACCGATAATCCGCGGCCCGCCTTTTTGTTCGATCCCGTGCTGCTGGACGCGGCCGGACAAGTGGTCGCTTACTGGTTCTGGGAAGCCATTGAGAAAGGCACGGACCTATTCCCGTACCGCGTGGGAGCGTTCCATTGTTATGCGTCGGCTCCACCCACGGGCACGCTGCTGGAATGCCGTGTGGTGCGGCGATTCGAGAGCGACGCGGTGATTCATTCCGACATCGAAGTTCTCGACCGCGCGGGCAAGGTTTACTACCGGCTCGACAACTGGGAGACACGCCGCTTCCCGCAACCGCCGCGATTTTTGCGGCTGCGGATCGATCCGCGCGGAACGTATATTTCGACGCCATGGAAAGAGCCTGTGACGGGAAGACGTGGTGTGGCGGGCTGCCGCGTAGAAGGGTTGCCGCAAGCGTTTCTGGAATCTTCGCACAGTGTTTGGCTGAAGACGTTAGCGTACCTGGTACTGAACCGCCGCGAGCGCGAAGTTTGGGACGGCATGCAAGCGACGGCGAAAGAACGCTATGACTGGCTGCTGGGACGTTGCGCGGCCAAGGACGCGGTACGCATGTTGATCCAGGAGCGCTTTGGCGAGCAGTTATGCGCGGCGGATGTGGAGATAGTGGGTGGCGCCTCCGTTCGGCTGGGTGTGGAGGGCGCCTGGAAGCAGCGTTTGGGGGTGAATCCGGCGGTAGCGATTGCGAATTCCGGCGTAGCGGGCGCGGTGGCGGCGCTGGAAGCGGCGGATCTGGCGGGGATCGATCTGGCCGCGCGCGCAGCTTGACTTATTTAAGTCGCCGCGCTAAATTCATAGTCGTGAAGCCGGAATCGGTCCGCACCAGTATCGATCTGCCCCGCGATTTGCACCGCCGCTTACATGAAGTTGCGGCCCGGAAGGGATGCTCGGCGCGCCAGTTGATCCTCCGCGGCATCGAGCAAGCCATCGATGAAGCCACGCCAAGGCGTCCGCGGCGGCATCTCAAGCTCGATCCGCCCATCGTACCTTCCACGGGAAAACCAATCGATCTGACCAACGAGCAGATCTATGATCTCATCGATTTTCCCTGATGTAAACGTCTGGCTGGCTCTGCTGCACCCAGATCACGTTCATCGCGCTTCCGCCGAGAAATGGTGGGAATCGGATCTCACCACTATAATCGGCTTTCTTCGGTTAACTCAGATTGGTGTCCTGCGCCTGCTCACTACAGCCGCCGTCATGAACGGCAAGCCGCTGCGCATGCCCGAAGCGTGGGTCGCGTATGACCGGCTGTATTCTGACGACCGCGTGGCCTTCGTCAATGAACCCCATGGCATCGAGGCGGCTTTCCGGAAATACGCGCGCAAGAATCACGCTTCCCCCAAGCTGTGGGCGGACGCCTGGTTGCTGGCCTTTGCCGAGTGCGCCGATGGCGTGGTGGTTACGTTCGACAAGGCGCTGGCTGCGCGGGCCGGCCATACCATCTTGCTGAGCTGAACGGCCCCTGCGATACGGATAGAGTCAGAAGAAGATAGAACCATGGCAACCACAGAATTGGTAAGCGTCGAGGAATACCTGCATTCGACCTTCGAACATGACGCATTCGCACCCAGTCGGATCCGGCCCGGTATCGTGTCCCGGGCCTGTGTGTCACCAAGGGAGAGGCTGCCGAGGACATTTTCACGGAACCGCCGTTACTGTGTATCGAGATTCTGTGTCCCGATGACGCCGCTGTGGAATTGCGCGCCAAAGTGCGCGAGTATCGGGCGTTCGGGGTGGCTTATGTATGGATCGTGGATCCCGAGACAGGCACAGGCGAGATCCATACGGCCCGCGGCGTCGAACTGGTGGAAGACGGAATATTTCGCTCAGGCGAGATCCAGGTCCAGCTACTCTGATCACACCAGCCGGGGGGAACCCGCTTCGACTGCTTGTTGCGCGGGCTGATCCTGCGCCCCTGTGCAGACGTACCGCGCTACGAACTCCGCCAATTCCGCAATCGAAAGATCGCGCTGCTTCTGGCCGATGTCCGACAGCAGTTCGGCAAAGGGCATCATGGTGGCTTGATAATGTTCCTGGATGTGGTTGCACAGAACCACGGCATCCAGCGACTCCAGACCCAGCCCGCTGAAAAGCAGCGATTGCGGGCCCACGGGGTCGGCATAGTCCCAATCCTGGCAGAGGTCCTGCACGGTTTTCAGGACGTAGGCGAGAATCTCCGGCTGTGTGGGTTTCATTTCAGGCTCCCAAAAGCATGGACTGGTATGCGCGGCGTGCTGGCGGGCAAGGCGATTTCCCTCCAGGGACCTTCCCCCATCGCCACTACCGGATCGGATTGCGGACCGGCTTCCATCTCGCGCAGGGCCGCTTGGGCCCCTCCATCCAGCGGGACCATCTGAATGCCGCGCGCGAGGAACTGCTGCCGCACTTCTTCGGAAACCATGCCGCTCGATCCCCAGGGCCCCCAGTTCATAGCCACCACATGGGCCGGCCACTGGGCGGAAAGGAGCACGGACAAACCGTTCATGATGCCGTTGGCGGCGGCATAGTCCGCCTGGCCACGATTGCCGAAGGCCGCCGTTACCGACGACATCAGCAGCAGGCATTGCAGGCTCTCGGGCCGCAGCTTGCGGCTGAGCAGGAAAACGGCATCGGCCTTGGTATGCACCACGCGGTCGAACGATTCCGGGGTTTTGTCGCGGATGAGTTTATCTTCGATAATGCCGGCGCCGTGAACGACCACATCCAGGCGGCCATGGTCGGCGTAGATGCCGTCGATCAACTGGCCGAAGGCCTCCTCGTTGCGCACGTCCACGGAATGATACTCCACCTTGGCGCCGGTGCGTCGCAGACTTTCGATGCTTTCGACGATCTCGCGATCTTTCAGCAGGCGCTGCAGGGCGGCCTCCACCGCGGCGGGTTTCACGGTAGTGGACAAAGCGCGCAGCCGGGCGGTCAGGGCCGCTTTCAAGCGCGGCATTTCAGCGATGCCTGCGGTGTCGGCAGGCTCCGGTCCGCAGGGCAGCGGAGAAGCGCCGGCCAAGATTAATGTGGGCTGATATTGTTCGGCAAGCTGCCGGGCAATCTCGGCTGTGACGCCGCGCGCGCCGCCGGTCACCAGGAATACCCAATCGCGCTGGATGTGCCGTATGGTCTCGCCGTCGAGCGGCGCGATTTGCGGCACTACCGTCAGGCGGCGGTCGCCAGGCAGACCCACCTGCAAGGTGTCGTCGGGAGAGGTCAGTTCGTCGACCAGTTTTTGGCGCAAGATGGGGTTCGGATCGGTGGGGTCCAGATCCACGACCTTGCACAAGACCCCGGTGAATTCCAGCGCCAGCGTTTTGGTGAAATCGGCCACAGCGAAATGCGTAGGTGAAAATGGTCCATTGGGTTGCAGCCCGAATGCGCCGCCGCGCGCTGTAATGGCGGCAAACAGCGCGCCACCGGCGCGGCCGGTCTGTTTGAGATCGTTCTCGGTGGCGCGGGCCAGCGCGTATAGACTGCGGACGTCCAGCCGCACTAACTCACGCCACTCCGCGAAACTCGACTGCAAAGCGGGCAAGCCGGCGCGCAACGGCAACAGGTGAATGATGGCGCCGATAGGGCCGAACTGCTGGCGGATGGTGCCGATCAACGATTCCACATGCGCCGGATCGGCGAGGTCGGTAGTGAATACATCGCCCGCGCCGATGGTCGCGTCGGGGCTGTGGCGCAGCAGCAGGGCGCGCTCACCATTGCGCTTCAGTTCATCGGCGAGCGCGGAAGCGATGCCGGTTTCGTCGTCGGTGATCAAGCAAATGCGGCCAGGATAGTATTTCGGCTTGGACTGGCTGCGCGGCTTGTCGGCAGTGGTCAGGATGAAGCGGGGGACTTGGGCCGCCGCGGCGGACTGCTGCGCCGGCTGGCCCACCGCGGCGGCGATGCGGTCGGCGATTTCACGCAGAGTGCGGGCGGTGGTCAGCTTCTCCATCGCGGCCTGGATTGGGGCTTGTTCGGCGGGTGTGGAGCGCTGCTGCAGAGCGGTCAGAATTTCGACGCGTTTGATGGAGTCGATGCCCAGATCGGCTTCGATGCCGGCATCCAGGTCGAGCATATCGGGTTCGTAGCCGGTGCGTTCACTGGCGATTTTCACCAGTTCGGAGAGATAGTCGCGCCCGGTGGCAACAGGCGCGGCGGCTGGCATAGCCGGCGCCGGTGCGTGGGGCGCAATAGCGGCGGTGTTTTCGCCTACGGAACTGGCGATCAGGTCCGCAATTTCACGTAGCGTGCGGGCGCTGGTGAGCTTGTTCATGATGCCCTGCACGCTCTGCTGTTGCTGCGGCGTGCCGAGCTTCTGCAGGGCGGTCAGGATTTCGACGCGCTTGATGGAATCGATGCCCAGATCGGCTTCAATGCCGGCATCCAGGTCGAGCATCTCCGGCGGATATCCGGTACGCTCGGCGGCGACCGCGCGCAGTTCCGTGATGAAGTCGCGATTTATGGATACCGGCGCCGCGGACACGGGCGGAGCGGAGGGCGCAGGGACGGACGGACCCGGGACTTGTGCCGCGGTCTGTTCCAGTATCGTTGCGATTTCTCTTAGAGTTTTAGCGCTCGTGAGCTGGTTCAGAACTCCCTGCACCTGCCGTTGCTGCTCTGGCGTACCGAGCTTCTGCAGCGCGGTCAGGATTTCGACGCGCTTGATGGAATCGATGCCCAAGTCGGATTCAATGCCGGCGTCCAGGTCGAGCATCTCGGGAGGATAGCCGGTGCGCTCGGCGGCCACGGCGCGCAATTCGGCGATGAAGTCGCGAGTAACGCTCCCTGACGGTGGCGGCTCAGAAACGGCGGGGCGCGGCTCAGAAACGGCGGCGATCAGATCGGCGATTTCGCGGAGAGTGCGAGCACCAGTCAGTTTGTTCATGATGCCCTGCGCGCTCTGCTGTTCGGCGGGTGTGCCGAGCTTTTGCAGGGCGGTCAGGATTTCGACGCGCTTGATGGAGTCGATGCCCAAGTCGGATTCGATGCCCGCGTCCAGGTCCAACATCTCAGGCGGATAGCCGGTGCGCTCGGCGGCTATGCGGCGCAGATCTTCAATGAAGCTGCGCTGGGCCGATACGACGAGTTCCGCTGGCGGCGCAGCCACAACCGGTGCAGTCACTACCCGTGCGGGAGGCTGTAGTACTGGGGCGGCGACGGCCACGGGCGGTAGTTGAGGCGCAGCCGGAAACGAAACCGGAACTGCGGGCGCACCTTGCAGGTAGGCCGTCATAATGGCGGTCTGCGTCTGCAGCACCTGTTTCATGAGCTGCTGGAATTGCAGCATCACGGCGTCGCTGGCTCCGGACGCGGGGAAGGATGGCGGAACAGGCGCTGGTAGAGGCACGGCTGCTTGAGCCACCACGGGCGCCGGCGGTGGAACGGCGGAACGCAAAACCAGATCGAGCGGCTTGACGACCTGCGGCGGCCGGTTGCGCGGAAACGCCCGCAGGCCGTTCACCAGCCAACCGGTTTCACGCGCCTCGGGTTCGGGCTGGCTGACGCGGCCGCGGAGGAGTTGCGCGGTATCCACCGGCGCGCCTTCGATTGCCAACTGCGCGAGCGCTTGCAGGAATTGCACCAAGCCGTTGCGGTCGCTGTCGATTTGAATGAAGCGGGCGTCCTTGCCATCCAGGATCTGGCGCGCCAAGCCGGTGAGCACACCCTTGGGTCCCACTTCCACAAATACGCGCGCGCCTTGCTCGTACATGGCGCGAATCTCATCCACGAATTTCACCGGACGTACCAAGTGGCTCGCAAGCAGGGCCGCGATTTCCTTAGGATCTTCCGGATACTGTCCGCCCAGGGTGTTGGAGAAAACCGCCGCATGGGGTTTGGCGAACGTCTGCCGCGCCAGTACTTCGGCGAATCGCTCGCGCGCCGGCTCCATCAGCGGCGAATGGAAAGCGCAAGCCACGGGGATGAGCCGCGCCGCAAGCTTGGCGGCCTCCAGCTTTTGGATGGCTGTGTGGACCGCGGCATTCGAACCGGAAATGACGGTCTGGCGCGGGCTGTTGTGATTGGCCAGCGTGATGCCTTCCATGCCATCCCCATCTTTAGCGAGGGCCTTGACAATAGTATCCGCATCGGCTGACACAGCAGCCATGGTGCCGGCTTCATCGTGGGTCGTATCTTTGATGGCGCGGCCCCGGGATTCGGACAGCTCGAACAAGGCGCTATCGGAAATCACCCCGGCGGCGGCCAGCGCAACATATTCGCCATAGCTATGGCCGGCGGTCATGTCCGCGCGCACGCCCAGCCGCGCGAGTATCCGGCATAGCCCGATCTCGACCACGCCTAGCGCGGGCTGCGCGACGACCGTGTCGGTCAGTTCCAGGTTCTGTTGCTTTTCTTGCTCGGCGCTGAATGCGGGCGGCGGATAAATGTAGGCGCTGAGCTTCTTGGGGAAGCGTCCGGCGAGCGACTCCTCGGCTTGTTCCAGACTGGCGCGGAATTCAGGAAAGATAAGCGCCAGTTCGCGCAGCATGTGCGGTTTTTGCGAACCCTGGCCGGGGAACAGGAACGCGACTTTGCCCCGCGGGGGGCCGAAGGCCAGGTAGACGCCTTGCGGGTCGTTGAGCGGTTGTTTAGATTCGAGCGCGGCTTTGGCTTTGGTTAGTTTCGCGCGGAGATCTTCCGGCGAGGTTGCGACAATCGCTAGACGGGTTTGCGACGGCTGAGAGCTGTCGCGGCAGGCACGCGTGCCTGCGCCGCGAGGTGCATCCAGATCCGCTGGCGTGGGGTCGTTCCAGACATACAACTCGGCCGGCCACTTCTCGGTTTGCGCCACATCGGCCGGATCTCTCAGATCGCCCCGAAACTCCTCCAGCACAGCGTGGAAATTGGTGCCGCCGAAGCCGAATGCGCTGACACCTCCGCGGCGCGGCGTGGCGGCCGGCGGGATCCACGGCAGCGTTTCGGTATTCACGAAAATGGGTGTGCCCGGTTCGAGCAGTTTCGGATTGGGCTTTTGCACGTGCAGGGTAGCCGGCAGCGTCTTGTGATAAAGCGCCAGCGCCACTTTCATTAATCCGGTAATTCCAGCGGCGGACTTGGTATGCCCCACCATGGATTTCACCGAACCGATCGCAACGCTTTGCGGCGTGGCCCCATCGGCGAGGAAAACGTCGGCTACCGCGGATAGTTCACTGGCGTCGCCCAGAGCGGTGCCCGTTCCGTGCGCTTCAATCAAGCCCACCGTCGAAGGACGAATGCCGGCGCGTTCGTAAGCGCGCTGTAGCGCCAGGATCTGGCCTTCCAGACGCGGCGCGGTCATACTGCGGCCCTTGCCGTCGCTCGATCCGGCCACTCCCTTGATGACGGCATAAATGCGATCGCCGTCGCGCTCGGCATCTTCCAGGCGCTTCAGCACCATCATGCTGATGCCTTCGCTGATGGCGATGCCATCGGCCGACTCATCGAACGTGCGGCAGCGGCCGCGGCCGGAAAGCGCCTGTGCCTTGGCAAAACACAAGTAGCCGAAAGGACTCTGCGCCGTGTCCACACCGCCCACGATGGCCATATCGCTCGAATGATCGGCCAATTCTCGCGCGGCCAGGTATACGGCGGCCAGGGAAGAAGCGCAGGCCGCATCCACGCTGAAGTTTACACCGCCCAGATCGAAGCGGTTGGCCACGCGGCCGGCGGCCACGTTCAGCAACAGGCCGGCGAAGGAATCTTCGGTCCACTCCGGCAGCTCCTGCAACAACTCCGCGGGAGGCTTGCTGATGAACTGCTGCAGCATGGAGCGCACCGCATATTGCAGGCCCACATCGCCCAGCCCGCCGCTCAGGCCCAGAATTACGGAAGTCTTCTGGCGCGGAAAATCCCGATCATGATAGCCGGCATCCCGCAGCGCCTGGTCAACCGTAACCAGCGCCAGCAATTGCAAGGGGTCGATGGACGGCAGCGCGGTGGGCGGAATGCCGTAGCGCATGGGATCGAATGGCACGGGATCCAGAAAGCCACCCCAACGGGAGTGGATCTTGTCTTTGGCCTTGCGGTCGGGGTCGTAGTACAGGTCGACGTTGAAGCGCTCCTTGGGAATGTCGCCGATGGCATCGACTTTGTTCAGAATATTGGCCCAGAAGGCGCGCACGTTGGGCGCTTTTGGAAGCAGGCAACCCATGCCCACGATGGCGACATCGAAAGGCTTGAGCGGCGGCGCGGTCTCCACGCGCGGGCCGGCGAATGGCACGGCCAGTTCGCCGATTAAGCGGGCGCCTTCATCGGCGATCTCCGCGCCGGCCAGGATACCGATTTGTACGCCTTTTTCCGCCAGCGGGGCGGATAGGACCGCCGCCATGGCCGCGGAACGGGCGTCGTTAATACCCGAGAACGCTACGCGCGCCGTCCCGCCGGCGAGCAGTTCCTCAATGCCGGCATCGTCCAGCCCTTCGATGATGCGGGTATCGGGCTTCGCCTCCGCCAGAGGCTCCAGCCGCGCGTGTTTTCCAGCCGATTCGACATGTTCGCGAATGGAATCCCGCAGGCCGCGCACGATGGCAGGCAGCGTTCGAAATCGTTGGGCCAGCGATGTCCAGGAAGCGTCCTCGACATCCAGTACCACGCCTGCCGCACCGCCCGCATACCAGGCGGCCGCCGTATGCAGACCGATGCCGCCCGCTCCCCACAACGGGACAGGAGAAGCCAACGGCGTCTTCGATACCGCGCCATCGAAGCCCAACTCGCCAGCCATGGCAGCCTGTTCCGGCGTGGAAACTTCCAGCAGAACGCGACGAGGTTGCGCGCGCGCCAGCTTCAGCAGTTCCTTAGTCCGCTTGCGCCCGGCCGCTGCAACGATCACGCATTCGGTTTCGGATGCGAGCGACGGCCGATCGGAATCCAGTCTGACGCCGAACACGCCACGGCCATGCTGCCGTAGACGTTCCGGCGCGTTCAAAACGAGGAATTCAAATTGTTCCGGCATTCTCTCCGTTCCCTGCCAGGCTGCCTGTGACGGGATTATTGCAGAATCTGTATCGCGGCTTCGCCGTGGAAGGGGGCTGCGTCGCCCAGTTTTCAGTATAGGGACCGAACACCCTTCGGCACCAGTATCTAAAGATTATACCGGTTATGCACAGCCGAGGTAAGGTTCAGCACCAAGCCAAAAGTACTAAATCAGTCGCCGATCGAAGGTGAATCGCCGTGCATGCACCAGGCGCAGGCGTTTCGCGTCGGGATGTTCCGGATTCAGCACAAGATTACGCTCTTCAGGAAGGATCGCGGAGGGTACGGCCAAAAGGCAGGAAGGTCCTTGCCGCCGCCAGCGGCTGCCGATTTGACGCGTGGCTTCTTCATCCGCGCTCCAATTCGCCGGAAGAGGGGCAAACTCTCCGACCTTGGTTTCCAGGACCGGCGCGGAAAATTCCAGCCGGGCGAGCTGGAGATCGTCGGGTAGCAAATCGGGATCGGTATGCGCCAAGCGCTCCAGCACTACGACCGCAGGGGATTGTCCGATGTAAACCACGCGTTCCCCCAATGTGTGCCAGCGTCCATTGGCAAACATGCCGCCGACGCCATCCAGGCCGGGTCCGTGCGGGGCTCGGTACAGCTTCCATAACGACGGCATCAATACACAAACCCATACTGAATCTGGCGCAGTTCGCGCTCCACCTGTTGTGTGCCGGCGTCGGTATCGAGCAGCTTGAGAGGCGCCTCGTTGGCGAGCGCCCGGCTCGGCCGTTTGAGCCATTGCGAGGCCTTTTCGCCATCGCCGAACACCTCGACAGCCAGTGTGTAAATGCGATCCATCCGGGAGAGACGATCCGAAGCGGCCGGGCTGAGCCGGTCCGCGTGTGCGTGCTTGCGCTGCAGGGTCCGCTGGGATACGCCCAGTATCCGCAACAGCGCCGCGCGGTCCACCGACAGCAGTTGCGTCATTTGATTCAGCTTCCCGGCTGGGAGGCCTTTGCGGGCCGCGCCGATGGCCAGGGTGGTGGCGGTCGGAGGGGCTGAGGCTGTACGCGCCATTTGTCCAATATTATCCGCCATTTGTCGCGCGACGCAAGGTGCGGGGGAATCAGTGCGGGGGAATCAGACGCTCTCCACCACCCGTCCATCCCGCACCAACACGAACGGTATGCCGCAACGCGCGGCGAGGAGCCGGTCGCGCTCGCCGTCGCCGATCAGGAGCGAAGCGGCCAGATCGATGTCCCACTTCCGTTGCGCGTCGATCACCATGCCGGGCAGCGGCTTGCGGCAGTTGCAGGCGCCTTCCGCGTGCGGGCAATAGAAGATATCGTCTAGGACGGCGCCTTGTGCGGCCAATTCGGAGCGCATTCTTTCGTGCAATGCCAGCAGATCGGCCTCAGAATGCCTGCCCAACGCGATGCCTCGTTGATTGGTGATCACGATCGCCAGAAAGCCGGCGGTTTTGAACAGGCGGATCCAGGAAACCACTTCCGGCAGCAGATGGAACTCTTCCCAGCGCTGGATATATTCGCCGGCGGGCGGGGCGGCGTTGATGACCCCATCACGGTCCAGGAAGAGGCAGCGCCGCATTATTTGGCCGCTGCTGCGAGGTGCGCGACGAACTTCTGGTGCTCATCCGAAGCGAGTCCCGCGTTCAGTGCCGCCAGCATCTTGGCGCCGTCGTCGGCCCAGAAAGCCGCGACGTCGAGCCATAATCCTGGAAAAACCTCCGACCGCAGAATACCATCACGAGGGGCCTCCTGCTGCATGTAAACACCGTCCACAAGCGCCCGCCAGACGATTCGTTTCCGGAAAGTTTCGATGGTAATGTACTCCCTTGCCCCGGCCCTCTGATAGAGCTTCCGCTTGGGTCCGAAGTCGACCTCGGTGGATGTCAGGCAGATCTCGACCGCCAACTCCGGCGCACCGACCGTGTACAACTTCCCGTCGCTCGATTGTCCTCCGTGCGCGGGCAGGATCCGCAGATAGGCGTCGGGTTGCGGAGCGCTATCCAGCATCAGCCAGGTGCTGTTATTCCCGGCGCTGCATCCCGGCGTCGCCTGCGCATAGTAGGCGAGCCACAAGTGCGTCAGAGTATCGCGGCTTCCGTGTTCGTAACTAACTGGTGAGGACACGTGTACAACTCCATTGATGAGTTCCGCGTTCTTCAGGTCAGGCAGTTCTTCCCAGCGGCGCAGGAATTCGTCGACGGTCATCTGCTCGCCTGTCACCAATTCCGTCGCTGGGGCCGCAAGAGAGGGCATGCCAGCATTCCTCCTTTCTCTGAGTGTAGCCTACCAAATAGCCTGTAAACCCTTGTAGCTGCGAAACTGGCTGTCGCCACCGATCAACGGCACGTTTTCAACCAGTGCGGTGGAAATGATCATGCGGTCGAAAGGGTCCCTGTGGTGCAAGGGGAGAGAAAACAGTCGATAGGCATGTTGCGGCTCGAACGCGATCACGGTCACGCCAAGATCTTCCACTGCCTGATACACAAGCGCTTCCGGCATGTCGATTTTGTGGCGCGCGTGCTTCAAGGCGATCTCCAGGATGGAGGTGGCGCTCAGGAGCAGTTCGTTATCCGGACCGGCGAGAAGGGACTGCACTTTCTTGGAAAACTGCGCCCCGGTGGCCGCCATGACAAGGACCTGCGTGTCGAGAAGAACCCGCACAGCCTAATAGTGCCCTTCAATGAATTCATCCGCTTCGGCGGCGGTCAGCGGCGCGGCCCAATTCGGATCGACGATCTTGACCTTGCCCTTGAGCGTGCCGAACTTCCGCACGGGTTTCAGGGCCTGTTTCGACGGCGCCAAATCCGCAATCGGCTTGTCGTAGCGCAAAATTGTAATCGTCTTGCCGCGCTGGACAGCTTTCAGCAGTTCGGGTAAGTGAGTCCTTGCATACGAGGCGGTGACCGTCACGCCGTTATTGTACAACATTGTCGTACAATTCGGCGTTCAGGAATCAGAAGACGGGCTAAACTAAACACTCGCCATACGGTATCCGGCGCGGTTTTGGAAGATGATCTTACTGCCGTCCGGATCGAGCCCGATGGGCAGTTCGCGATAGACCTCCATGGCCTGGCGGACCGCCTTGTGATGCGCCGGATCGCAGTAGAGCAGCAGGAATCCGCCGCCGCCCGCGCCGCAGATTTTGCCGCCGGCGGCGCCCGCGCTCAGAGCCAAGTCGTACATCTCCTCGATCTCCGGATTGCTGATGCCTTCCGCCAACTGCCGCTTGAGCTGCCAGCCGTCGTTCAACACCCGGCCCACCTCCCAAAGGCGCATCCGGTCCAGGGCCTCGGCGGTGCGCAGCGCCAGCGCCTTCAGGCAGTGAAGCTGTTCGAGGTTCGCCTCGGTGCGCTGGTCCTGCAGGCTCAGAATGTTTCCCGCTTTGCGCGTGCGCCCCGTATAGAACAGCATGATGTTGCGGGACAAGCCGTGGAAGAGCTCCGGGGAGCGTCGGAACGGCTTCACATCCACGCTTTCGTCTTTGCGAAACGTGAATTGGCAGACGCCGCCATAGGCCGCGATGTATTGATCCTGCTTGCCGATGGGCTTGCCGCAAATGTCGATCTCGATCTCGCAGGCTTCGCGCGCCAGTTGTTCGGCGGTGACCAGCTTGCCCTTGTAGGCGTACAAAGCGTGCAGCAGCCCCACCGTCACGGTGCTGGAAGATCCCAGGCCGGAACCTTCCGATGGCACATCGGCCAGCGTGGTGATCTCGACGCCGTTTTCCACGCCGGTGCGCAGCAAGGCCTCGCGCACCAGCTCGTGCTTGAGATCGCGCACGTTCTCCACGGTCTCTTTCTTGGTGTAATTGACGATGATCAACTCGTCGAACCGCGGCACGACGACCACGTAGACGTATTTATCGATGGCGGAGCTGACCACCGCGCCTTCATGCTCGCGGTAGTAGCGATGGAAATCCGTACCGCCGCCGGCAAAACTGACGCGCAAGGGCGTTTGTGAAATGATCATGATTCCTCGATCGCGCGGCAGGCGGCGGCATAATCCGCCTGCGCGCGGTAGTAATTCTCCAGAGTACCTATATCCACGAAGTAGCCGCTGATGGGCAGTCCCATGGCACGGCCGACCAGCGCCGGCATCAAAGACCGGCCAATGTCCGTTGGAAGACCGGCCGGAACCTCCGTTGGCAAATACGGCCGCACCCCACGGCGAAAGGCGTAGAGGCCGGCGTTAACCAGATCGCCGGGCGGATTCTCAGGCTTCTCCCAGAATCCCGTAACCAGACCGGTGGCGTCCATCTCGACCACGCCGCAGGCGGACGGATTCGGGGACCGGAACAGGGCCATCGAAGCGATTTGATCGTGGGTGGCATGGAACGCGGTCAGCTCGGACAACGGGAAGGTGGTGAGGTTGTCGGCATATACGACCAGGAAAGATTCCGCGCCATCCACAAAATCCCAATTCGCGGCGATGGTTCCGGCGCTGCCGAGCAGCGTAGGCTCATAGGCCAAAGTGACCGGAATGCCGCGCCGCGCCGCGACAAACTCCTCGACGCGTTCGGCTAAGTGGTGGGTGTTAACGAGTACGGCTTCCACGCCCGCGCGTTCGCAGTCGCGCAGCCACAGTTCCAGCAGCGGCACGCCATTAATCGGTACCAGGCACTTGGGGGTTGCGGAGGTGATGGGGCGCAAGCGGGTCCCGAGTCCCGCGGCCAGAATGACGGCTTTCATGATGGGGCAAGATCAATATTAGCAGGGGGTGGGTTCCGTCTCTCGAGGTCCGGTGACGGTCGCGTTGATCGCGAGGTTTACCGAGCCGCGACCGGGCGCGCCTCCGTAATTCGTCGCCCGCGGCGCGATGTTACACTCGTCTATTCCCGATCCATGGCGAGATTCCTCTTCACCTGCTGGTCCTTCCCCGGCCACGTTTTTCAGCCCATGGCGATCGCGCACGTCCTCCGCGAACGCGGACATGCCTGTGCCTTCTACTCCGGACCCCGGGCCGCGCGCGTGGTGGAAGGAGAGAATTTCCCCTTCTTCCCATCCGACAAGCAGGAAGAAGACGCCATGTACGATTTCATGTTCGCCCCCGCGCAAACCCGCGCGGTGAACTGGCGAACCATGCTGAAATTCAGCAGCACCATACAAAGATGGCTGCTGGGCAGCATCCCGCAGCAGGTCCGCGATCTGGAGCGCATCACCGCCGAATGGCGGCCCGACGTGATAGTGACCGAGCAGAATATGTGGGCGCCCATGCTGGTGCTGCGCGAGAAGAACCGCATCCCGGTGGCCGTGCTCGGGTACATTTCCTGCATGGTCCCCGGCCCGGACGCGCCGCCTTTCGGCATGGGCCTGCCGGGTCCCCGGAACTGGTACACCCGGCTGCTCTCGAAATCCGTGTGGATCGGCACGGCGCCGTTCCGGGCCGGTTTCCGGAGGGCGGCCAATGAGACCCGGCGCAGCTACGGTTTGCCGCCCCTGCGGACCTCCGTGCTCGAATTTACCGGTACCATGCCCCTTTATCTGGTAATGGGGACATCCGAGTTCGATTATGAGCGGAAAGACTTACCACCTGCGGTGCATTACGTGGGGGCCTGTCTCTGGGACAAACTGCGCCACGAAAAGCCTTCGGACTGGCTGGAGCAGTTGCCCAAGGGTCAGCCCTGGGTGCATGCCAGCGAGGGTACCGTTCATGTGGTGACCCCGTTCGTTCTCTCGGCCGCGGCGCAGGGGCTGGCGAACCTGCCCATGCAAGTGATCCTGACAACGGGTGGGAATCGAGAGCCTTCCGAGCTGGATTTAGGTCCGATCGCTCCGAATGTGCACGTAGTGCGTTGGGTGTCTCACACGGAACTGCTTCCACATCTTGATGTTATGATCACCACGGGCGGCTCGGCCACGGTGCAAACCACCCTACGCGCCGGCGTGCCGCTGATTGTGGTCCCCACCGATTGGGATAAGCCGGACATCGCCCGCCGGGTGGTCGAGACGGGCGCCGGCATCAGTCTGGCGCCTGGGCAGTGCACGCCGAAACGGCTGCGCGCGGCGGTGGAGCAGGTGCTCGGTACGCCCTCATTCCGCCAGAACGCCCAGCGCATGGCCGCCGCTTTCGCCCGGTATAGGGGGCCGGAGGCCGCCGCGGACCTGTTGCAAGACTTGGCAGGGGGCCGGATTCGGGCCTAGTTTGCGATTATTTACTAGTACCCCCTCTCCATGGTTCTGTGGACACTCCGAAACGTGAAATGGTAAGGTTAAACGGTTTAGTGATTTCGAGTTGGGTAACTTTGCTTCAAGCGATACCGGTGCGATTTCGGCGCCGGCCTAAGAGAGGATTCCATGTCACGATCTGTAGCATTCCGCGGTTTTCGGTCCATTGTGCCGGCTATAGCCCTGGTGGTTGGATTGGCTGCGCACGCCCCGCTGGCGCACGCCACGCCGCCGCCCGCGCCGCAGCTCACGATCGACACTACCTATCCCAATCTGTTCTACGGCGCAATCCCGACCAAGGGTTACGATTTGCCGGTTGTGGTGTTCGTGCACGGCCTCGGCGGCAGCTACGTCGACTGGATCGAATCCGCAAACTGCCCTACCAACCCGGCGCCGATCGGCAACTGCAAGTCTTCCCCCACGTCGCCCGGCACGGGCTCCAAGAACGACATGTATGACTACGCTTACCAGGCGGGTTTTAGGACGGCCTTCATGAGCATGAATGCCGACAATTCGACCAATAGCTCGAGCATTCAAACGAACGCGGCGATGTTGCAAACTTTGTTTCCAGCCATCCTGGCCCACTTTGGCGTGACCAAAGTCTATTTCGTCTGCCACTCCAAGGGCGGTCTGGATCTGGAAGACGCCATCGCCAATCCGCAGTGGATCGGCATGGCGATCGCCATAATTCAGCTCGGGACGCCGAACCAGGGAGATGCGCTGGCCGATTGGTGCTTCAGTTCCGCCGGCACCGCGGTCTGTAGTTTGGCGGGTCTGCTCACTCCCGGCGTGCAGTCGCTCGAAATCGCCAACGTCCTGCAATTGCGCACCGAGTGGGATCCCCTTTTCCAGAATTCCCTGATTCCCTTTTATACCTTATCCGGCAACACTTATGAGTGCCAGAAGGGCACCACGGAGTGCCCGACCATAATAACCGGACCCATCCTGCAGCAGATCACCACCCCTCCGGGCGGCAACCCGACGGGAACGTGTGATGGGCCGACAAATAACGCGCCCACAAATGCCCCGTGCAATGACGGATTAGTAACTCACCCGGAATCGCTATTGCCCACCGCTTATGCCATGGAACTCGGGATCATTCCTGTCAATCACTATCTGTTGCGCATGGGCGATTACTCGTTTACCTATATCAACGGAGTCGTCCAAGAGCTATCACACCAGCAGCCTGGCATGACCCGGGTAGGGACGGGCGGCTTTGGCGACCAGCACAATAGCTGGTCCTGGTCGATGGCATGGTTCACTCCGCCAGGCAGCGCGAATGGCATGCTCTACGTGGGGGTTGGCCGGGAGCCCGGTTGCGTGACCGGCGCCACCACCGCCATACAGCTCGGGATATCCAGCGAGTATCCGCCAACCATTGGCGATTGCCCGCCGGACTACCACGATCTGCCGTTGCAGGCCGAGATCTGGCAATACAATCCGGCGACCAATATCTGGACATTGGTCTTCCAATCTCCAAATTCCCTGAGCACGGTGGAATTCTCGGGGAACGCCGTATCGACAGCCAGGGACATTGGCTTCCGGGGCCTTACCATCGTCAATGAACCCGGCGGCGTGGTGGCCTTGTACGCCGGCGGAGTCACTTCCGGGGAAATCTTCGAGTGTTTTCCCACCACCGGCATTACGACCGGTTGCACGCAGCAGGGCTCCTGGCCTCCACCGCGCATCCTGCGTACCACGGACGGCGTAACCTGGAATCCCATTCCGCAGAACGGCACGCTGACCACGGTAGCCGGCAGCAGTGTCTGGACTCCGGGAACATGCGGTACGCAGCCCTGCTTCCTCGGTTCTCTTACCGCCAACGGCACCTACATCACTCCGGCATATCCGAACTACAGCATTCGCTCGGCGGCGCAACTCTGCAGCCAGCCGGGCCCCTCTTTCTCATGCACGGCGGACGGCGTCCTCTTCTTCCAGACCGGAGATTTTCCCGGGGTGGGCAGGGCCTTTGCCTCGGCGCCCGGAACCAATCCGGCGCTCGGCGACAATTGCGGCCAGCCGACGTGTTTTTCATGGTCCAGCCCGGTGACAGCCACGCTGCCCATGTGGATTTTGGAGAACTTCAATAATTCCATGTATGCGGGAACCGGCAGCCCGGCGATCACGGACACGGCGGAGCAGTATGGCGTCTGGTCGACTAATGGCACCGGCACTCCGCCCTACACCTGGAATCCGATCATCGTGGACGGGGCCTACGCCACGAATTTGATCGCGGATTTCGCGATGAGCATGGAGATATACTCCGATCCCACTTATTGTCCGCCGGTCAGTCCCGGCGGCCCTGGAGGATGCTTGTATGTCGGCACCGACCGGCCTAACGAAATGGTGCGCATCCATCCCGATATGACGGGCCAGGTGGTGGTGGACGCAACCGATAGTTGGGACCTCATCGTCGGCAACCCTCGGACCATTCCCGCCGGAACCGGACCGGGACAACTTGGCACCACCCAGTATGTCGCTCCGCTGAGCGGTATCGGGCAGTACTTCGACAATGGATTTACCGGGCACTTCTGGAGAATGGGGGTAGGCTCACAGGGAATCTACATGGGCACTTGGGATCAGAGTACCGACGACTATGTCCAAAATCCGGGCCTCGGCGCCCTGTGGTCTCAGGAATACGGTACGGATCTCTGGCGCAGCCCCGATGGCGTCAACTGGACGTTTATGAGCAAAGTCGGCATGGGCGATGGCAATAATACCGGCACCCGCAGCTCCGCCGCCAGTCCATTCGGACTGTTCATGGGCACGGCGCGAGAGCAAGGCGGAACCCAAGTGTTCAATGTGGACAACGGCAATCTCGATTTCAACAAGGATGGCGTGATCGACCAGAAGGATGTGAATCTGATGCGCGCCCGGTTGAATGCCAAGGCCAAATTCAAAGATCCGATGGATCTGAATGAGGACGGCAAGATCACGGAAGCCGACGTTCAGTTGCTGATGACTCAATGCACTCATCCGAATTGCGCCGTGCCGGCCATCAAGCCTGCGACTTCGACCTTGACGCCGCCGTTAGTGCACTCCGCACCGGGCGCTCAGGGCGGTCCTGCAACCCTTACGTGGAATGCCGTATCCGGAGCCATGGATTATCTGGTTTACCAGATTGGCATGTCATGCGCCGTGACGACGCCCCCTCCTTCGGCCGCGGTCGTCGCCTGCGGCAAGCCGCATCCGCCGTCAATTTGTGCGATGTTGCCGCAAGCGATTCCGGCTACCACATGTGGCCAGCTCTACGGCTATCCGGGTCCGCCAGACCTTTTAGGCCGCGTGCCCAATCTAACGTACACGGGGCCTTCCCCGAGTACACTTCAGTCGCTCTATTTTGTAGTTGCCGAGGATAGCCTGGGCAATCTCTCAAGTCCTTCCAACACCGTGGGCGGTCCGTCGCTCGCAACGCAGTAAAGCCGGCACCGGCCTTGAAGAGTGGGGATTGATCCCCACCCTTCAAGGCATCATACAAAACGCAACTTTGGGCCCACGGGATACGTGTGTGCCTTTGGGCAACTCGCAGCTTTAGTAATCAACGATCCAGCATAGTTGGACGGAAATCCAGCTAACCTCTACAGGAATAAAGGAGACTTAAAATCATGACACTACGAAAGACAATGGCTACCGCGATCGCGGTAGCGGCGCTTGGTTGTTTTGGAATTTCGAATGCGCTGGCCGCCGCGACGGCGCCGGCGATCACGTACACGGCTTCCGGGACGTTCGCATCGACTGCCACCAGCGGGGCGGACACGCTGCGGCTGGCGGGTGAGCCATTTAGTGTGAGCATCGCCGTCAGCTCGTCAACGCAGCCGTTTAAACACGGCTCGAACTGGGCCGCCTACAACAAACTAAAGCTGACCGGCACGGTACATTCCGGGCTGCTGGGTACGACGCCAGTAACCATCGCCAGCAGCGAATCGACGATCATCCAAGGCATCGATCCGGGACAGTACGATCAGTTCACGATGGAAGCTCCCATTAAAGTGGTTGGTATCAGTCTGACAATCAAAGCTGTCATCACCATGCCGTCCGGCACAATCGGCAAACCGACCCTGGGTCCCTTTAGCGCCATCACGCTGGTTCCCGCCAATTCCACGGTGACCTATCAGGACAGTAGCAGTTCCACGGTGCTGGCCGTCGCATCCGGTACCTTGACTGCCACGGTCCCATCCGGCGCCGGGACGGCATCGCCGGTGTTGTTGCATGCCGGCGGCGTCCGGGCCGTAACATTGAACGGCGATGGGACGGAGTCGGCGCGGTCCATTGGCACGGCTGGCGTGGAAATACCAGCGGATGCGGTGACGTTGAAGTTTTATGCGTCTGGCGTGCGCGGCGCTTCCGACGTGCGTGTGCAAATCGGTGGCGACGAAGTGCCGGTGCTATACGCCAGTGCGTCGGGCTATTTCCCCGGGTTGGATGAGGTGATGGTACAGGCTCCGCGGAGCTTGGCCGGACGGGGCGTCACGGAAGTGACCCTGACGGCTGACGGCCAGACCGCCGATCCGGTCCGCATTTACTTCCAGTAAGCCAGCGCGGGAGCGCACTTCCGTAGCCTGGAGATGCGCTCCGGCATTCCGCCGGTACCAGTACCAAATATTTCAGAAGAAATTGCGGTTCGACTTGAAAACAGCCAGCCGGGGGTCTAAACTTCTAAGATGGACCAAAATAAGGAGATGGCTATGTTTTCATGGAACGTCCGAAGGATATTGTCTGTGACTGTCGCGGCTGCGGCGATCGCCTGCCTGGTTGCCCCGCGGAGGCTGGCTGCTAGTCCGGGTCAGGGTGCGGATATCACGTACACCGCGTCCGGGACGTTCAGCCCGTCCCCGGTGAGCGGCGCCGACACGCTGAAACTCGCGGGCCAGCCGTTTACGATTAGCGTGGTGGGCAACTCCTCGCTGAAGCCGACCACGCATGGCCGAAACTGGGCCAACTTTACGAACCTGGCGATGACGGGGACCGTCTATTCCGGACTGATACCCGACCAGCCGATAGCTATCAGTGCCACGACCGCGGCCCTCAATCAAACTGTTGGGGCCAGCGAGGATATCTTCCAATCCGGTTTTCCGGTAGAGGTAATCGGCATCGCTCTGACAGTGCAAGCCAAAATCATACTGCCGGGGGGCACGTTGACCACCGCTCTGCTTCGTCCCTTTGCGAGCGTTACGCTTGGGCCTACCGCCACGGTGACATACTCGGATACCACGGCATCCACGGTTCTTTCGATCGCCAGCGGGACTCTGGTGGGTACGGTTCCGGCCAGCGGCGTTGAGAAATAGGCTGTGGCTGAAGACCGCTGCATCCAGTTCCAATACCCCACCAATCCGATCGTGCGTACGGCTCAGACGGCTGTCTGAGCCGCACAATTTTGAATTGTCCTACTCCTCTCAGACACAGCTCCAGCAAAAGCGTGCCGTGCGGCAGCGTACACCAGAGACCCTTGTGATGGTACCGTACTTAGAGCCGCGGCTTGCTGGGGGTGTTATAACCGGTCTGGAAACTCAAATTGTTTCCAGACGGATGGGGAGAAAAGTCGATGGGATTGGTCAACATCCGGCAAAGGGTCTCCGTGATAGCCGCGGCGGCGACACTGTCCTGGTTTGCGGTCTTGGGGTTGAGTGGCGCGACGCCGGATACGGCGCCAAACGTCACTTACATCGCGACGGGGACATTCTCCTCGCCGGCGGTGAGCGGAGAAGATACACTTAAGCTGGCAGGCGAGCCTTTCACCATCGACATTATCGCCAACGCCGCCTCGGTGCCCCACACAGCATGGCCGGAATTATTTACCAGACGGTCGCCCCGGATTACGACCCTTTCCAGACTGGGTTCCCCGTCAAAGTAGTGGGCATCAGTTTGACGATCGATGCGCAGATCACCCTGCCCGCCGGCACGTTGACCAAGCCGCTGATTCATCCATTCGCGGCCGTCAGCCTCTCCCCAACAAACAGCCTGGTATCGTATTCGGATGGGACGAATACCACTACGCTGACGGTCGCCAGCGGGACGCTGACCGCCACGATTCCGGGTAGTATTGGCGGGAACGCAGGGAACCTGCCATGAGTGCGCTGCCGCGCGTCAGGCGGTCTGCGCTTCGCAATCCATGAAGTAATAGCCGATCATGTGACACACGTTCATATGGGCGTCCTCGATGCGCCCCATGTGCGCCACCGGAACTTGAATGTTCAACTGGGCCTTGGGTCCCAGTTTGCCGCCGTCGCGGCCCGTCAGAGCGATAGTGCGGCAGCCGATGGAGTTGGCGTAATCCATGGCCAGCACCACGTTGGGAGAATTTCCCGATCCGCTGATGGCCATGAACAGATCGCCCGCCTCGGCGAAGTTCTTGAGCTGCTCGGCAAAGATCACGTCATAGCCGACATCGTTGGCGTAAGCGGTGATGGTGGGAAGCTGATCGGTGAGCGCCATGATGCGAAAGCGCGTGGAGCGGTTAAAGCTGCAGCCCTTCACGATGTCGCAGGCGAAGTGCGAAGCCGTGGCCGCGCTGCCGCCATTGCCGCAAACGAAGATATGCCGGCCGGCGTCTCGGGATTCTTTGAACCATTCGATGGCCTGGTCGACCTTGTTCAGGTCGATGGATTCGATCGCTTTCAGCAGATCGGCCCGGTATTGCTCAGGGAAGGTCATAACGCTCTTATATTCTAATCCAGTTTCTTGCGGAAGCTGGTGGCACTTAGTCCCATAACCACCATGCCGTAGACCAGCAGCGTCAGCATCTGCGGCCAGAGCACCGCAATGCCCGCGCCCTTCAGGAAGATACCCCGGGCGATCTCGATGAGGTAGCGCAGCGGATTCAGGAGCGTGAAATACTGCACCGCGATGGGCATGTTGCGGATCGGATAAGCGAACCCGCTCAACATGAACGTGGGGATGGCGATCAGCGAGGAAGACATGATGGCCTGCTGCTGGGTGCTGGCGATGGTGGAAATAAACAGGCCCATGCCCAGGCTGGTCAGCAGGAACAATGCCGCGCTCAGCAGTAACACCAGCGGGTTGCCGCGAAAGGGGATCTTAAAGATCAACAGCGCCGCCGTAGTCATCAGCACCAGATCCAGCAAGCCCACGATCGCGGCGGGCACCATCTTCCCGATCATGAGCTCCATGGGCCGGATGGGCGTCACCATCAACTGTTCCATGGTGCCGATTTCCTTTTCGCGGACAATGGCCATGGCCGTGAGCATCACGGTGACTACCATGATGAGATTGCAGATGACGCCGGGCACGAAGTAGTTGCGGCTCTTCAGGTCGGGATTAAACCACACCCGCGGGCTGTCCGTAATGCGCCCGACCTTCATGCTCATGGTTCCCATACCCGCGCGCGCCATCATGCGCGCCTGCAACTGTGGGGTGGCCACGCTGGCCGAATACGCGCCCACCAATTGGCTGGTGTATGCCGACGCCAGCGATGCGCTGTTGGAATTGGTGCCATCCACCAGGATTTGCGCCGAGGTGGGGTGGCCCAGGAGGATATTGCGTCCGAATCCGGGCATCACGCGCACGATGACTTGCGCTTCGCCGCGGTCCAGGACGTCCTGTATCTCCTTCTCGCTTTGCGGTAAGGCGGTGATCAGAAACCGGCCCGACCCCTGGAAGGACGCCAGCAAATCGCGGCTCTGCGGCGAGTGGTCCATGTCCATCCATCCCATGCGCAGATTATCCACGTCCAGGTTGACCGCGTAGCCGTAGATGATGAGCTGGAAGATGGGCGGCACGAAGAGGAATAAGCGCGCGCGCCGGTTGCGGAACAACTGGTCCAGCTCTTTGCGAATGATGGCTAAAATCCGTTCGATCATAACAGTCCCATGCCCCTCACGCGAGCTTCTGCTTCATTTTGCGTTGCGCCGCCCAGAACACCAGGAACGAGAATCCCACCAGAAACGCCACCTGCCCCCACAAGATCTGCATGCCGATGCCTTTCAAGAAAATACCTCTGACGATGGTCACGAAGTAGCGGGCCGGCACCAAATGGGTGAAGACCTGGATCGGTATGGGCATGTTCTCCAGAGCGTAAAGGAATCCCGACAACAGAAACGAGGGAAGGAAGGTGGTGATCAGCCCCAACTGGAAGGCGAACAACTGCGTCCGGGCGATAGCCGAAACCAGGATCCCCCAAAAGAACGCGCCCGTGAGAAAGATGGCGGTGGTCAGTGCCAACATCCAAATCTGGCCGCGGAACGGCACGCCGTAAACGTAAATCCCCACCAACACCGCGATGGTGGTGTCCGCTACGCCGACCACAAAAAACGCGAGCATCTTGCCCATCACGATTTCGCCGGCGCGCACCGGCGTGGAGAGCAGTTGCTCCATGGTGCCCATCTCCCATTCGCGGGCGATGGTGAGCGAAGTCAGCAGCGCCGCGATCACCATCATCATGGCGGCGATCAAGCCCGGTACGATGTAGTTGGTGGATTCCAGCGTGCTGTTATACCAGATGCGCACGCGCGAATCCACCGGCGAAACCAGCGGCATGCCGGCGCTGCGGTCCTGCCCATCGGAGCGCACCTGCAGGGCATAGGTTTGCACCAGGCCCTCCACGTAGCTCAAGGCGATGGATGCGGTGTTGGAATCGCTGCCATCCAGCAGAATTTGAACGTTGGCTTTGGCCCCCGCGTTCAAGCGCTGCGAATAATCGCGCGGGATCACGACACCTAGCAGGATGGCGCTCTTGTCGATGCCCTTTTCAATATCGCCATAGTTATTCGTGAATCCCTCGATCTCAAAAAACCGGGACCCGCGGAAGCGCTCGATGAGGGCGCGGCTGTCGGTGCTATGGTCGGCGTCGAAGATCAGCGTGGGAATGCGGTCCACGTCCAGATTGAGCGCGTAGCCGAACAGCAGCATTTGAAACAAAGGCAGGAATAGCGCCATGATGAGGCTGCGGGAGTCGCGCACGATATGGCGGAACTCCTTCTCGAACATGGCACGCGTGCGTCGCAGGTTCATGGATTTTTTTCTTCCTCGGCTTCGATCAGCCCCACAAAAACGTCTTCCATGGTAGGCTGAATCGGCTCCAGACGCTTGATCTGAATGTGCTGCTCGTCCAGCAAGCGGCGGATTTGTTGCGTGCCGGCGGCCAGGTCGGCCACGTTCACGTGCAGGCCTGCGCCGAAGACGGCCACGTCCAATACGCCCGGCTGCCCATCCAGCGCGCGCATGGTTCCCAGCAGGTCGGAGGTTTCGAGCTGCAACAGCTTGTGCGAGTGCAGGTCGCGCTTGAGCGCATCCGGCACGCCCAAAGCGATCAGCTTTCCGCGGTAAATCAGGGCCAGGCGATTGCAGTATTCCGCCTCGTCCATGTAGTGTGTCGTAACCAGAATGGTCTGTCCGCCCTCGGCAAGCTGGTAGATCAGGTCCCAGAAGCTGCGGCGCGCGATGGGATCCACGCCCGAGGTGGGCTCGTCCAGAAACAGAATGCGCGGAGAATGCACGATGGCGCAACCCAGGGCCAGGCGTTGCTTCCAGCCGCCGGCCAGCAGCCGGGTGACGGTGGTGCGGCGGTCGATGAGGCCGGCCATGCGCAGCACGTACTCTTTGCGTTCCGCGCGCAGGTGTTTGGGAACGCTGTAAATCCGGCTGAAAAAATCGATGTTTTCTTCCACGGCGAGGTCGTCGTAGAGGGAAAACTTCTGCGACATGTAGCCGATGTTTTTGCGGATCTCCTCGGGATGCTTGGTCACGTCGAAGCCGGCCACCGCGCCCCAGCCGGAAGTGGGTGTCAGCAACCCGCAGAGCATCCGGATGACGGTGGACTTGCCGGCGCCGTTAGGCCCCAGGAACCCGAAGATTTCGCCCTTGCTCACCTGGAAAGAAACGTGGTCCACGGCCGTGAAATCGCCGAAGGTCTTGACCAGATCGCGGATTTCCAGGGCGGGGCCATTCTGGCTGGCGGCGCTCATACTGTTTTCCTTCTTGTGGGGCAGGCTCGCAGCCTGCGGCGGCCTCGCAGGCCGCCTTGCCTGTTCACAGTCATAAGTCGCAAGGCGGC
>JBEKMJ010000034.1:0-76636 GCA_050008575.1 Bryobacteraceae bacterium
TGGCCGGCGAAATCTTCGAATACTCCGCCGACGATTGCGGGGCTCCGGGTTGGACGGTGCGCGTGCCGCTCTCGAACGGGGATTATGCGGTGCTCGCGCGGCCGTTCGCGTCCCCGGTGTTGCCTATGGTGGTAGCGCCGTTTGTGGATTCGCTGCGGGAGACGTTGGTGGAAAAATTCCGAGACGCGGCGCACGAAGCCGAGGGCTCGGCGGCGGTCTCTTTAGCGGAGCAATAATCATGCGAATGGCTATCGAGGGATTCGAACGGCCCGTGCTCATCCAGTGGGAACATAGGATGAACGAAGCCGAGTACTTCCAGCTTTGCGCGGACAACCCAGACTTGCGCTTTGAACGCACCACAGAAGGGAACATCATCGTCAGGCGGGGCACAACAACGGGCCAAGCGCCGGACTGAGAGATTTGTACGGCAGGGCCTCGCCAGAGTCGCTTTTCGGCGGATTGCGGCTTGATTTTAAACACGATAAAATACATTTCCGTGCTCAAAGGGGCCCCTTGACCGGCTATGGGGCATCCCGCTCGTTCCAGCGGGCCTCGCTCGCGACCCTACGCACGTACTCCGGAGGGCAGGCTGTTTCTGGAGAATGCCGCCACCACTGCGCCTTCAATTGTAACGGGAGCCGGAGGGAGTATTGCAGACGTTTTCAAGAAGCCGTCACCGAGGTAGAATAAAGAGCGGATGACCTCTGCACTTCCTCTCACTCGCCTGGTGCCTGTGATCGCGCACGCGGTAGCCGTGTTCGGCGATGAGCAGAAGGCCACGCACTGGCTGTCGACTCCCCTCGCCGTGTTCGATAATCAAACCCCCACGGATCTGTTAGCCACTAGCGAGGGCATCGAGCTCGTCGAGCGGACGCTCACTCGCATCGAACACAACATTCCTTCCTGATGGCCGTCTTGGCCGGCCGTCGCGTTTTCCGCGTATGCCGGGCGCGTTACGCACGTCTCGACGGCGCAGGGGCCCGGCTCGTCGGCGGGCCGCTGGAATTCGGCCGGGCGCGCCGTCGTCTACATGGCTGAGAGCATCGCCTTGGCCGTTCTTGAGAATCTCGTGCACATGACCAGACAAGACTTCCCGCGCGGCTACGTTTGTGTGGCCGCTGTGCTCCCCGATGGAATTAGCATGATTCACGAGAAGGATTTACGCAAACACCCGGCGCTCCAGGACCTGAGTACCGTACACTTGGGCGACTGGTGGATCGATTCCCGAACGAGTGCCGTCCTGCAGGTCCCGTCTTTCGTGATCGCGGGGGAACATAACCTCCTGCTCAATCCAGTCCACCCGGAATTTGCGCGGATCCAGGTCGAACCACCGGCGATCTTCCATTTTGATGAACGGCTCTTTGAGAGATCATAGTACCCGCGGTGTCGGGCGTAAAGCACGCCCTGGGCGATTCAGAATCGACGATGTATCTACACCTGTTCTTAAGAGCACGGGGAGGACGGGCCGGCGTTTGGTAGTCGATAACATACTTTATCGTCTAATAAAACAGCTTACGCTTCCAGGCGCGCCCGACGATACGATCCGCGATTTGGCGGGAACCGCCTCATCCCCATGCCGATGATTCACGGGTGTATAATCCATAATCCGAGCAGGGCTGAAACAACGAGCATGCTAAGGAGCTGCTAATGCCCAAGTGCACGATAATCATCGTTTCGTTCTTCGCTGGTGTCTGCGCGGCGCAAACCCCGGCTGCTGACGCTGGCGTAACATTCAAGCCGGGCTCATCCATCAGCTTCGACGCCAACGGAAAACTCGTTAAGAGCCGTGAAACCGTATCATATTGGCACGGCCATCCGGGAAAGCTCTACACAGCGGCCTTCTCAGAAAAGGGCTCAGAGAAGGCCACAATCTCGGTTCAATTCCAAGGGGGCATCGATTGGACTGCGCACGCGATCACTACAGGTTCAGATTTCGCAGTGAAGGGCACAAAAACCTCCTCGGCCGCGGCAACGTGGCTTCCCGTCAAGTCATCCAAGATCGACAAGAACGCGCTTATCGTTGTCACAGGCGACGGCGAGACTCTGCGACTTCACGACTTCGACATACACTTCACTGGCCAAGTAGATCGCGTGCCCAGATAGCGACCCAGCTTCCCATAATCCGGCATTACGTCAACTCGGGCTGGCGCCGCGCCAGCCTGCCCCTGTCTCCCGCAGTAAGAACGATTTCATACCATCCCGCGATGGCAAGACCAGGAGGAAGGCTAGGTCCGCGCTGATTGAATCGCGCCCCGCCCTTCTACCCCTCCCGGAACGGTACCTCCATCAAGCTATGCAGAACAATATAAGCGTCCAGCGCCGGCGACATGTGCTTGATGTAATACAGGTCGTATTCCAGCGCCTCGCGCGCGTCGCGCAACCGCCGGGCGTAATCGCAATTAAGCTGGCTCCAGCCAAAGATGCCCGGCCGCACCGCGTGCCGCTGCCCGTAGTAAGGCATTTGCTCCATCAATACCGGAATGAACTCCGGATTATGCGGACGCGGTCCCACCAGCGACATTTCGCCACGAATCACGTTCAACAGTTGCGGCAGCCCGTCCAAATGCAGGCGGCGCAGCCAGACGCCCACCCGCGTGGGTTGGCCATCGGCGCCCCGGCAGCGGAAGCGGTAAAGCGTGAAGGGGACCAGGTTCACCCCCCAGCGCAAATGCCCCTCGACGAGCGCGCCCGGGGAGGATATCTCGATCGCCAAGGCAATGGGCAACAGCAATACCGCCAGCAAAGCCAAGCCGGCCAGCGCCACGATATTGGAATAGACGGCCTGCAGCGCGACGGCGCCGCGGCGTGCCCCCAGTTCGTCGGAAAAGATCAGTTGCGAGGGCAGCAACTCGGCCACGCAGACCCTGTCGCAGGCGGCTTCGTACAACTCCGCCACGCGCTGGATTTCAATCCCGCGGAACTGCAGGTCCAGGAGTTCCTTAAACGGCATGCCGCGGCGGCGTTCGGCAACTGCCACCACAATACGGTCCGGGTGGACCTCGGACACCACGCGCGCCAACTCGGCAGTCGATCCCAGCACCTGCGCTCCATCGAGTTGCGTGCCGGCCGGCCGCTCATCGTCAATGTATCCGGCGAGCGTTAAACCCAACTCCGGGTGCATTGCCAGGCTGCTCCCCGCTTCCAAGGCGGCCGCATTAGTCCCGTAGAAGAGCACGCGCTTGGCGCCCAGGCTCCTCCAGAGCACGGCGCTGTAGAAAATGCGCCAGACCAGCAGGACCACCACGGTCAAACCGCTCCCGAGCATCATGATGGAAGGCGCCAGCACCAAGTCGGGAATCCGCAGATAAGTCAGCAGCGATTCCAACAGAAACGTCACACCCAATGTCAGGCAGAGCTGCTGTACCAGCAGAATCTTGGACCGCACCCCCACCTGCACGTACAGCTTGTTGAGTTGCAGGCCCACTAGTACGCCTGCCGCCACCAGCGCGATTTGCAGCAGCCCGTTGTCGTACAGCAGAAATACGGATGGGTCCGCGCCACCCGACCAATAGGCCGCCAGAATGTAGCAGGAGAAAATAAGGATCGTCTCCGGAACCAGGAGGCTGAGGATGCGCGCGGAGAAAAAGCTCCTGAGAAAAGAAAACATCGCCTTTACGCATAGTACACTGGCAAGCGAAGGCCATGCGCGAACTTAACTGGAAGCCGGAGCAGTCCGCGGAACTGACGGTGTTGGGCGAGAGGGCGGGCGCCGCGTCCGGCGGCCACCCCGCCCGCATTCTCGAATTCTCCGGCAAACGCATGCGTCTGGCTGCGGGGTTGAAAGTGGAAGGCGGCGCCGCCGTGCGCCTGGAATGGGACGGTCAACTCTTGTTGGGCGAAGTGCTGAGCACCGCGCCCGGCGGCTTTTGGATCGAGATCCGCCACATGCTGCTGGACAGCGCCGGACTGAGCTGGCAAAAAGCCGGCTGGCAGCGCGGTTAGGCCTGCCGGATGCCCGCTAAAGCGCAGTGGCTGCTTCGCATCCCCGAGATCCTGGTGGAGTTATCGGTGCTGGATGTGCCGGTGGTGGATCGGGCTGTCTGCGAGCGCCTGTTCCGTCTGCGCAGGCGCCGCGCCATCGACCTGATACGCGGCTTCGGCGGGTATCAGGCTGGGAGGACTTTCCTGCTGGACCGGCCCAAGCTGATCGCGCAGTTGGAGCACATCCGCGATAGTCCCGATTTCAAGATGGAGTGGCAGCGCAAGGAGAGGCTGGCAGAACGGCTGGACGCCATCCGCCGCTGGCAAGCCGGCGCGCGCGTGGCCATCGCGCTTGAGCCGGAAACCCTCAGCCAGCGGTTGCCGGACCTGCCGGATGGCGTTGGATTAACTCCCGGCGCCCTGCACATTCGGTTTCAGTCGCCGGAGGAGCTACTGAGCAAACTATTCGCACTGGCGCAAGCCATCGCCAACGATTATGAAGCGTTTGAGAAGCGCACGTCCGGAAAGCAGAACTAGTGGATGCTGCCCGGCCGCAGTTGTTCCTTGATCCAATCGAAGAACTGCAGCTTTGCGGCTTTGTATTGGGCTACTGCGTCTTTGTACGGAATCACTTTCGTTTGGGGCGGCGCGGCGGCCATCACAAGCTGCCGGACTGCCTGGGGCGTCACCAAGGGATCGCTTAAATATTGGAGGCGGACCGGGACCTTCACCTGCGCAAACCACTTCAGGGGATCGAGCGGCGCGACTTTCTTGAGGAACTCCGGCTTCAGATAATCCGCGCGCTCGTCCTCGGGCACCAGGGTCGACTTCGCCAACCAGTCGGGCCAGTCGCCCCATGGATCGACCAGATCGAGCGCCTTGATGCGCGTGTCCGCGGCGGCCGCCAGGATGGCGATGGCGGCGCCGGATCCCTCGCCGAACATACCCGCCCTGGTGGTATCCACATCGCCGCGCCCGGTCAGGTAGTTCAAAATCATTTGCACATCGTGCACCGAGCTGCCCACCGACTCTTCGAGTTCGCTGATAAACCATTCCCGCATAGGGCGGTTGTGATAGCGCTGCCCGGTAAGGGCGGACACGAACCCTACCGCGGCAAATCCGTCCTGAGCCAGGAACTTGCAGAAATCGTCGTCCAGAAAGCGATCCGTGCCGGATGGAAAGCTGTAGAGATAGAGAATCACGGGCGGTTTGGGCCGGCCTTTGGGCAGGATCAGAAATATGTGGATGGGGTCCGCCGGGCGCCAGTGCAGCTCAATCATTACCCGTGAGAAGGTAGGGTACTCGTCCCGCTCAGCCAGCAGCGGCGGTGCGCTTTTCAAGGGATCGTGCAGGATCGAAATGGAACTCCAGTCCTCGCCTGCAGGGGCCTTTTGGGCCATGCCGCGCGGTGGGCACAAAGCCAGAAACAGTATGGAAACGGCGCAAATTGCTTTCATGGAAGATGGCAGGGCCGCCGGGAGGGGCGCCCTGGCGGGTAACATTCTATAGCCGGTAGCGGCAGACCGGCTGCAACGGCTGGTCTGCCGCTACTGACTGCGAACGGCAAGTGCCCTACTGGTGGCAGCTAAGCACGCCGGGGGCGGGGCCAACCGGCTCGATACAACCGCCTACATCGCCGCCGGACTCCTTCTGGCCGCCCAGGCCGTTGTTGGGAGTATATCCCTCCTGCAGGTAATGCGAGCGATAGTACTTCAAGCCGGGATCGCCACCTACGGCGACGAAGGGCACAAAGTCAGGCACCGTGGTGTTAAGGTTGTCCTGGATCGCCGTTACCACCAACTTGGTCTTAGTCAGGTTGACGCCGGAGGCGTTGGTAATCGCCGTGACAATCGTCCAGTCTTTGTAAGTTCCGTTGCGTAGGTTGGGGAAGGACGTGCCTGGGGTCTGCGGGCATGGGGAGGCGCACGTAGGAAGTTCGCCATTCGTATAGGTCGCCTGAATCGGGTCCACGCCATTGCGTGTCAGGTAACCGTAACTCGTGCTGCCCGCGATTTTTGAGACGTTGCTATAGCTGAAGGACACATAGGCTATCGAGTCCGGGACTTTGGCGATGCCGCTCGAGATGTCTTCGCTGACGCCGATGGCGCGTCTTCGCGTGCCTGCAATCCCGCCCACCGTGGCGCAGGGGAGATTCAGCGGGTTATTGTTGGCCAGCGAGGGGTTTACGCCTACTTCCTGCGAATCGTCTTGGGTGTTGCCGGTGATCGGGCAACCTCCCGTGGACTTTCCGCAGCGGAAGATGGTGAACTCCGGCACGTTCCAGTTGGCGCCCAGGGGCTCAGTCAGTATAGCGGTTACGGGGAAGTTGGGAGGCGCGCCGAGGGCGCCAAAAGCGTTGCCGTCGCATTCCGTGCCCTCGAAAATCGTCTGGGCCACGCTGTTGCTAATGTCGGTGAATATGGGGTCGCCGACACCGGCGCCCGAGCCCAGGCCGTTTGCGTCGGTTCTGTTCGTGACGAAAATTGTGGCTTGAGCTCCAACATCTATAGCCGTCCAGGCCTTGATCGCTAGCCCGGTAAAGGGATCGGTGCCCTTAATATTGAAGGCTTCCGGATTGGCCGTGGAGGAGGAAAAGGAGCTCAGAATCTCAGTGCCGATCAGCGTCGTGCAGGTGGTTCCAGTTCCATATCCCAGACCGGCGTAAGTGGTGGTGTTCAACTGATTCAAAACCCGGCAGCTTGCGAACTTCGCGTCCTCCGGACGAAGACCGCTGAACGCCATCGTAAAATTGGCATTATTGAGGACCGTGTAAATGGCCGCCGGCAAAAATGTAGCGTCGGCTCCCCAGAGAGTAGTGGCGATCAGGTTTTGGCCGGCTTCGGTGGTCTCGGTCGAGGGATCGATCTGCAATTGGGCGATGGGGTTCGCCATAAACGCTCGTACGCCGACAACCGCATCCACCGAAAGATACGCCCAGACTTCGGTCTGGGCTGCGTTCCAAACGACCCAGAGGCTGCCGCCATCCGGTGGAATGGCGGTCGATCGGACATCGTGCGCCTGGGCGCAATTGCCGGAGGGGCAGGTGCCTTTGACAGTATAATGTCCGGCGCCCGCGCCGGCTAATTGGTTGTACACTCCGAGCGCCGCGGTGGTCCATGGCGCGGAGGCGCCCACGGCGTTTATCTCGATGGTCACGGCCTGGGCGGCCGGAACGATTGCGGTAGCGGCTAACAGCAGGCCGGCGACCACGGAACTTGCTCTCGTCATTCGTGATTCTCCTTTAAGCTTTTCAAATCGCATGAACGTGAAACTGACTTGGCCGGAGCCCATTGAGTGGTCGCTTGGCAGACAACAGTGTAGTCATGCCGAACTCCCCGCTGGTCCGGTGGCAAGTGAAGCCGGGCACTCGCAGCATCGCGCCAGCCTATATACACTTGCTCTATAGAGATTATCCATGCAATGTTCTAACTGTCAAGTAGTTTTGTAGAAATTGTTCGCGACAAGGCCAAGGTGCGTCTGCTGGGTACTTGAGGTACTAAACTATAGTAGACATTAGCAAAAAGCAGTTTGTCGCATGAAAAAATCACTTGACACGGACCGGCGTTTAGGTCCACTCTAGTATGTCGATAGAGTAAAGCAGCGTAGGGTTGATAAAATGAGTGGGGAAGCCGCTAATCGGCGGGACCGCTCATCAAAACAATCCCACGCAGAGTATACGGGGTGAGGTATGCCTAGGCTCATCCACCCTTCACCAAAAACGAGGAGAACGAGCATACGATGAAATCCAGCACATTACTATTGGCCTTTTCGGCCACGTGGGCACTAGCTCCGCTCGCGGTTGCACAGAAGGCGGCGGCCCCAGTGGACTTGGGCACGCTGGGAGGCAGCTACAGCACAGCCAACGCAGTTGGCACCACCACCGACGTGGTAGTAGGCGGCGCCAACGTCTTCACCGACGCGTATCAGCACGCAGTCTACACCAATTCGCTCGAGTATCTGGAGGACTTGGGGTCCCTCATTGGCGTTTACGGCAACAGCGTCGCCGGTGGCATCAGTTCCAAGGGCGCCATCACCGGCACGTCCGATCAGATCATCGACTCGGAAGGCGACATCGCTTCGCACGCCTTCTATTTCGTTTCGTCGCGCACGGGCATGGTGGACTTGGGTACCAATGGCGGCACGCTTGCCGAGGGCAACGCCACTCAAAACGCCAATGTGGTGGGCGCCTCCACGGTGGCCGGCGATGTGGCTTACACCGCGTTCGTCTGGACCAGCGCCAAGGGCATGATCAACCTGAATACACTGGCTGGCGATGGCGGTTTGGATGGCTACAACAGTTATGCGTTCGGAGTGAATACCAAAGGTTTGGCGGTGGGCAGCTCCGATTCCCCCGACGGCACCACGCATGCGGTGGCCTGGATTCTGAAGACCGGCGCGATTAAGGACCTGCTGACTCTGGGAGGGTCCTACGCGCAGGCATTGGCCGTCAACGACAGCAACATGGCGGTGGGCTTCAGCACCTTGGTGGGCGATGCCCAAACGGATGCGTTCGAGGGTAGCCCGGGCGGCGGCGGCCTGCACGACATCGGCAATCTGGGGGGCTCGTACGCGCAAGCCAACGGGGTGAACGATAGCGGGGTGGTGGTGGGCTCGTCAAATATCACCGGAGACACGGACGTGCACGCCTTCGTCTGGACGCAAGCTGGCGGCATAGTGGATCTGAACACGCTGCCGGGGCTGGCTGGCTCGGCGTTTGTCGAGCTGAATTCGGCCAACGCGATCGCGGCCGATGGGACCATTGTGGGAGTCGGCCTGGCCCAGGACGGACAGTACCACGCATTCGCTTGGTAAGACGCTCGGGATATATCGGGAAACAGCAAGAGAACACTTTAGTTTGGCAAATTTTAAAGGGCAAGGGCTTCGGCTCTTGCCCTTTATCGATTTATGCGATAGTCTTAGTAGAATTATCGGCTAGCGATTGAATTTGCGGTCGCGGCAGTCATCCTTTGGAGAGTAGGACAACCATAATGAAGAATGCAGTACTTGCCGTCTGTTCACTGGCGCTCATAGCCGGCTTCTCGCCGCTCGGGCTGGCGCAAGCGCCTGCGAGCGGCACCGGCATCATGGGCACGGTCACGGATAACAGCGGCGCTCTTTTCCCCAACGCAGTGGTGACTGCCGGCGATGCGGCAGGCAAGACCCAGACGGTGATAACCAGCGAGCACGGAGAATATGCGTTGCCTGGCCTGGCCGCCGGCTCTTACACGGTTTCGATCGCATCGCCGGGATTCAAGGAATTCCGCCAGAACGGCGTCACTGTCGCAGCCGGAGAAATGGCGCGCGTGGACGCCACCTTGGCGCCGGCCGAGGCCGCCAGTTCGGTGGAGGTGCAGGCGCTCAGGGCTGCCGGAGTGGAAACGGATACCGCCCAGGTTTCGGGCACCATTACGCAAAAGGAGGTGGTGGAAATTGGCTTGAACGGCCGCAATTTCACCCAGTTGATTGCGCTGGCTCCCGGCGTCAGCAACCAGACCGGCCAGGATGAAGCCAAAGTCGGCGTGGTCGGCAGCGTGAAGTACAGCGTCAATGGCGGCCGCGTCGAGTACAACACGTTCGATGTGGACGGCTCCGACCTGCTGAACGTGGGTATCAACGGCTCCAACAGCACGCTCATCGTGTATCCCAGCCTGGATGCCATTCAGGAGGTCAAAGTATTGACCTCCAACTACGGCGCCATGTATGGGAGGACGGCCTCCGGCACCGTTATGGTGGCCACCAAGACAGGCACACAGGACTTTCACGGGGACGGCTATTACTTCGGCCGCAATGAAGCGCTGAATGCCCGGAACTTCTTCGACGAAACCCAGGGCGCGCCGCTCTATCGGCGGTCCGATGTGGGCGGTACGATCGGGGGCCCGCTGTATATCCCCAACCACTACAACACCAAGAAGGACAAGACGTTTTTCTTTGTTTCCGAAGAGTATCGCCTGGAGAAGTCGCCGTATCAGTACAATCAGGCGGTTCCTTCCGTGGCTGAGCGCAGCGGCGACTTCAGCGACGTCTGCCCGGCGGTGGGTTCCAGCCAATATCCGGCGTTTCAGCGGACCAAGTACCCGGATTGCCCGTCCATCGGGGGCGATACCAGCAAATTCGGATACTTGCTGGCATTCCCGAACAACCAGATCAGCGGCCCGTACTCCGTGTTGGACCGCAACGCCGTCGCTATGCTGAATTCGGGCATCATTCCGCTCCCGAACTCCACCTCGGGCTGCAACTCGACTATTGGATCGTGCTACGACAGCAGCGTTTCTCCGCCGACCCACTGGCGCGAAGACCTCTTCCGGATCGACCATAATTTCACCGCGAAAACCCGGCTGGCGGTGCGCTTCATCCACGATTCCTGGGACACTGTTGTGCCGACACCGGAGTGGGGGAATGTGCAGAACAGCTTCCCGACCATCCAGAACGAATTCGCCGGCCCGGGCGTCAGCCTGGTGGCGCGCCTGACCCAGATTTTATCTCCCACTCTGCTGCAGGAGTTCACTTTCAGCTACACGAATTCCACCATCACGTTGACGGACACCAACGGGCCCGGCGCCCAGTGGCAAAGGCCCGCCGCGCTCAACGCGCCGTGCGACGTGGAGACCAACGCCGTGGGCACTTCGGCCACCCAATGCCCCATCGGTTACCTGTTTAATAACGGCTTCGGAGGAAAGATGCCGGGCCTCGTGATCGGCGGGACCAACCAGGAGTATGGCGGCACGGGCTTTGCCGTGGATGCGGGGTATATGCCCTGGCACCATACCAACCCCACTTACAGCTTCGCGGACCACCTAAGCAAAGTGATAGGGGGTCACAATCTTCAGTTTGGGGCGCAATACATCAAATATCTGCGAAACCAGACGAATTCCGCGATCGGCGCGGCAACCGGAGACACGCAGGGCATCCTGACATTCAGCAACGTGGCGAATATAAATACCACGGGCAATGCGTTCGCCGATTTTCTGTACCACAGCGGCGGCAGTGTGACGGGCGCCATTAAGAGCTTCTCCCAGGACAGCGCCCAGGGCGTCTACGATCAGCGATACCAGATCGCGGAACCCTATCTACAAGACGATTGGCGGGTGAGCCGCCGGCTGACCGTCAACCTGGGCGTGCGTCTGAGCGTCTTCGGAACCTATTCCGAGGCCAACGGCAACGCCTATAACTGGGTGCCGGGCGCTTTCAGCCAATCTATCGCGAACTCGATAAGCATCAACGCTTTCACCGGAGGCTTGCAGTATAGCCAGGTGGATCCCAATACCGGCGAGAACGACCCTGTCCCGTTGAACCTGAACAACCTGGACCCGGCGATCACCAACGGCCTGGTACACTGCGGCACCGGCGCGGGCGCGCTGTCCAGCCCCAGTTCCCTGATGACTCTGCCCTCCAGTTGCATGCAGGGCCATCCCTTCAATTGGGCGCCGCGGGTAGGCTTCGCCTTCGATCCCTTCGGCGACGGCAAGACTTCCATCCGGGCCGGTTATGGAATCTTCTACGAGCACGGCACTGGCAACGAAGCCAACACCGGGTCTTTGGAAGCGAGTTCGCCCCTGGTCTTGAACATGACCCAGAATTTTCCGCTGGGCTACGGATGCATTGGAGGCGTGGACACCAACGATTGCGCGCCGGCGTCGGCCTTTCCCCCGAACGTCACCAGCATTCCCACCAAGGCGGTCTGGCCTTATGTGCAGCAATGGAGCTTCAGCGTGCAGCGCGAATTTCCAGGCAGCACCGTGGCGACCTTTGGCTATGTGGGCAGCAAAGGAACGCACCTGACGGTGGAAACCAATCTCAACCAACTGCCTCCGGTGCCGGCTTCGCAGAATCCCTACAGCTTAGGCGAGCCGTTTATCCCGGTGGTAAACCTCTATCCGACAGCCAAGAATGCGGTAACCGGCGATTGTGCGACCTACACGGGAAGCTCGTTCACACTGGGCAACGGCGCCGTCGTCAACCAGGGCGCTCCGGGCTTTGTGAACATGGAGGCGGCTTGTTACGGGTATGCATCGTCGGCGGGTCTGTTCGCCAGTCCGGACGGCTTGCGCCCATATATGGGATTGGGGCAGATTATCTCGCTCCAGAATGCGGCCAACTCCACCTACAACGCCTTCCAAACCACCATGCGGCGGACGGCCGGACCGCTGACGTTGGGCGTCGCTTATACCTATAGCCACTCGCTCGACAATTCTTCCGACCGGTCCGACGCCACGTTCGTCAACTCTTACGATCTGGCGTCCAACAAAGCGAGTTCCAATTTCGACCAGCGCAACCTGTTGAATGTCAGCTATGTCGTGGAGCTTCCGCTGGCACAGATGTATACCGTCCACACCGGACACGCTCCCTCCGACACCGTTGAAAAGATCATGAAGGGCTGGGAATTGTCCGGGATTACGACGTTCCAATCGGGCACGCCGTTCAGCGTGATCAATGCGGGCGGGGTCAACGGCATTTCGGTTCCCGACAACGCCGGCGTCGCGAATACCCTGGGCCTGGGATCCTATCCGGATGTGGTGGGCGACCCGAATGCCAGTGTTCCATCCGGCGGCAACAACGGACGTAGCTTCGGACCGCTGCTTCTGAATCCGGGCGCCTTCGCCGCGCCGACCGGACTGACTTTCGGAGACGCCGGGCGCAATGCGTTAAACAATCCCAACCGCGTAAACTTCGACACGGCCCTGCTCAAACACATCCGGATCCGGGAGCGCGGCGACCTCGAACTGCGCATGGAAGCGTTCAACGTTTTCAACCACACTCAGTTCCGCATCTACGATTCGAATTTTGGCAACGAGGCGAACAACACGGTCAACTGTTACGGCGGGGCGAGTGTGGGTTATTCCGCGGCGGGCGGCGGCGGGGTCAACTGTTTGACGGGGAGCGCGTTCCTGCATCCGATCGACGCGCACCGCCCACGCACCATGCAGTTTGGACTGAAGTTCGCTTTTTAGGAACCGGACGCCGCAGCGATGGAGTTTAGTTAGATCAGCGAAAAAAGGAGACACTATGAAAAGCGCTTTTGCAATTATTCTGATGTTTGGCTTGTTCGGGACCGTCGGCTTTGCGCAGCCCACGGTCTCCCAAATCAGTAATGCGGCCAGCGCCAGCTTGTCGGTGCCCGCGCCGCAAGGCGGGTGGAACACCCTGCCTAACGGTTCCATCGCGCAAGGATCGTACTTTACCGTCTATGGAAACGGTTTTGGCGGAGCGGCTGCGATCTGGAATCCCTACCCTTTGCCGACCGAAGTCGGGGGCACTTCGGTGAGCGTCACCGTCGGACAAAATCCCCCGGTGGCGGCGTACATCGAGTTTGCCGCGCAGCTCACCGGCTATTCCCAGCTCAACGCCATTTTGCCTTCCAGCACGCCCATCGGCCCCGGCACGCTCACCGTGACGTACAACGGGCAGACCAGTGCCGCGGCGCCCATTAATGTGGTGGCCAGTTCTTTCGGAACGTTTGCGCAGAATCAGGCCGGCGACGGTCCGGGGATCATCACCGACACGAACTACGCGGCCCTAACGCCCTCGCACACCGCCAAGCCGGGACAAGTTGTGATCCTTTGGGGCACAGGCTTGGGGCCCGCGCCGGATCCTGCCACCGAAGCCACCGCCCCGCCGTGTCCGGATACGTGCGATCTGCGCGGCGCGAACCTATCGGTGACGGTTTGGGTAGGGAACCAGCAGGCCAATTTGTATTATGCGGGACGGTCGGGATATACGGGGGAAGACGAGATCATCTTCTATGTTCCCACTGGCGTAACGACCGGTTGTCACGTGAGCGTGGCGGTCCAGACCGGCCCGCCGGGCGGGGCTCAGACCACCAGCAACTTCACCACCATGCCGTTGGATGCCAACGGGGCCACCTGCCAGGAGGCCGACGATGTGAATATGAACGATATCGCCGCCGCCCTGCAAAGCAAGGGGTCGGCGAACGTTGCGGCCATCGGTCTGCTGAGCAATTTTTGGAATGTCAACTTAGGCGGCGGCACGTTTATCCAATGGGACAACGACATCGTAGACGGCCAGATCGGCACATACGACGCTGCGGCGCTTGATTTATTCCGGGGTTTCACGCGCCTGCCTTCGGTGAACAGTTGCACGGCGATTCCGTACTTGGGCTACCCCCCGCCGGCGGACTACGGCCTCGGTTATGTAACATACCTGGACGCCGGACCCGCCTTGACTATTCAAGGTCCCCTCGCAACCAAGTCCGTCGCCAAGAATTCGAACGGTAATGGATACGATGGCTTGGTAGGCGGGGATACGGACGCCGGAATATTGAATGCCACGGCAACAGCCGAAGCGCCATTCTATTGGGACGCCACCGCCAACGGCGACGGCACATACAACGCAACTCGTATCGCTTCGGGCAACTACATTGTGACCGGTCCGGGCGGCGCAGCGGTAAACGCCCTGACGGGGACCATCGATGTTTCGTCCGCCGCCGCGTCATTCGTGTGGACAAACGAGAGTACTTTCGCCAACCAGACCGCCACGCCTCAGATATTTCGCAATACGCCGCTGAATATCACCTGGACTGGCGGGGATCCGCAAGGGTTCGTGGATATCACGCTCATCGGTTCCACGGTGCAGAACACCCTGCCCTCCCCGACCAACCCGGAGCCGGGCGTGTATGTCGAGTGTGTGGCGCCCGCCAGCGCGGGGTCGTTCAATGTGCCTACATATGTGCTGGCAGCCCTGCCAGCGGGCGGCGCGGATGTGCCGCTCGCCGGTCTGGTCCTGGTCGGCCCGGCCAGCGCGGTGACGCCGATCGCCCCGCCCCCTACGGGTTTGGATGCGGCGTTTTTGTACTACCGCTTCCTCGCGGGATACACCGTGGAGTGGCAGTAGGATAGGCCGCGCCACCCGTTTACGGCGCGCGGAACAAAAGCGGGTTGCGGCTCGGCAAGGCCCTCCGGCCGGTCTCACGAGGAAGATCTGCCGCGGCAAGTCGGGCGCCGCCCGCCTCCTTCTGGTTGCGCCGGCCGTTGTTGGGGCGACACGCCAAATTGTTGCGTGCCGCGCCGTTTGACCCTTCCAGGCTGATAACTGAATTGGGAGCAAGCCTGAGCTGTTCGATTTTGGTCAACAGATTAGAACGGAACTCGGGGTGGGTAGTGCGCTGCCGCTCCGTGACCAAGCCAGCCCGAACTCAGTTGACAGGTACAGGGTTCCAGCTCTGTCAACCACCACAATCGTTGGGCCGTTCGTGGCGATGCAACCTGTGTCGGCGATACCATCGATCCACGTAGGCAGGCCATCTTCGACGGCCACTGTGTATCCATCCGGTCTGATCGGCCGACGATAAATTCTTCCCTGGGCCGCAAAGTGATCTGTCGACGCGGAGACAAGAATGTCATCGCCCGAGAACGCTACCGCGGAGCAGTACGATGCGTGTAGGCCGTCGCGTTCGATGGTCCACGTTGCTCCTGCGTCGCGGCTAATGCAAAGGCCGATAGCGGACGCCGCGACGACCATGTCGGGATTTGCCTGGTGCGCGCGCACCTCATGAACATCGCTGTGGATATCTATGGTTGGCTGCCAGGTTCTTCCGCCATCCATTGAACGCGGAATGCCGCCCACGTGAACGTTGGCGAACAGTATGCTCCCGTTCGAGTTGGCCGCGAGCGAGCGAATACCCAGCGGCGGCCCAAGACGCTGCCCATTAACAATTGCCGAACCAGCAAACCAGGCATCCCGCCCCGCGACGCTGTCGAAACCGGCGATAGGATCGAGCACACCGCCCCCATGGCTCAGCCGCAGCATGCGTGCATCGTCCGTTCCAACGTAGATGGTGTCTCGAACAGTCATACAGCACGAAAGCTCGAACTCGCTCGTTGCGACGGTTGCCCATTCGCCGCTTGGTGCACGCCTGCGCAGCGAATGCCGGCCGACAATGGCGAGCGCACCGCCGCGTCCATCCGGTGCGAGCCCTCTGACGGGCTGGTTCGCAATCTCTTGCGTGCGCCCATCGCCGGTGACCGCGAACAGCCCATCGCCCCACGTTGCCACAAGAATCGTCGGTTTCGTCACGGATTACCTTCCCTCTCCCAGTTGTCGCGGGCTATCGGGGTTGTTGAACAGGCCATGCGTTCTTTCTAGCTAGGTCTAGCTTAGCTAAGCTAGGCTAGAGAAGCGCTTCCGGGAAGTCGCAACCGGATAACCGACGTGCGGCTAACCCCGAGTTGCATTTCCGGCACGGGTTTACCTGCGGTCATTGGCCGCCCATGCGGCTTCCCGTCCTTTCGGGCTTGATCGATTCCCGCCAGCCGCCCCGCGGTCCACGGGTTTGGATGCGGCGTTCTTGTACTCGGGATGGAGGGGCACGCACAAGCCCGCCGACAGCCGCGGCGCCACTCGGCCGCGGCCGTGGCCTTGAGTCGCACGCCGGCTACTGAATCGGCAGGTAAGCCGGCTGGGCGCTATAACTGGCGCCGGTAGCATCCAACATCAATAAGCCCAGCGGCTGCACGGGTCCCGGCGTTGTGGTGGACGGGATCTGAATGGTCACCGCATAAAGCCCCAGCGCGTTAGGTTCATAGATCGCCGAAACCACCGCGTCGCCTTGATTATTCACGCCGGCATATAAGGTTCCGCCGACAATCTGGCCGGGCTGGCCAAGCACCCCGGTGGATGCGGAGGGTACCGTCTGGCCCAGGCCTGTGGCGAAGAACGTAATGTTTTCGCCCCGCTGGGCCGGATTCGATGCGCTGACTAAGCTGCCATCCGGGCGCACCGCTTCCGCCAACGCATAATTCTGGCCATAGGCCGTCAGTGTTCCGCTAGTGAAGATGCCTGGGGCCAAGGTATTGACCGTGATATTGCTGAGCGTGGCCGAACCCTGTGGGGTTTCGATGGTAATTGTGTCGGACGGCCCCGGCGATTCTTCGAAAGGAACTTGCGCGTTGATCTGCTGGGTCCCGTTCTGGTTCACCAGGGCCAGGATCGGGGCGGGGATCCCATCGAACGATACGGCGTATCCTTGCATCTGGGAAGGATCCGTAACGACGCCTTGGATGGTGGGGGTCAAACCCAGGCCGATGAACGTCACCAGACAGCCTGGGGCGATACCAGGCGCGAAGGTGGCGGAATTCAAGACACTAGGTCCTTGAGGACCGGGCGGCAGCGCGGTGATCGAGAATTTGGCAATTAAGGCGCTCTTACCCGCACCGTTGATGGCGTCGACCAGAGAAGTTCCCGCGATGGGGCCCACCGAGGTAACCGTAGTGGAGGCCATCCCGTTTACATCGGCTGTCACGGAGGTGGCGCTCAGTATCTGCGTGGCACTGGAAGTAAATACGACTGGAGCGTACGACGCCGGGTTATTGGAGCCGTCCAGGAGTTGCACCACCAGCGGCGCGCCGAGAGGCGCATTGATGGGCGCGCTTTGGTTATTGCCGGAAACGATGTTAATGCTGGCGGGCGGAACTTCAACCAGCACGGTAAAGGTGGCCGACACCGATGCGGCCGTGACTTGCAACGTGATCGTGCTTCCGCCCGCGCTGAGCGGCGTTCCGGTGGCGCTAGCCTTGCCGGTTGGACCTGTAGTCGTTGTAATGCCGGACAAAATAAGGGAACCGGCGGTCACGTTCCAGCTAACGGGTACTCCCGGTATCGGATTGTTTCCGGCGTCGGTCACCTGCACGATAAACGGCAACGGCAGCTTGCTGCCTTTAATTCCCACTTGATTGTTGCCGGCAAGAATGTTTACGTTGGCGGGCGCACCCGGCACGATGGTCAAGGTGTAGTCGTTGAGAACCACGCCGGAACCGTTGCCGTAGCCGATGCCGGGCACGCTAATGGTGAGCGGCTCGATGCCGGGCACGCCGTTCAAAACCACGTTACAGGTGGCCAGGCCGCTGGCGTTGGTCAATGCCAAGCCCGCATTGTTCGAACCGGCGCAACTCGCATTCGGCAAGGTCGTGAAATTGCCAGTGCTCACCTTCACCCCGATGTTAGGAATGGGTATCCCCGTAGCCGCGTAAACCTGGACCAGTACCGGATCCGGAAGCGTGGCGTCCGCGGTTCCCTTGAGAACGGTGCCCGTGGCAGGTTGCAGAACTTGCACGATCAGCGGAATGATGGGAGTGCACGGCGGATTCTGGCAGTACCCTATATCCAGGGGCATGGTCGTGACGTTGAAATTTTGGCTGATCGTGGAGGTGGTGCCGGACGACGAACCTGGGACGGTAACGCTAGCCGTCACGACGTCTCCCTGGAAGCCGGGGAAGGATCCCACCAGCGGCGGCACGAACGTGATGGAAGCCTGCCCGGATGAATCGGCGGGCGACACCACCGCCGGCTGGGACGATCCATCCGGCGCCAGGAGAAGGCCCGCTCCGGATGTGGCGGTGAAAGTCACCAACGTGCCCGGCAGCGGATTCCCGTTGACGTCGGTGGCCAGGACCACCAACGGCTCGTTGTCGAACGGCGGGGTACCGGAAGCCAGGTCCTCGAGAACGAGTTGCCCCTGTCCGGACACAACCGTCAGCGCCGCTGGATAGATTGTCTGGCCGGTCCCTACCGTCACTGAGAAACTCTGCGACACCACCCCCTCGGCGGTCGCGGTGATCGTGATGGAGCCGATATCCGTTGGGGCGCTGCCGGCTGTGTAGATGGCTTGGGCGTAGCCATCCGCGCCCGTCACTGTGTTTGCGGGGTTGACGGTCCCGGCGCTGGGATCGAAATTGATGCCCGCGCCGCTGATGGGGAGTCCATTCTGATCCAGCACCCGGACCACCAGCGGCAGCGAAACGCCCCCTGGCAGCAGCGTCTGATTATTGCCGTATTGGAGGACTGTTACCGGCGTGTTCCCGGTGAAGGTGGGCGCATAGTAAGCCACCGCGCCCGGCGTCGTGGAAAGCAACAGTGCCTGTGACGTGAGCAGCGAAGAGGCCGGATCGATACGGTTCAGAGAGTAATTCCCCGAGGGGTCTAGTGCGCCATCGGTTACCGTGAAGAGAAACTGCGGGTAATTGCGGCCGGGCAAGCCCAGATCGTTGGAAAGCGCCATGGCGGCTTGCGCGCTGTCGGTGATACCGGCAATCACGGGTATGTCGAGAACCAGACCGCCGTTGCTGCCGATCTGCAGCGTAAACAACGATTGACCGCCGCTGGAGAATGGATAGACTGTGTAGGGGGATGCCATATACAGGCTGTCGAAGACAGCCGTTGTCCCGGTGAGCGGGGAGGTAGCCAGCGCGGCAAGGCCGGTGAAGGGTACCTCACCCTCCACCAAGTGGTTGTTGAGATTGAGCAGCAGCAAGGCCGGCTGCGTACCGTACGTTTGATTGGCCGCCACCAGGTAATTGCCGTCCGGAGTGAAAGCGAGGGGACCCGGCGTGGCGTTGATTGTTAACGTGCCATTGGGCGTGGCCGACAACGTCGCCGGATTGATTTCCAAGAGCTGGCCAGGGAGGCCGACATATAACAGCGCATTCGGTCCCTGGGCCAAGGCGCTGGCCGTCCCGGTAAAGGTTATGGAATTGGTCACGGCCAACTGCGCGATACCGATCGCCGCCAGGTAGCTGGTCCCATTGTAGGTTGCTAGCGCGAATGCCGTTTGGCTGTCGTAGCTTACAACCACACCGATCACGGTCGCGCCGGCTCCCACCCCGATACCGTTGGGCGTCAGGTCGACGTTGCTGCCGGTGTCGATAATGTGCACCGCGTTCTCACCAACCACCAACCGGCTGCCATCGGGCGACAGCGCGGCACAGTTCAGCGGATTGGCAAAATTGCCTATGTTGTGCTGCCCGGCCACGGCCGCCGCCGCCGTCCTGGCCTTGGGGTGCAATACGGTAATAGCGGCGCCGGTATTGTTGGTGATGAAGTATAGTTCGCTGCCGTCGGAGAGGCTCAGGAATTGAAAGGCGCCCGGCACGGAAAGTGTGCCGCCGGGGTTGAGTGTGGTGGGGTCGAAGAAGGAGACGGTAGGGTCCTGAGAGACGATGGCCGGCCCCTGGAACGTCACCAGGTATTGCGCGTGCCCAGCCGTTATAGAAGCGGCTGCGCAACATGCGAAGTAAAAGACCATTGATTTCATAGACTAGCTAGTATAACCTTTGCGCTACGCATCCCGCTAGCGGTGTGTTCTCGAACGAATAATTGGATAGTTGACGCACCCACGTCGCTAAATTAGGTTAATACCCTCAAACGCCTTTACTGCCACTCGACCGTGTAGCCGGAGAGGAGCCGGTAGTACATGTAAAGCGCATCCAGGCCCGCTGGCGGCGGGCTGATCTTCTGTGGCGCGCCGATGGGACCTACCAGAACCATGCCGGCGGCCAATGGTCCGTTAGCGGACGCCGGCAGCGTCTGCAGCATGTAAACGGGAACATTGAACGAGCCGAGGCTGGTTGGCACGATACACTCCACCTGCACGCCCGGATCGAGGTTGGAGGGCACCGTGAAAGTCACAGTGGAACCCACCAGGGTAATATCCATGAACCCCTCGGGATTACCGCCGCTCCAGGTGATGGTTAGCGGAGTGTCGCGGAATATCGCCGGGGTTCCATTCTGGTTGCCGAAGAGGCCGGCATTAGTCCACTGAAACGAAGCGTCGGTCGACAGTACGTCGAGCGTTGCCGTGAAGGCGCCCACATCTTTGCCGCCGGGAGCGGTCACGGTATAAGTACCCGAAGAAAGCCCGTCGATGTTAAACGTACCGTCGCTATTTGCCGTCGAAAGCCACAAGAACGGTGTTTGCCACTCCTGAAAGTCCAGGATGTTGCCGGTTGGCAGCGCCGCGATGCCGCCGACCACGCCTCCGTATCCCGCCAGAGATCCGGCCGCGGTGGTGAGCTGCGGGACGGACACGGCTCCGACGGAGCTCACCGGACTGAGGATGCTTAGGGAAGGGCCCGCGTCAAACGATGTCACATTACCGAACCCATAGTCTGCCGGCGGTGGATAGCCCAGGAAAGGAGCGGAGGTGCAGGCGCCCATGGTACCCGCGGAAGGCGCTTGCGTCAATCCCTGGATCGTATCCAGCGCATAAGGGCTGAACTTGCCGATTTGAGCGCTGACCGTGTCGTCGAGCCACTGCTCAAAGACGTCTTGGCCGATATTGATATTCCAAAGTTGCGAGGATAGGCCTATGACGCCTATATCGGCATACCCTTTGCTAGAAAGCAGCGCATTTAAATAACTCATGCCGATACCATCAGCGTCGGTACACGGGCCTCCGTTCGGATTCACGGATATGCTGTTTAGGTTGCTGGTAATGGAACCTGTGACCACGGCCACGGGCACGTAACACCCTTGTACGCCTGGCGGCACAATGAAATCGATCTGATCGAGCGCCGTGTAGCCCGAGCGGCCGGCATAGGTAACGGTAGCCTTCTGGCCGCCGACCCATACGGTGGGGCACGGAAACGCTGCCGGACACTGGTCGGCACTTCCCGGCGCAGCATTTTCCTCGTCTGTGGCATTGGCGGCGGGACCTAAGCCGGTGCCCCAAATGGTCACGTAGTCGCCCGACGCCGTCGAGGTACTCGGATTGGCGCTGGCGATCGGTGTGTAAAAGGCGTAAGTAACCGCGTTCGTAAAGATCCCCGGGCCGCTGCCGGCGCCGGTCCAGGTGAACGTTCCAAACGAACCGGGGACCACGGTGATGGGTACCGGATTGCTAGTCGCCCCGTTATAGGAGACCGTGAGTGTGCCCGTTCCGACAGGTGTGTTGGAGGGCAGCACGGCGTTGATCTGAGCGGCAGAACCGCTCTCCGCGGCGTATTCGATGTAGGCGTCGACCGTGGTTCCGTTTACGGTGACACCGACAGAAGTTCCCTGGAGCGAAGTCGGTAGCGGGTAAGGCTTCCAATAACAGTCGTAGTAGTCGGTGGCGCAAGTTGACGAGGAGACACCGAAGCCTGTGCCGTAAACGGAGAAGTAGGATCCTTGTGCGATAGAGGCGTCGGGCAGAGTCGCCCAGACACTCTGGGTTCCGAATAGCGCCAGGCTTTCGCTGGCTGCATTGCTGACCTGGGCGACGGCGGGTTGAGCCGATGCGCCGGGGGCGAACAGACTCGTGGCGATAAGAATGATAATGAGAGCGAAAGTCTTCATAGATAGCTCGCGTGCCGACGGCCAAACGCACCCGGCGAATCGTAGTACGGCTTATATTACTATGGCACCGCGGATGGGACAACAAGAATAATATGAATGTTCGGTTACAAGCACGGCGGGCGGTGCCGTGTCGCGACACTGATAGATTCGTTACCGAAACGAAACGAAATATCGCTTCAACAGTCATCAAGTTGTTATCTCAAGCGAACTATACTTCTCAGTGGCCGTGCACCGCCGGTTAGTGGCGCGCGGTGGGTGAGACGCATGCAAGCGCGTGCGGAGTGTGTCCGTATGACTCAACAAGACTAACTCTGTCAGGCTGGAAATAAAAAGGAGATCACGAATGAGAGTATCGACGTTTCTCTCCGCGGCTGTGTTGGCTGCGGCGGTAGTTGCGGCGCCAGCCGCCAATGCGGCGACGGTCGTCAAGGTACTTGGCGCCGGCTCGTCCGCCATGTGGCAGACGGCGGCCACCGGGGCGTGGAACCAATTGGCGGGCGGTCCCGCCGGCGGCGCCCAGTATTTTACGATCAAGGGGACCTGCACGGGCACGAACAACTGTGCACAGATCGCCGATTCGCGGAATTCGTCCATCGTTCCACAGACCGGTAATATCTGGATCGTTTGGAACAAAGCGGCGACGGAAGTTTGGGCGTACATCTCGTTGGATTCCGTGTTGGGCAACCGGGCCTTCTTTGCCGTTCCGAGGACCACCTTGCAACTGGATCCGCTGCTGGAAACCGGCCCGTTCAGTTCCGGCAACATACAACTGATCGGCGCCGGTCTGTTTCAAGGGCAGGTGCAGGCTTCCGTTGTGCCGTCGGCCGTGTACAACGCGCTAAACAATGCCAAGATCACGACGGCCTTCACGGATATCCGCCCGGAAGACGCGCATTTCGCGAACTGCCGGGTTTTGAACCAGTTGGACGCGGTCGACTACACGGGCTTGGGCTACGGTACGGGCACCACCTGCACGACGCAGGTTGGGACCAACATCTTGAGCGCGTTCTCCAGTTCTTACGCGCAGCCGGTGAATTTCAACATTACGGGCAAGGATCCCATTACCAGCCAGACGATAAAGGCGTATAGCACTACCGACGTCGGGGCTTCGCCGGTTGTCTACATCGTCAACCGGACCAATACCAGCGGGCTGGGGTACGGTCTTACGGAAAGTGGAGGCGTAGTAACCGGAGGGAACCCGGCCATCACGGACATCGAGCTATCGTCCTTGCAGTTGCTGTTTAGCGGCGCCGAGGCCGACTTGAACCTGTTCGGCGTGCCCGGGTTGGCCAACGGCCCCATTAGCGTGGTACAGCGGGAGCCGATGTCCGGCACCATGAACACACATGAGTTTACAGACATCCGCTGCGGCGGTCCGACACCGGGACCGTGCATCGAGGGAACCCAGGTAGGCCTCTCCCAGGAGACCGGCGTAAATCCCGGAGCTACGGGACAAAACTGCCCTGCCTCTGCCAGCACCCCAACTCCAGGAACCTGCGACAATCCGTTGAATTTGCCGGCCACAACCGGTGGGCAGCGCTATCGCGCCATCGGCACCGGCGAGTTGGTTGGCACGGGCGTTCTAAACGTCAAGGACGCCGTCGGTTACACCTTCTTCAGCTACGGCAATGTTTCGAAGATAACCAACGCCAATCTCAACGCTCCGTATGGTTATCTGACGCTGAACAGTGTCGATCCGATCCAGTCGGTCTACACCACCGGCGCACTGCCCTACTGCACCAGCAGCCTGGGCAGTGGAATCTGTCCCGTTACACCGGGCACCACGTTCCCGAACGTGCGCAACGGCACATACCGCGCCTGGTCCATGCTGCGCGTGGTAACCGATGCGGAAAGTGTCAGCAAAACCAATTACACCAATACGCAGAACTTAGTGACCGCGATTCAGAATAACATCAACACCACTACACCGGACTTTGTTCCGTACAAAGCGGTTGGCGGCGACCCCGGAATGACGTACTACCGTTCGCACTTCAAACAGACTCAGCAATTGGGTACCACCAACAATGGTCTATGCGGCGCGAAGGAAATCGGCGGCGACGTGGGCGGCTACATTGTGGCCCTCCCGACTTGCCCCGCTCCCGCCGTGACCACGGCTTGCCCGCCCGGAAACCCTGCGAATTCGCAAAGTTGCCACCAGTAAAGGGTTAGGGTTAAGGCTGTATTTGAGAGCGGCAGACCGGCCGTCAAAAAGCCGGTCTGCCGCATTCGTGTTTGTGTCAGCGTAAGTTGGCGGGCGGGCGATCCTGCCGGGGGAGCCTATTCTTGAAGACAATCGCAATACACATATTACTTCTTGGATGTCTATGTATGAGTGCCGGGTACGGCCAGAATTCCCTCTCCGCGCCCGCTCCAGCGGCTAGAGAGGATTGGACTTCGCTTCCCGTGGCCGGCAGCGGCTTGAGAATAAAAGATGTCGTAATCGGACAGCATGACGAGTACCCCACGTTCGCGCGTGAGATGATTCAAGTGACCTGGCGCGCGGGCGATCCCATCTACCTGTTTCTCGTCCTGCCAAAAAACCAGCCCAAGCCGCCGGTCATTCTCTATCTCTACAGCTTTCCTTCCGACACGGACCGCTTCATGAACGAGGCATACTGCGCGCTGCTGGCAAAGGACGGCTTTGCCGCGGTCGGGTTTCTCTCGGCGCTGACAGGGCATCGCTACCACGATCGTCCGATGAAGGAATGGTTCATCAGTGAATTGCGGGAGGCCCTGGGCGCTTCAGTGCACGACGTACAAATGGTCTTGAACTATCTGGCGCTGCGGAACGATGTGGATGTGAACCGCGCCGGGATGTTTGGGGAAGGCTCCGGCGCGGCCATTGGCATCCTGACCAGCGCTGTCGAACCGCGGATTAAAGCCTTGGATCTGACGGACACTTGGGGCGATTGGCCGGATTGGATGGCGAAATCGAGCATGGTGCCCGAGGAAGAGCGCCCGGCCTATGTGAAGCCCGAATTCCTCAAACGCGTGGCGCCGCTGGATCCGGTGGAATGGTTTGGCAAGGTGAAGGCGCCGGTGCGCCTGCAATATCTCAACGAGCCCGAAGTGACGCCACTGGCGGCCAGAGAGCGCATCACGGCGGCCGCGCCTTCACAGGCCAAGATCGTGCCGCACCAAGACGCGTTGGCGCAGTTCCAGGCGGATAAGCTGAAGTACTTCGATTGGATCAAAGAGCAACTTAAACGCCTACCTGCGCAATGACTGGCAGGTCCAGGCGAACGTAGGTCCTTCGAAAGGGGAAAATACAGTTGAAAAGTGCAAGCCATGGTTTATGCGTCTTAGCTCTGCTCGCCGGGCTGGCGGGACCTGCAGTGGCGCAGGCGCCGCCAAGCGCGTCCGGGGTTGCAGGCACGGTTACGGATAAGAGCGGCGCGGTCTTCCCGGGGGCCGCGGTGACCATTACCGGCGCTGCCGGGAAGGCCCAAAGCGTGGCGAGCAATGAGCGGGGCGAATACGCGTTTGCGAGTCTTCCAACGGGCTCTTACACGGTTTCTGTCGCGGCGCCGGGGTTCAAGAGATTCGAACGGAAAGTCGATGTCGCCGGTGCGACGGCGCGCCTGGATGTAACGTTGGAACCCGCCCAGGCCAACACGTCGGTGGAAGTGGCCGGGCAAAGGGTCGCCGGGGTGGACACGGATACGGCCCAGGTTTCCGGAACCATCACGCAGAAGGAAGTCGTGGAGACCGGGCTTAACGGTCGCAATTTCACGCAGTTGATCGCGCTGGCTCCGGGCGTCAGCAACCAGACCGGCCAGGATGAAGCCAAAGTCGGCGTGGTCGGCAGCACGAAGTACAGCGTCAATGGCGGCCGCGTGGAATACAACACATTCGATGTGGACGGCTCCGACCTGCTGAATGTCGGCATCAACGGTTCCAATAGCACGCTGATCGTGTATCCCAGCTTGGACGCCATTCAGGAGGTGAAAGTCCTGACCTCCAACTACGGCGCGATGTACGGGCGGACGGCCTCGGGTACGGTTCTGGTCGTCACCAAATCGGGCGCGCAGGACTTTCATGGCAACGGCTACTACTTCGGGCGCAACGAAACGCTCAACGCCCGAAATTTCTTCGATGAGACGCAGGGCGCTCCACTGTATCGCCGGACGGACTTGGGCGGTACTATCGGCGGCCCGCTGTACATCCCGAACCACTACAACACCAGGAAGGATAAGACGTTCTTCTTTTGGTCGGAGGAGTACAGGGCGGAAAGATCGCCATATCAGTACAATCAGGCGGTTCCTTCCGTGGCTGAGCGCGGCGGCGACTTCAGCGACGTGTGCCCGGCCAACAATAAGCAGTTTCTCCGCGCCCAGTATCCCGATTGTCCGACGCCCTTTGTAACCGCGGGACCCGAGTTTCCAGTACAGCCGTTTCTCAATAACCAGATCAACGGCCAGAACTACCAGTTGGACCGGAATGCGGTGGCCATCTTGAATACGGGCGTGATCCCGTTACCCAACGCAACTTCGGGGTGCAACTCCACCATCGGGTCGTGCTACGACGCGACCGTCTCGCCTCCCACGAACTGGCGGGAAGAACTGTTCCGCATCGACCATAACTTCACCGAGAAGACGCGGCTGATGGTCCGCTATATCCACGATTCGTGGGACACCACGGTGCCAATACCGCAGTGGGGCGCGATTCAGAACAGTTTCCCAACAATTGAAAACGAGTTTACCGGCCCCGGTATCAGCTTGGTGGCTGGCCTCACCCAGACGCTTTCGCCCACGCTGCTCAATGAGTTTTCGTTCAGCTATACCAACTCCACGATCACACTGAAGGATACTAACGGTCCCGGAGCAAGCTGGCAGCGGCCAGCAGCGTTGGACCAGCCGTGCCAGTACGTGGACCCGTCGAACCAATGCCCTATCGGGTACCTGTTCAACAACGGTTTCGGCGGGAAAATGCCGGGAATTGTGATCGGCGGGACCAACCAGGAATATGGCGGCATCGGCTTCGCGGTGGATGCCGGATACATGCCGTGGAACCACACCAATCCGATTTATAATTTCGCCGACCACCTGGGGAAAGTTGTTGGAAAGCACAACCTTCAGTTCGGAACGCAATTCATCCTCTACCAAAGGGATCAGACCAATTCTCCGATCGGCGCGGTGACCGGGGATGTGCAGGGTATCCTGACATTCAGCAACGAGGCGAATTACAGCAACACTACGGGGAACGCTTTCGCCGATTTCTTGTTCCACGGCGCGGGCGTGCGGAACGATATCAAGAGCTTTACCCAGGACAGCGCGCAAGGGGTATATCGCCAGCGATACCGGATCTTGGAGCCGTATATCCAGGACGATTGGCGGGTGAACTCGCGCTTGACTCTGAACTTAGGTATGCGGCTGAGCTTATTCGGAACATACCATACGCCTGACCAGAACGAGTATAATTGGGTGCCCGGGGCGTTCAGCCAGGCCATCGCGAGTAACGTCGTCATCGACCCGAACACCAGCGCCCTGGAATATAGCGCGATCGACCCGAACACCGGCGTCAACGACCCCGTGCCCATCAACCTGGAAAACCTGGATCCGGCCATTACTAACGGCCTGGTGCATTGCGGCGTCGGCGCTGGAGCCCTGGCGAATCCCAGCTCCGCGATGACGCTGCCCGCCAGTTGCATGCAGGGGCACTTGTTGAACTGGGCGCCCCGCATCGGCTTCGCTTGGGATCCCAGGGGCGACGGCAAGACCTCGATCCGCGCCGGTTATGGAATCTTCTACGAGCACGGCACCGGCAACGAGGCTAATACCGGCTCGCTGGAGGCCAGTTCGCCGCTGGTGTTGAACATGACCCAGAATTTCCCCTTCGGTTATGCTTGCATCGGCGCAGTGGACGCCAACGATTGCGCGGCAGGGGGTGCGTTTCCACCCAACGTCACCGCCATCCCCACCAAGGCCGTGTGGCCCTATGTCCAGCAATGGAGCCTCACCGTGCAGCGGGAACTGCCCGACAGCATGGTGGCGACCTTCGGATACGTGGGCAGCAAAGGAACGCACTTGACACTGGAGCGAAATCTCAACCAACTGCCGCCGGTGCCGGCTTCGCAGAATCCTTACACGGCAGGCGAGCCGTTCATCCCCGTTGTCAACCTTTATCCCACCGCCTCGGGCGGGGTCAGCGGCGATTGCGCGACATACACGGGAAGCTCTTTCACGCTGACGAACGGGGCCGTCATCAACCAGGGCAGCCCCGGTTTCACCAATATGTTGGCAGGCTGCTACGGATATACCTCGGCGGCCGGCGGCTTTCCGAATCCCAACACCTACCGCCAGTATCCGGGGCTGGGGGAGATTATTTCACTGGAAAACTCGGCAAACTCCACATACAACGCGTTTCAGACTACTTTGCGCCGCACCGCCGGTCCGTTCACCCTGGGTGTGTCCTATACTTACAGCCACTCGCTGGACGATTCTTCGGACCGGTCCGATGCCACATTTGTCAATTCCTATAATCTGGCGTCGAACAAGGCCAGCTCTAATTTCGACCAGCGCAACCTGCTGAACATCAGCTACATCTATGAGCTTCCGTTTCTGCGGTTCATAGCCAGCCCGATAGGACAGATGTTCTCAAGCGATGGCACGGGCCAGGTCTCCGAATCCATGCAGAAGGCTTTGAAGGGTTGGGAATTGTCGGGAATTACCTCGTTCCAGTCGGGCACGCCGTTCAGCGTGGTCAATGCGGGCGGGTTCAACGGTATTTCGGTGCCGGACAATGCCGGCGTGGCCAACAACCTCGGCTTGGGATCGTATCCGGACCTGGTGGGTAATCCCCGCGGACCGGTCCCGTCGGGAGGCAACAATGGATTGAGCTTCGGGCCCCTGCTCCTGAATCCGGGCGCCTTCGCCGCTCCGACCGGTTTGACCTTCGGAGACGCCGGGCGTAACGCGCTCAACAATCCGAGCCGGCTGAACTTCGATATGGCTCTGCTGAAGCACATCAAAGTTCGGGAAAGCTCTGAACTGGAGGTCCGCCTGGAGACATTCAACACTTTCAATCACACTCAGTTCCGGATCTACGATTCGAACTTGGGGAATCAGGCGAACAATACGGTCAATTGCTACGGCGGAGCGGCTGCGGGGTATTCCGCAGCAGGTGGCGACGGGGTAGATTGTCTGACAGGCAGCGCCTTCCTGCATCCTGTGGATGCGCACCGGCCGCGTACGGTGCAGTTTGGCCTGAAGTACAGCTTCTAACCGCGTGGCGGGCTGCTAGACTCAGATCGTGGAATCCCAGCGCAGCCCCGCCAGGATCGCGTATTTACTGAGCCAATACCCTGCCGTCAACCACGTTTTCATGCTGCGCGAGGTGGGTTTCCTGCGCCAGCTTGGGTTCGATATGCACGTCGCCTCGATTCGAAATCCGGATAGGGACATGGGCTTGATGACCATCGCCGAGCAGGAGGAGGCGCGCTCCACTTATTACGTGAAAAGTTCCGGCTTGGTCCGGCTCGTGCGCGCGCACGTGCATACGCTGATTTCACGGCCGGGGCATTACCTGCGCGGCCTGGCTGGCGCTCTGCGCCAAAGTACACAGCGGCCCCGGCTTTTGTACGGCCTGTTCTATTTCACCGAAGCGGTCGCGGTCGGCGATTGGATGCGCCGCCACGGCTTGACGCACGTGCATACTCACTATGCATCGACCGTGGGCTTGCTCGTAAGCCGGATCTTTGCGGTTACGCTATCGATCACGTTTCACGGGTCCGCGGAGTTTCAAAATCCGGCCGGATTCCGGCTCGCGGAGAAAGTCCAGGCGTCTCGGTTCTGTTGCGCCATCAGTCAGTACGGTGTCAGTCAACTGATGTTCGTGTGCGGCTATGAGAATTGGCCGAAGCTGGAGCTCACCACTTTGGGGGTGGATCCCGATAAGTTCCAGCCGCGGCCGTTCCGCGCAAGCCCCTCGCCCTTCCAAATCATTTGTGTCGGGCAGTTAGCGCCCGTGAAAGGATTGCATCTGCTGATCGCGGCGATGGCGGCCCTAGTCCGGGAAGGTCGCGACGCCCGGCTGCGGTTTGCTGGAGATGGATCCGAGCGGAACGCTCTACGCCAGGACGTGGAGAACCGCGGGTTGTCGGGCCACGTATCGTTCGAGGGCAACGTGAATCAGGACAAGCTGCTGGATCTGTACCGCGAGTCGGATACGCTGGCGATGTCCAGTTTTGCCGAAGGAGTGCCCGTGGTTCTGATGGAAGCCATGTCCATGGAGATTCCCTGCATCGCTCCCTGGGTGAATGGGATCCCGGAAATAATTACCCATGAAACCGACGGCCTGCTGGTGCCGCCGGGCGACGCGGAAGCGCTGGCCCGCGCCCTCGCCAGACTCATGGACGATGCGGAACTCCGGCGCACCCTGGGGCAAAGCGCCAGGCGCAAAATCCTGGAGAAGTTCGATCTGCGGCGGAATACCGAACATCTGGCCGATGTTTTCCGCCGCTGGTTGAATGGTTGAACGATCGCCGCGCTCATTCTAGCGCGTACCGCACTTGCTCTTCCGCCCCGCGAATCCAGTCGAAGATATCCGCGAGCGTGGCGCGGGCATCCCGCCGCGGCCGCCAGCCGTTCACCGACGTCAGCCGCCGGTGGTCGGTCAGGTAGATGCGCACGTCCGCGGGACGCGTTTCCGCCACCGCCGCGATCGATATGTGGTTGCCCGTAATCTCCTCGCACAGGCGCGTGGCCTCCACCAGCGACAGGCTGTAGCCCAGGCCTCCGCCCACGTTAAACAAACGGCCCTGATAGGTCTCGAAGTTCCCAATCTGTTCCAAAAGGAGGTCGCAGAAATCGTCGATGTGCAGGTAGTCGCGCACCTGCCGGCCGCTGCCGTCGAATCCGATATAGGAGAGATTCCGGCGGAAATAATGCGCCGCCATCCAGAGCGCGATGACGCCCTGGTCGGATTTGGCCATCTGCCAAGGCCCGGTCAGCAGACCGCAGCGGTCGATCAGGTAACGGATTCCATACGCATCGCCATATTCGGCCACCATCAATTCGCCGGCCAGCTTGGTCATGCCGTAGAGCGAGCGCGGCCCGTCCAGAGGAAACTCCTCACTTACGCCCAAACCCGAAGCGCCGGGCACGGTCTGCTGCGCCGAGAGGTGGAAGCGCTCCGGCCCTTCCTCGTAAGCCAGTTCGTTCAAGCGCCGGTAGGGATAGACACGGCTTGTCGAAATGAAAACAAAATCGGCGTGCACGCGCCGCGCCAGTTCCAGGCAGTGATAGCAGCCGGTCAGATTGGTGTCGATCAGATACTCCGGCGATCCGCCGTAGCCCGCCTGCGCGGACGGCTCCGCCGAGCACTCTACGATCAGATCCGGAGGCTCCGGTAGGCCGGTGAGATCGGCCAGCGAGCGGATATCGCCGTGCGCAAACACCACGCCCGCATCGCGCAGCCGGCTCAAGTTGAGCTCCGACCCGCGGCGATGCAGATTGTCGAAAGCCGTCACGTGTATCTGTGGCGGGCTTCGCTTCAGGGCCAGTGCGACACTCGATCCCACAAAACCGGCGCCCCCGGTAACCAGGATGCGCTGATGGATAGGCATATTCAGTGGACTAATGTAGCAGCGGGACAGGCCTTCCGGGCTGTCCTTACGCTACATTTGGTTCAGTGCCGAGCCTTTTGAAATCCGCCGCTGCAGCCGCCTTTCACCAAGCGGGAGGCCTCGCGGCTGTGCGATGGCTCAACCGCGAGGGTCTTCGCATCCTGATGTACCATCGCTTTGCCGATCGCGCCGCGCTCGCCCGCCAGTGCGCTCACATCCGCCGGTACTACCATCCGGTTTCGATGTCCACTGTGTCCGGCTGGCTGCGCTCCGGGCGCAACTTGCCGCCGTACGCCTTGGCCGTCACAGTGGACGACGGCTACGGCGATTTCCTGGAGGCCGGCTATCCGGTGTTTGCCGAGTATGGAATTCCGGTGACTGTTTTTCTCGTGACCGATTTCATCGACGGCAAATCGTGGCTGTGGTTTGACCGCGTAGTGTACGCTTTCACGCAAGCGAAAGCTTCCGAGACATCCATTGACATGCCTGACGAAAGCGTATTGCGCTTCAAATTGGAATCCGCGGCTTCCCGGCGCGACGCGGGCCGGCATCTGGCCGATCTTGCCGTGAGCTTGAGCCCCGCGGAGCGCCGTGAACTGGTCGGCGAGTTGCCGCGTCTGCTGAAAGCGGCCATCCCGGAACAAGCCCCACCCGAATACCGGCCGCTATCCTGGGACGAAGTCCGTTCGCTCGCGGCTTCCGGCGTGGAGTTCGGCGCGCATACCAAGACCCACCCGATCCTGTCGGCGCTGACCGATGCGGAAGAGCTGCGGGACGAGATCGCTGGTTCAAAGGCGAGGATCGAATCCAAACTGGATCGGCCAGTTCTGCATTTCTGCTACCCCAACGGCAAAATGCGAGACGTCGGCCCGGCGGCGGTGGAGACCGTACGGGCCGCCGGCATGCAAACGGCAGTGACGGCTGAGCCGGGCCTGAACCAGGTCCACCAGGACGCTTTCCTGTTGCGCCGCATCGGCGCCGACCCGAGTCACAAAGAGATGTATTTCGGACGCCGCCTCGCCGGCGTTGCCGGATGATTTCTTACCCGCTGTCGCCGCTCCAATAATACCCGTCGTTCTCCAACAAACCTACGGCAAGATCGTTCCGGTCGCCCAGCAGGCGGCCCGGGTCTAGAACGAATACCGGCTCGGCATGCGCGCGGCGGTAGCCCGCTTGTTGCAGCGCGCCGGCTTGCAGGGGCAGGGCCGCCGCCGCTGTAACTTCGGTGATGTGAGAGTCCGTGCGAGCGACTGCCGCCGCAACAGCGTAGGCCTCGGTCCACCTCCGGCCATCCGCCGAACGAATCCAAAGATCCGCGATGCGGCACTGGCAACCAATACGGCTCAACAGAAAATATCCTGCCGGAGTGTGCTCGCGCTCCAACAGATACGCATCCACTTGGGCCGCGGGGCTGGCCAGAAAATAGTTGAGCGATTCAGGAGTGCGCGCGCAAACTACTTGGTGGGTAATCGACGGATCGGGAAAAACCTCTGCCGGAACGCCATCGAAGCCATCCACGCGCCGGGCTATCGGTGTGTGCCCCACATCGGCCATTGCTCGCCCCCAATCCCGATAATCCCGCACCAATCGCAGCGGCGATTTCCAGTCCTTTGGATTTGCCCGGCGGAAGTGACGCCACGGCCGTAGCACCCGCGTGTAGCGGTACCTTTCACCCCTCGCCTGGAAACCGATCGTTGGAAGCACGTTGCGGGCGTCCGCGGTCCCGCCGATATTGATCATCGTACCGGCGAGTCCCTGGATGTGCCGGTAGAGCATGATACCAGCGCCTGGCACGGCTTTGCTGGCCGCCCAATCGATCACGTTGCAACTTGAGACCGTCCCCAGCCCAGTCAGGAACCGGCATGGAACCAAGCAGCCGAAAGCCGCGATTTCGCCCTTGTAGCGCAGCGCATAGCCGCGGCTGCCCTCCCAGAATGGATGGGGGGCGAAGCACTTCCACCGCAGCACATCCGCCTGGAACATGCGGTGCCCATCCCCCACGCCGAAAACGGTCCGCAGGAAGCGCATCACATCGCCCAGCTCGGACTCGGCTACCGGCGAGATCAGCGCACAACCCCCTTGGAAGCCAGCACGGACTTCAGTTTTCCGACGCTGTTGCTCTCGACCGTTTCCTCGATCGTGAACTTGACGCCGAACTCCTCTTCGCAGCCCATGATGAGCTTCACATGACCCAGGCTGTCCCACTGTGGCAGCGTCTCCGGCGAAAGCGAATCGGTGAGGTTCAGCTTGTCGTTTTCAAAGGCTTCCCGGAAGATCTGTTGAAGGCGTTGCTCGATCAGCGTCACGGTTATTCCACTTTAACCGTAATCGCTATAGAACAGAATCGCTCGATCTCGCGGCACATTTTGTCGAAGCAGGGAGCTCTCCGGGCGGCATTGAGATCGAACTTGCTCGCCAGCGAAGGTTGGTCGACGGTCTCCGAGTATTTTCTACCCGGAGGCATGGCTTTCTGCAACCACCCTTTGGCGTCGCGGATGGATTCCGGGTCCGGAGGGGTACGCAGGCCGACCGGAAGGCCTGACTGGCCGGCAATGGATTCAGCCGCCGCGATGAACCAACTCTCGAACTCCCTATTCGCGAGAACAACTCCAACCGGCCACCGGCCGTTGGCAGTAGCCGTGGCCCGACCCAGGCTCAGGGGCGCCAACTCCTTAGGACAATCGTCGTCGCTGTCGATAACGATCAGCACCGCGCCGGGTGAGCGAAGTCCCCTGCCAGCAAGTTCCACGGCCCATTCCAATTCACCCAGCAACACCAGCTTACTCCGGCCGACTCTGATCTGAATGGACGCACGTCCGCGTATACATCCGGATTCACAAGCCTGACCAAGCGTCTTAGCAACTCGGGCGCGGCGTTGAAATCCCCTTGACCTTCCACTATGCAGGCGAGATATAGCGGCACCATTTAGCGGAAGAGTTGAACCTCGCTTTCGGCGTCGGCATCGGATTGGTGGGGTTCTGGAATCAGGCCGCCCATTCGCAAGAGTTCCCCCGCCGTGTAGAGCCGGTCATGCAGTGCCGAACGGGTCGCATTGTCGACGACCAGGATCTCCGATTGCCCGTTTTCCCAGGAAACGGCCCTAATAGCGTCGCTGGCTATATCGGAACTATCAAGCAGATCCGCGCTGTGGCTGGTCGCTACCACCTGAACCGAGCCGCTCGCCTCGCGTATCGCGTCGAGAAGCACAGCGGTCGCGGCCGGATGCAGTCCGGTCTCGGGTTCTTCGATTGCGATGACTGACACCCGCGAATCACTGCCGGCGTTCTGGAACAGCGCTACAAGCAGCGCTAATGCGCGGAGAGTGCCATCCGACATGCTGCTCGCCAGAAACTTGGATAGGAACCCCGCAGCCGTGATGTAGAAGTTGAGCAGCTTATAGTGTTCGAACTCGACCGTCTCGACTCGCTCAAGGCCCGGCACAATCGCGCGTAGGTACTGATCGATGCGTTCTTTCGTAGACCTTTGCGTGCGGCTCAGCCTATCCAGCACGCTTGCGATGTTTTCGCCGTCTGAATCCAAAGTATCGGCTGATCCGGTCGTGTCCAAATCTACACGCATTATCTCCGGATCGGGTGTGTAGAACTCCATGCCAGAGAGAAGCGCATATACGGGGTGAAACTCGGGGAGTGCCGAGGCGTTCACCAGATATAGCCGGCGCGCGCTGGGCGCAGGAAGGGCCGAAGCGTTGGGGTGGGCACGGACAAATTGTCCCGCTCGACCTCGAAGGAACGCTCTAGCCCAGTGGCGTCGCGGACCACACACTTCTCGCGGCGCACCTCGAAACCGCTTGGGGACTGCAGGCCAATCCCAAAGCTGTAAAATCCGCGCCATCCGGCGCCTAGAAGAAACTCAAAACGCATCTCGAAGCTGTCCGGATCGGTCGATGAGTGATGTAGCAAGCTGTGCAGGCTGGTATTGCGCTTCGCGAAAACTTGGCCTAACGGGTGCGCAGAGCGTCCCGACAGAAGCGGAGCGCATCTATGAAATTTAGTATCCGGCTCTGGCCATCATCGAACGCGCGGACCCGACGTCACCTAAATCGCGTACGTCACGGGCCACGTTTTCCGTCCGGCGGATAGGAGTGCGCCTGCATCGCCCGCAAATGCCTCAGCATGACGATCGCGATATCCTGCATTCTTGCGGGCAGCAGGCCGTTGTTCTGATCTGTCGCCAAGCGCGGCAAACGGGGAGCGTAGATGTGCCAAGCCGGAAAACGTCTGGCCAGGCGCTTGCACACTTCCTCCCCAGCCGCCTTGGCCGCGCAGTACTCCGGCAAATCCATGGCGGATTCATCCAGAAAAACCGTGGATGGATAAAACACGTTGAGCGCCGGCGCCTGTTGCGCAAATTCCAGCAGCGTGCGCGCAAAGCTGCCGACATAGTACCTGCAGTATTCGGCGAAGCGTTCCTCTGAAAAGACGGTGGTTCTGTCGGAGGCGATTTGCGGCGTAGCGAAGTAGTAGAGATGCTGCTGTGGCTGGGGCAATGCGAGGGGTGCGGGATGATGGGCGTCGAAGTGCGCGGCTGCGCACCTTTTCCCGGCGGCGGCGATCTCCGCGGCTATCGCCTCGGCATCCTTTTTCCCCAGGTAATAAGTGATGGTCACATCCGCGCCGCCGAGCGCCAGCAACTTCGCGGCAATCTCCCCCAACCCGCGAGAGCCGCCGATCACGACGGGCCGTTGTTCGGAAAACTCGCCTGCTTCCACCAACGGCTCCAGCTCGCGAACCGAGGCTTGCGCGCGGGGCGCCGGCCGTAAGAAAGCCCCCAGTTCCCCTTGAAATCCGGGCCCTTCAATTGCCAGGCGCGTCCCACCAAAGCGGTCGGCGGCAGCCACCCGGTAATTCATCCGCGGCGATCCGGAGGCTTCCGAGGCGAACGCCAATTTCATCGTCGAGTAAAACGAGTGAAGGCCGGGGCACTCCATACCTACTAGCCGGGTGGTTGCCAAAATCGCAGCCAACTGAAAGGGCGGCAAGGCTGTGCCCAGTTGCGGAAATAGGCGGATGACGTCCGGCGCGCAATACCAGAGCGGCAAGCTGCCCATGGCCTGCGGGAGCGCGGCGGAATCCATTATCCGGCACGCGCGCGCACGCTCCATGGGCGGCAGCATCTCGGGAAACGCAACCCGTGCGCCCAACTTACCGCGAATGGAGGCTATCTTCATCCGATCGCGGCCTATCTCCAAGGTGAACTCTTCGGCATCGCTTAACACGGAGGTGTGCACGGTCTGTCCCAATAGAACGCCCCGGTGGAAGGTCGCCGTGAGGCGCTCCAGCCCCGCCGCTGCGCGATTGCGACTCGAGAGCCAACTCTCCAGAGCCCAACATAATAGATGGATGCCATGGACCACCGGAGCGCCAAAGAGCGATCGGCGGGCCGCCACCTCGTCCATGTGCATGGGGTTGAAGTCGCCCGATACAGCCGCAAAATCGCTTTGGTCGGCGGGTGTGAATATCCGGTCAGCCACGATCTTCATACCGGCGAGATCAGCGCCCAACCCCCTTCAGAGCAAGCACCGCCTTGAATTTTCCGGCGCTGGTGGTCTCGACCGTCTCCTCAATCGTGAACTTGACGCCGAACTCCTCCTCGCATCCCACGATGAGCTTAACTTGCGCCAGACTGTCCCACTCCGGCATGGTCTCCGGCGAAAGGCTGTCGGTGACGGTAAGCTTATCATCGTCAAAAGCTTCCCGGAAGATTTGTTGCAGGCGTTGATCGATCAGCGTCACGGCTTTTCTTACTATAAACGGTCGCGCCGTCGCGCTGCGGGTGCTAACAGTCTTGGGGAAACCGCTCCCTGACGGTCGCGGCTCGGTAACTCACGTTGATTGCGCGCGGCTTACTGAGCCGCGACCGTCAGGGAGCGGTTTCTATCGGTCGGGATCCCCAAAACCGTTAACCACCCTCGCGCTGCGTGCGATCCGCGCACGCGATCATGCCCGGCTCTGGAAACAGGGTACCCGTCTCCCACACGAAGAACCGGCTCTCGCCCTCCTGGCCGGCCGCCGCGCAACCCAGGCGGACATACAGATCGGCCACTTGGCTGTTCTTCGCGGAGGGGATGTACTCGCCGGTGATGTGGGTGTAGCGATTCTCCGCTGCGTATCGCACCAGCGCGGCAAACATCACTTCTTCCAGGCGCCGCCCCAGCACCCGGCAACTCATCAACCAGGTGTCCACGCGCAAAACTCCGCCTTCCGGAATCGCGATCAAAACCCCGGTCAAGCCGTTATCGCCGAAACGGTCGCGGGCGCGCATGGCCTGCGTATAGGCGCCGGCCGTCAACAAGGTGCGCACTTCAGCGTCGCCGCGCCGGCGCGTGGTGAGATTGAACTGATTCGTCTTGTTAATCAATTGCACGATGCGCGGCAGGTTGGCCTCATCGAAAGGCGCCAACTGCACCTGGATGTCGAGTTGCACCAGGTAATCGTCCACGCCGCCGGCGGTGGATTCGAGCATTTTACGCGCCAAGTTTTCCCGGATGGAAGCCGTGCGTTGCCGGTCTTCGCTGGTGACCGCGAGCGTTTCGAATAGGCCCAGCCGGCTCACCGCGGCAATATACTGCGCCGGATCCGCGGGCATCTCGACCACCTCGACTTCCGGCAGGCTCTGCCGCACGCGCGACCGCTCCGCCGGATTGTCGTCGACAAACACCATCCCATCCAGGCCAATATTCAACGCCGCGGCAATTGCGCGCAGGTTCTCTTCCTTGGGCTTCCAATTGGCGATGAATACGGCGATGTCTTGCTCGCGCAGCACCATCTCCGGATGCCGGCGGAAAGGCAGCACGGCATCTTCGGGGTTGTTCTTGGAACACACCGCCAGCAGCGCGCCCGTGCGCGTGAGCGATTGCAGGTAGCGCTGAAAGGCCACGAACGCCTCGCCTGCCGGACTGCCTCCAAGTTGGATGCCTGCCAATCCGTCCTCGCCAATCACTCCGCCCCAAAGTACGCCGTCCAGATCCACCGCCAGGCACTTGGAGGTGAGTCCCAGAACCGCGCGCAGCAGGGCAGTGAGTTGCCGGCCGAGTGCCGGCATGGCTTCCGCCGACGGATACTGTCTGGCGGTATGCCAAAGTACGGGATCGTTCCAGCGGTCCTTACCGAAGCGCGCGGCGATCTGGTCCACGTCGAGAATCACCACACCCCGGGTCCGGCCGGCCGCTTCCCAAAGCTCCAGGTTGATGGCGCGCAACAGGTGGCCTCGTCCGCCGGGCAGACCTGCACTCAGATGACCCAGCGCATCGAAAGGGGGCGCCTCATAGTTGAACTGAACGACCGTGGCGCCAAGCCGCTCTCCGCATTCCCGCCATAGCGATTCGAGTTGGGCGCAGCGCGCGCGTACGATCTCGCCGGGGGAGTCTTCCTCGTCCCGCAGGCCGAGCGAACGCCAATCCGTGGCGACCACGATCACGTCCGGCTGGAAGCGGGCCAAGCCCGAATCCGGATCGCGGATCTCCTGCGCGTATTGGTTAAACGGGCCAATGTAAATCTCCGCATCGATCCCGGCGCCGAAGCATTGCGCCCGCAGGATCGGCGCCAGGAAGTCCATCGTGGTGCCGCTCAGGAGCGCGATCCGGCAGCGCCGCCGAAATGGCGCTTCCACCGTTTTGCGAGATTGTGCCAGCAAACGGGCGGCATTGCGCAAGGTGCGCGGCGCGGCGCTCGATTTGCATGCCTCGGCCAGCGGATACCAGATTGGTTCCTTGCACCCCGCGGCAAACAAGTTGCGCGCGCAAGCCAGCATCACCAGGGCGCGCTCTTCGCCGGCGGCCTTTTCGCGCAGGAAGCGCAGCACTTCGGCGGCTTCCTCAAAACGCCCGCCAACTTCCAGCAGCGCGGCGCGTAACCAACAGCCGCAGTCGCCGCGCGCCGATTTGAGCCGTGCCGCCAAACCGAGCGCGGCCTCGGCATCGTCGGACGCGATGGCTCCGGCTAGGTACGCCAACCGTGCCAGATCCGCGGCGGGACAAACTGCCGCATGGGAGTCGAGCAACTCCAGCAACTCCGAAGTCTTGGCGGCGGAATAAGGCGGATCGCCCAGCAGCAGCAGACCCAGTTCGAGAGAAACAGGTTTCATCGGTCGGTTCAGTGTCGGCCGGTCAGACGGCCACGCAGTACAGATGCCCCTCCGCGGCAACGGAGCTATTCAATAATGTAATGCTCTCCCCGCTTTCGACATGCAGGATATTCCGGTAGCCGGCCTCTACCAAAAACGATACCAGCTCGCTCACCTTGCGCCTCTTTTCATTCATAGTTTCGCCATGCATTTCCAGGAACAGTGCGGGGTGGTGGGTGGCCAAGGTGTGAGCCGCGCCTCTCAGAACCTCCAATTCGTACCCTTCCACATCGATCTTAATGAGATCGGGCACAGGCAACCCCGATGCCAGGTCCGTGTCGAAGCTGGAAATGGCAATCGTCTCGCTTTCCTGCCGCATATTCGACCTGGTCGACGGGGCGGAGTTTAAACTGCCTCCTCCGGACATCAGAGGCGCGTAAACCAGGACGCCGGTGCCCGGCCGGGAACCCAGACCCAATTTGCGTACCATCACATTTGTCAACCCGTTCAGTTGGACATTTTCCAGTAGCCGCAGGTAATTCCGCGTGTTTGGCTCGTACGAAATCACCTGTGCGCATCGGTTCGCAAAAAACAGCGTCAGAATGCCATGGAACGCGCCGACATCGTATACGATCAGACCGGAAAGGCGCAGACTCTCCCAAAATGCGTGTTCATCGGTCGCTACTCCCGATGAGAGGAAATGCGGTAACCACCCCAACCCACCTTTGCGCCGCATGCCCCGAATCAGGCCATGGCGCACGGTGTAAGTACACCAGTCGAACAGATTGTGACTAATCCAAGCCGTTGCCCGGTGCCTCAGGGAATAGTGCCGGAACGGCGCATCGTCCGGGCTGGGTGTGTGGTCCGCTAGGCTGGTGGCATCGTCTTCCATCGATCTTCCTCAAAAGTTCACGCGGCCGTCGCCGTCGCCCCTATTGAAATGAATGCGAGGGATATTCTCTTCCAAAGGCTCTAACAGCTTGCGCAAATCCTTGGACAGAGCCAGCAAGTAGTTCGAAGGACCTTGCCAGAAGCCCGCGGCTTTGAGCGCCGAGGTCCAGTCCCGATGCATTTGGTTGGAGATGACGATGTCGGCGTTTCGTTCGCGGGCGGCTTGCACGGCACTGCTGACGAGCGATGGGATAGCCGCTGGCTGAGCCACGCCGTCCACCAGCGCGGCGACGCGCATCTCGCCGAAGTACGACCGGTCGCGGGGTTGGCAATCGAGCATCTGCACCCAGGCCACCGGCAAATCACCCGCGGTAAGCCGGACTCCGTAATAGGGAGTTTGCATGCCTGGCTGCATGTATGGATAGATGAACCGCAAATACTCGGCGGTGCGTACGGCGCTCAGCGAGTAGTGTTGCGCGCTGGCTTGCCAGATCCGGTCGGCCCACTGGGAGAACTCTTGGATAGGGTGGTTGCCATAGCGCGGATCGAAGCGGTTCCGCGCTCGCGCGGTTTGAATTCCGCGCAGCGCCAGTGCGCCAAGGCCTGAAAATGCCAAGAGATCGGCTGCCATGCGACGGCCCTTGTGAGTGCGCAACGGCCCGATATTTCGCAGAAATGGTTTGGCGTTGAGAACCAGGAAATAGAACGGAGTCTCCAGGACCGGCCAGCCCATTGCGCGCAACATACGCGGCAACGGCCGGTCCACGCCTCCCATGCCCATGGCAAACAGCAGCGGCTGTTCTCGGAGGGCGTGTGCCAGCATCATAGATCCAACGGCGGCATAGCGCTTGTCGGCGATGCCTTCCGACAGAGGCGCGTTGTATTGCCCAACGCTGTGGATTTGTCCGCGGATGTAAAACGGTTGGGTGCGGATAAAGTATCCGCCGCGTACCTCGCCGGCATCGTCCGCCACCACGAAATGGCTGTAGGCGATGCCCGGCGCGGGCGTGTTCGGATTTGGCGCCGGAGCGGTCTCCGGCAGCGGGAAAGGCAGGGCGCCAGCCGCCCGCATGCGGGAATTGAAAGCGCGCACGGCGGGCTCGTGCGAAGCTATGTAATAGACCACCCGTATACTCATCTACACAGGGCCGTGCGGCGTTTCCGCCCATTGATGGAGTTGACTGCGACCGACGGCCGATGTGGGGGACACTTACCCAGTGTAACGCTCCGCCGGGCGAGATGAGGAGAGCGGGCCCGCGCCGGGTGCTACACTCAATTGGCGAAGCACCTGCCTGGCCGATGCCATGACCCCGCTCCATACACAGCCGTTGCGCGGCACTAACCTTGCATACCCAGCCGGGCCCGCGCGAACTGGCTCGGCGATGGCGCCCCGCCCGGCCTTCTACCTCACGGCTGCCTTTGTGTTTGTAGTGTATGCCCGGTTTCCGGAAATCATGGACATGGTTACGGGCACCCCGATGCATGCGGTACGGATTATCGTGGGTCTCGCGCTTTTGGCGATTCTGCTGTTCGGTGGAGATATCCGCGCGGCCTTCTCGAAAGTCGGTATCTGCCTGATCGCCTTTACGCTTTGGATGTGTCTCTGTGTGCCATTCAGCATATGGCGCGGCGGCAGCTTTAGAATGCTGCGGGACACTTGGCTAATGTCTATTTTTTCCTTCGTCATCATCGCGTCCGCGGTGCAGGGACTGGAGCAGTGCCGTAAGATCATGTACACTCTGGCGGCGGCCACCGTGTTCATCGAGGTCGTCACCCTGGCGATAGGCCGCGTACAACAGGGCCGCATGGCCCTGCTGGGAGGCACTCTGGGAAACGCCAACTACCTGGCCTTGATGCTGCTTATGGGCGTACCGTTTGGTCTCTTCGTGATGCGCACCAAGCCCGGGTTCTCGCTGTTGAAGCTGGCTTGTCTGCTCATGCTCTTCTGCATCCCCGTGACGGTAGCGGCAACTGGCTCGCGTGGCGGCCTGGTGACCCTGGCGGTCATGTTCCTCATGTATTTTGTGCCGCTGCCCGCCAGCCAGAAGGTGGTTGTGGGCGTCGTGGCGCTGATTCTTTCGGTAGTTGCCATTGCTTGGTCCACGCGGAGCGCCTTGGACCGGTTTAGAACTATATTGAGTACGTCCCCTCCCGTGCGTTTATCCATGTCGGAGCTATCCGCCATAGAATCCATGGAGCTACGAAAAGATCTCTTGTATTCCAGTTTGCAGTTGACGATCCGGCATCCCTTACTGGGCGTCGGCCCGGGGATGTTTTCGGTCGCTAACGCAAGCTATGTCCAGGCGACCACGGGACGGCCCAACTTTAATGCGTGGCACGAAACGCACAATACGTTCACGCAGGTGTCCTGCGAAGATGGCGTACCCGGATTGTTTTTCTATTGCCTGGCGCTGCTGTTCTGTTTCAGGATCGTCCACTCCGCCGATAAGCGGGCGCGGCAGTATCCGGCATTGTCCTCGGTGCGCCACATGGCGTTCGCTCTGCGGCTTGCGCTGGTCGCATTCACCGGGACCGCGGTCTTCGCCAGTAACGCCTATATGTATTACTTCCCAATGCTGGCGGGTTTATGCGTGGCCTTGGACCGGGCGATCGCAGCGCAACTCTTGTCCCTCGTGCCGGCCGGATCGGAGTCACCCGATATCCGGGCGCCGTTCCGGCCAGGAACGGTTGCGGGCGGTAGGAACCATGCGGGTAAAAGGCTGCCTGTAAAGTTAAGCATGCCGGGGACATGGGGCGGATAGCCGGAGAAGATCAGGGAACCACGACGGACGTAACGGGATCGGCGGCGAGTACGGTATTGTTCGCGGACCTATACTTCACCTGATAGTACAGAATCCTCTCTGAGATGGCCGGTATGGCGATCGTGCAACCGGAGGCGCAGGGCGCGCCGGCCGGATTCTCCGAAGCGAAATAAAACGGCTGGTTTCCCGAAGGCACCGTGCTGGCGACCGCGATGCATGCGTCGTTGCGAGTCGTGCAGTTAATGAGCTGCGGAGCGCCATACTCCTGATAACCAAACTCGACGATCGCGTTATTGGCGCCGAGACCGGGTGGCGGACTCAAACTGACGCTCATCGGCACGAAGGTTCCGCGAGCCACGGTATCGCTTGGGTCGTCAGGTGGATACGGTGGGTACATCGCCATCCACATCTCCGGTCTCTGGTAGTTCAAGAATTCCTGGCGGTACAGAATCCAGGAGTTATCCGGCAGCAGTTGATTGCCCTCGAATCCCGTGACCATGCGCACGCGCGAGGTGGCACTCACCAGAACGCGGCTGTAGGCGCCGGCGTAGTCCGTGCGGTCCAGGGTGTACTGGGTAATTGCGTTTGCCTCTTTTGCGATGTTCCCTACGCAGATATCGTTTCCAACGCCCAGCGGGGTGCCCCCGTGAGTCGCTACTCCGGAACAGTACGAGTAAAGCACGCCCGGACAATTCACGTATACGTCTCCAGGCAGGCTACCGGAATAGCATTCCCCGCCGGCCCGTGCCATGCAATAGGTATATGAACCCGAAGAGCCGGTGGCGACGTTGGCGCTCGGCCCACTCACGTCGATTAATGGATGCGAGCCGCAAGAAGCCCCGGTGGCCATAAGCTTCCGGTTGATATAGGCCGTAGAGCCGGAGGTGTAGAAATCGTCCGGGTCGGTCACGGTCCCCGGCCGGTAGTAATAGAGCTGCCCGGACACCGGGGAAAACGGAGGGTCGTAACTGCCGCCCTGGAGGGGGATATTGTCGAATGCGCGAATTGTTTCGTAAGGACCGGAGTTCACTCCGGCGGCGTTGGGGTGCCCTCCGCCGTCCGGTTCGAACGGAACCCCGTAAGCCGCGGCGAACGGCGTGGAGGAGAGTACGTAGTTCACTCCCGGTACCGCGTTCGGCGTGACATTGGCGGCCGGGTATTGCAGAATATTAGGAACCGGTCCAATGAGGGTTTGGTACACATTGGGCCAATCCGCGAAGTTGTTCGCGGCGCCGGGAATCTTCCATTGTGGCACGCTGACCACCTGCGATTCGCCGCCATTCCGCCATTCCGCATGGCCGTGAAATTCGTTTGGATCTTGGATCAGGCAATTGCCATGCGGGTCCGGCGAACCGGCGCACCCGGTGAGCGGGTTCCAAAAAACCTGGACCGCGCCGCTCACGCCGGTCGATGTGGGAGCGACCGAACTCTGGTAGCTCTCCCACCACAACGAAATCGGCCCGGGCACAGGCTTCTCTGTGCCATATGCGTTGCGCTGGAAAACCCAGGCGCCGTTGACGCCCCCGTAGTTCTTTATCTTCAAGGTCATCAACTCGTTGGTTTGGTTATACCAGGTGCAGGACCCGGCGTTAGCCGTGGTCACGCACGCCGTATCGCCGATCTGGGTGGTGCGCAATTCTCCCGGCGTGCCGAGAAACGGGCCGGACGGGGACGCGAAGTATGGTTCATACCCGGTCACGCTGCCGACCGTGTGGCTGTTGACTTGAACCAGGTAGCAGTCGTTGCCGGCCGATAAGCCGTACGTGGAGCAACTCACGCCGCTCGCCGGGATGCTGGTGGCGGACGTGTTGATGGGCTCGTATTCGTTGCCGGCCACCGCCAGCCAGCCGGATTCGCCCGTCTCTCCGATGGCGTGGAGGCTGCGTCCGGTAAGTGCGCCCTGTCCCGAAGCTACGGGTCCGGGTGGAGTGTTGAATGTGTCGATCGCGCCGACGATTTGCGGCCCACCCGCAAGGCCCGCGTGGGCGGGGTTTCCATCCCCGGGCGAAAACGCGAAGATCCAGGCCGGCGTGTCCCCGCCCATCGAATAACATGCGAAGTAAAATACGCCAGTGGACATAGCGCCCGTAATACCGCAGTTCCAGCTCCCGGTCGCCGAACGGTTAAAATATGACGGAAGAAATGTCGGATCGAAAGCGGCCATCTGCTGGACAACACTCTCCGGCATACTGGACTGCGGAGTCAGGTTCGTGAATGTCAAACCATTATTCCAGGCGACGGAGTATGCCGTAGTAGACGTTACGGTCGCATTTTGAATCTGGGGAATTCCGATATCCGATTGTGGGGCGGCCGGCTGAGATGGAGTCGACGGCGGGTTAAACACGCCTTGAATCACCAAAGGCCCGCCGCCGGCTGGATCGGTCGATACCATGTAAAAGGTCAATTGGTTTTGGGTCTGGTCGATACTCGCGCTTTCCGGGGTGGGAGCGCCGGTGACGGCCCAGGAATTCGCGATCGGAGTTCCCCCGCCATCGACCCCGGCCGCCTGGGGCCGGCCGTAATATGCCACGACGGGGCCGGTAGGGTTGACCCAATAGAGATTTCCAAACAGGCAGAAGTATCCTCCGTAGACTAACTTACTGAAACAGGCAGTGCCCGCCCCGTTGTCCGGATAGGATGGGTACGAGCTCAACATCACGTTAATACTGGCGGCTGTGAGTGTCACGGCGCTGCCGTCCGTGGGCGCTTGATCGCGCCACACCATGACCGCGAAGTTGTTCTCGCACCAATAGACATTCCCGGTTGGGGGCGTACCGGATACGGTCAAGTGGCTCCCATCCACGAACCCGGTAATCGCGTATTCGACCGACGTGGTACCAGCCGGCGGCGTAATGCAAGCGTCGTTATTCGTGGACAGCCGGATATGTCCATTTCCTCCGGTTATCCAATACAGGCTGAAGAAATCGCTTCCAGGCACACCGGCAGGAGCCGGGTAGTTGGCGAGGGTATTCCCGGAGACTGTGCCCGTTCCGGAATGCGGCGACGCCTCCTGCATATTGAATCGTGGATTGGTATCCAGCAGCCACGGGATGGTACCGAATTGCGCGGTGGCCCAGATTGAGGCGGGGGCCTGCCCTACGGTTTGCTGGCCGCTGGTTGAGCCCATGGTCGTCTGCTGCGTGGAACTGGCACACGAAGCGCCGCCATTGAGCGATAGGCAAATGTCCAGCACGCGGTAGCTGGTGGTCGTAGAATTTGCGTAGCCGGTGAGCAAGACGCTGAGTTGATCGATGGTGTTCTGGCTGCCATACCAAGTCGTGCCGTAGGTGGCATTCAGAAACGGACGGATCACCAGCGGCGCCGTGCTGGCGCCGACCGTGGTATTGCCGGAGCCTGCGGTTACATTGCAGGGCGAGGTCCACGGCCCGGCCGTGTCGCATGGATTCGTTTGCCCTTGGTTAAATGCCGAGCCGAATGCGCCGGTCCAGTATGACCAGGCGTTACCGCGCAAGCCGATGCGATACTGATACGTGCCGGTCAAGGGGTCGATGAAGGATTCCGGAGTTAGCCCGCCAAGCCATTCGGGCCAAGGCTGGTCCCCGGGGTGCGAAGGGTCGGAAAGCCACGGGTCTCCGTATGTCTGCCCAAGGGGAATATTATTCGTCGTGAATGGGAGGGTTGCGGTGTCGCCGGTGGAAGGACAAGTAATCGTGATGAAATATGGCGTATAAGCCTGGAGCGCACGCGAGTAATGCCGCACGCCCGAATATGTCCCGGCAGTCGCGTACTGCGCGGCGCGTTGGCCGAGCACTACCGTGCGGGAAAGGCCGGCCGTTACCGTGCTGGGCCGGCTGAGGTCTAAGTTGGAGTTTAGAAAGGTACCCGGGTCCACGTCCAAAGCCAGCGGAGTGAGAGTAGAACTCTGGCTGGCTTGGATGGTGCAGGCGTTACCATCAGGCGCCGTATAAGCGATTAAGGCCTGCGTGGCGGTCGTGCCCAGTACCCGAAGGTTTCCGATGGCTGCCAGGCACGCACAGGTGGAAAGAATTGACAACGCAACGATCTTCATCGCACCAACCCCTGCATCTTCATGGCCCACCAGTCCACGGAAAGTCCTTCATCCGTTCCGTTTAAGGTGGTGAGATTGATGAACTGCGGCGCCATGGTGGCGGTCGGGGCGGTCGCTATGCTTCCCGAAAAGGCACCATTAATCTGGAACTGGACGGTTCCCTGCGTCGCGGAATAAATGCGGACGTGATACCAGGTGTTCGGAGCCACGGACAAGCCGCTATTGTAGCAGGTCTTTGTTCCGCTGACGATCACTTCGTACACCCAGTTCGTAGTGCTCTCGTTAGAGGCACATCCGCCACCGGCAGCGTCGTACCGTACCGCTATCTGGTTCCCGCCCGTGGGATGATATGCCGCATTATTGTCACTGAAGCCAACTAAGTAACGGGCGCTCGACACTCCGCCGCCATCGGTTTGGAAGATGGCCTGTGTCTCCCAATAGGACCAGGAACCTCCTACTCCCAAATTCACAAAAGGATATGTCGCCCCACTGACCGCATCGGATAGAGTGAGGGAGCAGCCGCCGCCCGCGGTAGCCCCGCTGTTAAGAAAGAAGATTCCGGGATGGTTGGCTTGCCCTGTGGTCATGAAGAATCCGGAACAGCCCGAGGCCACCGGAGCCACCCCCCAGCCCAAGGTTCCGATCTTTCCCGTTAAGCTGGTGGATGGCAAGAACTCTTCTACGGCGTCCATCACGGTAGAGTCGAGCGGCGTGAAGTCGACCGTCCCGGACGTATTCGCCAGATTATTGCGGAAGGTATAGCTTCCGCCTCCCCCCCCGCCGCCGCCGGCGCATGACCAGGTCCCGTTCACGGACATGGCCATCGCTCCGGAACCGCCCGCCGCGCAGGCGGTGGTCTGCGTGCAATTCGAGCAATACAGAAGACTCCCATTCGCCGCGCTGGCTAGACTCGCGAACGTGGAACTGCCCACTTGGGCCGCGCCGCTCAAGGTGAGATTGGTGGCCGACAAGTTGCCGGTCTGGGTCGTATCGTTGATCACCGCCATCACCGCGTTGCTTTGCGGGAATTGCGGCGACCATCCGGCCACGTGGACGGTCTGTACGGGCAGCGATGTATAACGGTTACCGGAACTGCCGCCAAAATCGAAGAAGACGAAGTCCGCCTGGCTGGGCGTGTTGTGAAACATCGTGCCCGGTGCGGCGTTCGCGGAGTTCGCCGAGATCACGCTCGGCCCGACTTCGTTCGCAAAATCGATCTGATAGCCGGTGTTGTTGAACATCTGCAGAGTGAAGTTTCCCGAGCCGCCGTTCAGCCGCAATCCGGCCGTAGTGGTGTTTACGATATTGCCCGAAATGATCTGGCTCGGAGCCCTGACTTCCAGGCCCGTGGGGCCGGAAAACTCCGCGGCCGAAAAATTATGGCTGCCGGCGCCCGTGTCGATCAACATTCCCCATCCGGTGACCGTGGTCGCCATGATTTGGCTTCCGTCCAGCGAGCTGTTGCTGTATACGCCGCCCAGCGTGTTCAGAAACGCGTTGACGTTCGAAAGGTGACCGTTGCCGTTGTAACTGCTGGAGATTTGCACCTGCATTCCCCACCCGCCGTTCTGGTAAAGTACCAACTCTACGAAATCGGAATCGTGCGGTCCGCGGAACGTCCATCCGTTTCCGTTATTGAACGCCGAGCGTATTCCCGTGAAAAAGCCCTCCAGATCCAGAGAGGGCGTCGCAAATGTAGAATCCAGACCCCACTCGGTGTAAATGCCGTCCGAATACGCGCTCTGTACGAATACATCCGTCATCTCAATGCCATGGCCGTAGAGCCGGATGCCGTAGCTGGTCCCCGTTTGGTTGGTCTTGTTGCCATTGATCGTGCAACCGCGGATTTCGCCGCGGAACAGACCATACAGGCTGTTGGTACCGGTCAATGCCGCGAAGTTGGTTTGCGAGATGACATCTTGATTCGCGCCGTTCTTCAGCATCAAGGTACTCACTCCCGACCCGGCGCATTCGATCTTGCCCGTCCCGGTTTGGTCGGTGAGAGAATCCGAAAACCGGATGCCCCCCACTGTGTGATTTCCGACCCCAAAGTAGATCTTCTGGCCTTTGGCCAGAGTGACGACGCTGTTCACGACGTACGTGCCGTCGTCCGCCCGGACCTCCCCGGCGCCGGAGGCCAACGCCGCCGCAAAAGCGGCCGAATCGTCGGTAACGCCGTCGCCCTTTGCTCCGAAATCCTTTACGTGAACCAGATCCTGCAGCTTGGAGGTCACCGTGCGCACCACGGCGCCGGCGCCCAGTTGTACGAACGTGTTCGTTCCCGTCGATTGCTGTGTCCAGGTGTTGGTGGCCGTGCATAGGTATTTGTTTTGTCCGGGTGTGGCGTCCGTGGCGAAGTACTCCGCGCCTTGGGTGCAGGTGGCCGGCAATTGAGCGGTGGTCCCGCGCTTGGCGGGCAGGGTGTACGTGGCGCCTGACGCGTCCCAAGGGCCGATCTGGACACGGCCCCCATTGACTACCGTCTGCCCGGTGAGCACAGCCGGGCCCCCTAACAGGAGGGTCGCAAGGTGAAGGCTGAAGGCCGATAGCTGAAAGCTGATAGCTGGTTTCATTAGTAATTCCTCACGATCGTTGCCCGGTAAGTGGCGCTGGGCGGATCCACGCCAAGTCCGGACAGGTTACAAAGGCGGACCGTTACCGTGTTCGTGCCGCTCACCAGCATGATGCCGAAGACGCCCGTCGGCAGCGCCGGCCAGCCGGGCGCGATGGCGTCGCCGGGGTTGGCGCCGGTCACGGCCAGGGTTTGATCCGCGGCGCAGGTGCCTGTGGCAATGCTGGGAAAATTCAGCGTCGCGGAGTTCATCAGGTAAGTAGGAATCACGCCATTATCTACCGCAAGAGTGCTCTGTCCGGGAGCCTCGGTGACGATGATCCCCTGTCCGCCGGCCAGCGTTTTGGAGCTCAGAAAGGCGCGTTCATCGTGCCCTCCCGTAGTGTCCCAGGCGCCATTGGTGGCCGTCCAGATGTATATCGGCAAAACGTTCGGCGGAAATGACGTAACGCCGGATTGCTGGGTGCATCCGGCCGAGCACGTTACGGTTAGATTATTGCCGACCATCAGGACGCCGGAACTGTTGAGGTAAATGTAAGCCGTCCCGATACCGCTGCCGCTAACGGTGACAGTCGCGCTGTTGGTGATGCTGTAGACCTGGTAGCCGAAGCGCACGTTGCAAGGCGACGTGGGCGTGCAGCCGCCGCCGATGCTGAGCGCATTAGAGGAGGTGCGCACCGCGGCCAGGTCTCCGAGTTGGTACGCCATGGTGACCCCGCCGCCGGTGCCGGAAACGTTTGCCGCCTGCCAAGCGCCTGCCGAAGAGTTCCACACCAGGGCCTGGCCGTTGCCGGGGAACGTGCCGGACACCGGCTGTCCTTGAATGGCTTTTACCGTGGCGGTTGTCAAGGTCCCACTGAGATCGCCGCCTGCGCCGGGCAGTTGGCTGGAGGCTGCCGTGCCCGAGATCTGCCCGAAAGCGTAGTCTCCGGTCTGCGCCGTGACGCTGCCGGTTCTGCCGAACACGCTGCTTACCGTTCCGCCGCCGCCGGAAATCGTGCCCGGCTGCCACGCCGAAGCGCCCGAATTCCATACCAGGGTTTGGCCATTGGCCGGCGCTGTGTTCGACACCGCCCGGCTTTGAATGCCGGTCACCGTGGCGGCCGTAAGATTGCCGCTCAGATCGCCGCCCGCCGCGGGGAATTGACTGGAACCGAGCGTGCCGGAAATCTGCCCGAAGTTGTAATCGCCGGTTTGCGCCGCGACTGCCCCAGCTCTCCCAAATACACTGCTTACGGCGCCACTGCCAGATACAGTGCCGGGTTGCCATGCGGAGGTTCCGGAATTCCACAGCAGAGCCTGGCCATTGGCCGGAACCGTGTTCGCCACCGCCCGGCTTTGGATGCCGGTCACCGTGGCGGCTGTCAGGGTGCCATTCACATCGCCGCCAGCCACGGGAAGTTGACTGGATCCGATGCTGCCGGATATCTGCCCGAAGCTGTAATCGCCGGTTTGCGCCATCACCGCGCCGCTTCTGCCAAATACGCTGCTTACCGCGCCACCGCTTCCGCCCGCCACGGACGCCGTGCCTGCGCCGTTCACCACGCAATAACCAGTCTGTGCCGTGCTGAAATCGACGGTGACGTTGTAGGTTGTCGGACTGATTTGGACCTTGTCCGGTTCCACACGTTGCGGTGGCGTTGAATTGTCATAACAGTCCACAACCAGGTTGGCCGTGCCGAATTGGTGTACAGTCCCCGGGATCGTGACCGTCAATTGAGTCGCGAATGCGTACGAGGAATTGCCCGCCTCGGCCGGCGCCGGCTGCCATTGGCTCGCGGCGGCGTTCCATTGCAATACCTGACCGCTGGACGGGGTCGTACTGCTTAAGGTCCGGCCTTGCAGCCGGGTTACCGTCAGTCCCTGCGGAGCGCCGGAGATATCTCCGCCCAGCGCCAGCCATTGGATGGTGCTCCCGTTGCTGGACAGCACTTCGTTTGCCGTGCCCGCATTCACCGACAAGCTATTGCCTTCGACGGTCCAAGTGTTTGCCGGATTGCACGCATACACATTGCTCCCCGCGGGCGCCGTCGTCAGAAAGAAGAACTGTCCTACCGCACAGGTGGTAGGCACGCTGCTTCCCGTTTGCATCGGTTTCGTGGACCCGGCCGCCGAAAAATCGACGCTCTTGCTTTGCGTGCGCAAATCGACCAACGTTTGTCCCTCTCCTGTGGAGACAAACACCATCCACAGGCAGAGGTCTGTTGCAACTCTGCATTTGTTCATGTTTTCGCGAGGCCTCTAACTAGGCTGGAAGCCAGTCGAATCGACAGGACGAGGCCACTCCTGATACGATCCCAGCATACTGTTAGGCGGAACTGACGGGTCAATCCGTGTAAATCATAGGAATTACAGGTATCGATAGCTCGGCAAACCGTGTGACCACGCAGGCGGCCTGGGTACTATTTGAAGGAGGGGAACCGGGATATGTACGGCGCCAGTTTAGTTCACCAAAGCGCGCGATTTCGCGCCTGACCTCGGTGGGCCACCGGGGCTCTCCGAAACCTGTGTCGGTTAAGATTCGCGCATCGGTGCTTGCGCTTGCCGTAAGGTGAAATGGGTTTCTTTGAGCCTGGACGTGCAGGCGACGGCAAGTTGTGGAAAGCATGAAAACAAGTGACTTAACATCATCGGCTTTGTTCGGCTTAAAGAGATCTGAGGGGACGGGTCGACTGCCATCTGGGCCGCGCCTCCCCTGTGGAGGCCAGCCTGCTATTTGGGGTTTGGACACCGTCTTGTGTGAGAATCGGGAAGGCAGCCCTTAACGGCATCCGTATATGTGTGGCATCGCAGGATTCGTAACCCGCACCCCCGGCGCTTCGCCGGACTCGGTGATCGCCCGCATGACGGACGCCATCCGTCATCGCGGCCCCGACGCCTCCGGCTACTACCGCGATCCCTTCGCCTCCCTCGGACACCGCCGCCTCAGCATCATCGATGTCGCCGGCGGCCACCAGCCCATGTGCAACGAAGACGGCGCGCTCCGGATCACCTATAACGGCGAAATCTTCAACCACGCCGACCTCCGCCCCGCCCTCGAACAGGCCGGCCATCATTACCGCACGCGCTGCGATACCGAAACCATCCTGCACGCCTACGAGCAGTACGGACCGGATTGCGTGACCCGCTTCCGCGGCATGTTCGCCTTCGCCATCTGGAACATAAACACACGCACGCTGTTCTGTGCCCGCGACCGCCTTGGCAAAAAGCCGCTCTACTACTATTGGGACGGCCGCCTGTTCGCCTTCGCCTCCGAAATCAAGGCGCTGCTCGCGCACCCCGCCATCTCCCCGCGCTTTGAAGAGTCGCTGCTCTCCGAATACCTCAATTTCGGGTACTGCTCAGGTGAGCGGACGCTGTTCTCCGGCATCCGCAAGCTCATGCCGGGCCACTGGCTCCGGCTGTCGCCCGAACAACTCGAAATCCGTCAGTACTGGGAAATTCCCTGCATGGTGGGGCAGGTGGTTTCGCCTGCCAAGTCACGCGACGACCAAACCTGGATTGCCGAATGCCGCACCCGCCTGGAAGAAGCTGTCCGCACGCGCCTTATGAGCGACGTGCCCCTAGGAATGTTCCTTTCCGGCGGCGTCGATTCCAGCGCCATCGCCGCTCTGATGAAGCCCATGTCCAAAGGGCCTGTCAAAACCTTCGCCGTCGGCTACCGCGAGCGGGCTTTCAGCGAGCTATCCTACGCCCGCCAGGTCGCGGAAAAAATCGGCACCGAACACCACGAAGTGGTCATCGGACGCGGCGATTTCTTCAATGCCCTGCCCCACCTCATCTGGCATGAAGATGAGCCCATCAGTTGGCCGTCCAGCGTCTCGCTCTATTTCGTGTCGCGTCTCGCCGCGGAGCAGGTAAAGGTAGTTCTAACCGGCGAAGGCAGCGACGAGCTATTCGCCGGATACGCCCGCTATCGCACTTACATCCTCAATCGCCGGTTCATGAGGGCCTACGGCGCGGTTCCCAGCCCGTTGCGGAATGCGCTCCGCTCCGCAATTGCCAACACCCGCCTGCTTTCCGGCAACATGCGCCGCAAGCTGCGGCATTCCGTCCTGGGACGCGGCGAAGACCTCGAAGCCCTTTACCTCGATAACTTCTACTCCGCCTTTTCCCGCGCCGAGCAGCAGCGCCTGCTCGCGGCGCCGTTCGATGGAACCTACGATTCCTATCTCCACTACTGGAACTCCCAGCCAAATGCCGGCCTGCTCCCCCGCATGCTCTACGCGGATCAGAAGACCTACCTCGTCGAACTGCTCATGAAGCAGGACCAGATGAGCATGGCCTGCTCCATCGAAAGCCGAGTCCCCTTTCTGGACCACGAGTTCGTCGAATTCGCCGCTACCGTTCCCGATCGCATGAAACTACGCGGCGGCGTGGGCAAGTACATTCTCAAGCGCGCTGTCGAAGACATCCTCCCGCACGACATCGTCTATCGCAAGAAAATGGGCTTTCCCACGCCGCTCCGCCAGTGGTTGATGGATCCCAGTGCCGATGCCGTCATTGCCCAACTTAACGACCGCGACGGCCTGTTGGCCCCCTATATCGATTTCACTTACTTGAACGATCTCCTCACCCGCCACAAGCGCGGTCTCGAAGATGCCACCGACCGTATCTGGCGCCTTCTGAACCTGCAGCTCTGGGGTGACATCTTCATCACCAGTAGGACAGGCGTCGTTGCCTGTCCCCTCCCATGAATCTCACTCATCTGCTGCAAATGAGCCCGGCCGAACTCGCCACCCGCACCCAACAAGCCTTATCCAAACGGTGGAGCACCCCCCCAACCTGCCAGCTAATCCCGTCCCAGGCCGCCCGGGCCTTCCCGGACCTGCCCCCTCTCCACTCCCTCGACGAAGCCAAAAAACTCCGCCGGCATCGTTTCGACCTGCTCGGCTACAGAGACCTCGATTTCGGCACCCCCATCGACTGGCACTTCGACCCCGTGCATGGCCAGCGCGCCCCCCGCAAGCCTTGGTATCAAATCCCCTTCCTCGACTTCGACCAAATTGGCGACCACAAAATCATCTGGGAGCTGAACCGTCACCAGCACCTCGTCACTCTAGCCCAAGCAGGTTTCCGCGACGAAATTCTAGCCCAGTGGACTCACTGGCGAAGCGAGAATCCCTACCCCATCGGGATTAACTGGGCGAGCGCGCTGGAGGTCGCCTTTCGCGCGCTTTCGTGGCTCTGGGTACGCCATGTAATTGGAGATTTCCACCCTGATTTGATCGCTGCCCTACATCTGCACGGCTGGTACATCGAACGCTTTCTGTCCACCTATTTTTCCCCCAACACGCACCTGCTGGGCGAAGGCGTAGCGCTCTTCGCCATCGGCACCATGTGTCCGCAAATCGCAGAAGCATCCCGCTGGCAAGCCCGCGGCTGGAAAATCGTCCTGCAACAGGCCGAAACCCAGGTTCGCCCCGACGGGTTCCACTTCGAGCAATCCGTCTACTACCACAGCTACGCCCTCGATTTCTTCCAGTTCGCACGCGATCTGGCTGCGAAAAATGCGGCCCCCATCCCACCATCTTTTGATCGCACTATCGAAAAGATGAGCGACGCCCTCACAGCGATTTCTCAAGCCGGCCGCCGGCCAAACTTCGGCGACGACGATGGGGGCCGGGTCATCGGGGGGCGGGTTTCAGCCCGCGCCGGACTTCAGTCCAGCACCGTAGGCGGCATCTACGCCATGGTCTCGGCTGATTCCCAACTCTTCATCGATGCCGGACCGCAAGGTGCTCTCACCGCTGGACACAGCCATGCCGACGCCTTAAGCATCCAACTCATCGCCGCCGGCCGGCCCGTACTAATCGATCCCGGCACTTTCTGCTATGTCTGTCCCGAACGCGATCGTTTTCGCGGTACCGCCGCCCACAACACGCTCCAGGTCGATGGCCGCGATCAAGCCAGACCCGCAGGCCCTTTCGCCTGGACGCACATGCCTGAAACCACCGTCGATATCTGGCACACCAGCGAATCGTTCGATCTCTTCTCCGGCCATCACAACGGCTACCATCCCATGATCCACCGCCGCTGGGTCTTCGGACTCAAAGACAAATTCTGGCTGGTCCGCGACGTGGTTACTGAGCCGCGGCCGTCAGGGAGCGGCCATCGCCTGGACATCCACTGGCACTTCCTAGACGAGCGCGATCTCGCCATCCTGCCGCCCGCCGGCCGCCACTGGACCCAGTCTGTCGAGCCCTGGGATTGGTCCCCCGTCTACGGCAGGAAAGAGCCAGCCTTCGTCCTGCGCTTTAGCAGGGAGACTTCCCTGCCCGCCGAATTCGCCGTTGTCCTGGTTCCAGGCGAACCCGGCGTGCTTATCCAAACCGCGCCCGGAGCCTACCAGTATAAAGAACCCCAGGGGTCGCAACACGATTTCATCTTTGCCGAACGCTTCATCTATCGCGCCAGCGGCCCCGCAGGCGTCACGGAGTTTATGTTATGAGGCTCCTGTGGGTCAAAGCCGGAGGCCTGCTCCCCCCCGATATGGGTGGCAAGATCCGCAGCTACAATATCCTCAAACAACTCGCCCGCCGACACGAGATCACCCTCTTCACCTTCTACCCGGAGCACCCCGACGACCAGCACCTTCACGGCAACGGCTTTTTCGCGAAAATCGTGCCCGTCCCCTTGCCGCTCCCGCCCCGCCGCAGCCTCGGCGAGTATATCCGGTCCGCCCGCATGATGGCTGCCGGCCGGCCCGTCACCGTCGACAAATTCCTCTACCCCGAAGTATGCCGCCGCTACGCGGAGCTGCGCGCATCTTCCACCTTCGACGCGATCGTCTGCGACTTCCTCGTGCCCGGCTCGCTCATGCATTGGAAGACGCCGCCGCCCACCATCCTGTTCACCCACAATGTGGAGGCCCAAGTTTGGGAGCGCCACTATAAGGTCACGTCCAATCCGTTGATGAAAACTGCGTGCTGGCTGGAATCGCGTGCGCTGGCCGTGGCTGAGCGCCGTTACGTGGAGCTGGCCGATCACGTTTTAACCGTCTCGGAAAACGATCGCACGGCGTTCCTCCAATATGTCGATGGCAGCCGCATCTCCGTGATCCCCACGGGTGTGGATACCGAGTACTTCAACCCGTCGCCGGACCCGGAACAGCCGGACACCATGGCCTTCACCGGCACCATGGACTGGATGCCGAATGAAGACGGCGTCGTCTACTTTGTCGACAAGATCCTTCCTCTAATCCGCCATGAGATTCCAGGCGCCTGTTTCTGGGCCGTGGGACGCCGTCCCCCACGGCGAGTTCAAGCCCTGGCATCCGCCAACGTGATGGTGACCGGCGCGGTGGATGACATCCGCCCCTATCTCGGCCAAGCCGCCTTGTGCGTGGTGCCGCTGCGCAGCGGCAGCGGAACCCGCATCAAGATCTTCGAAGCCATGGCCATGGGCAAAGCCGTGGTCTCGACCACCATGGGCGCCGAGGGCCTGCCTGTGCGTCATGGTGAGAACATTATCTTGGCCGACGACCCCGCCGATTTCGCCCGCCAGGTGGTCCGGCTCTTGCGCGATCCGCACCGCCGCGCGCAACTCAGCCGGGCCGCGCGACAGCTCGTCGAGGAGAATTACGGGTGGCCGTCGGTGGCCGTGCACTTCGACCAAATCGTGCAGGCAGTGGTCGGTCATGCGTAAAATCCTCATCGTCTTCGGCACGCGGCCCGAGGCCATCAAGCTCTGCCCGGTGCTATTAAACCTGCGGCAGAGCGACCGCTTTCAAGTGCGCGTCTGCGTGACCGCGCAGCATCGCTCGATGCTCGATCAGGTATTGGCGGCCTTCGAAGTCACCCCGGATTGCGACCTCGACCTGATGCAGCCCGGGCAGACACTCGCGCAGATCACCGCTCGCATCCTGACAGCCCTCGAGCCGGTAATCCAAGTCGAGCAACCGGACATGTTGCTCGTCCAGGGCGACACCACCAGCACCCTGGCGGGCGCCATGGCGGCTTTCTACCAACATGTGCCAGTGGGCCATGTGGAAGCCGGTCTGCGCACCGGCGACCTCGCGCAGCCATTTCCCGAAGAGATGAACCGGGTGGTCGCCACCCGCCTCGCCGCCTTGCACTTCGCGCCGACCGAAACGGCCAAAAGCAACCTGCTGGCCGAAGGCATTGACCCGCGGCGCATCTCTGTCACCGGCAATTCGGGCATCGACGCCGTGCTCTACGTGCGAGACGCATTGGCGGCCGGCCGGCTGCCTGCGGGAATGTGGCCCCAATTGGAAGCGTCCAAGAAGCTGATCGTGGTCACCGCCCACCGCCGTGAAAGCTTCGGGAGTGGCTTCGCGCAAATTTGCAAGGCCCTTGCGCGACTTGCCCGCCGCGACGATATCCAATTGATTTATCCGGTGCATCGCAATCCCAACGTGATGGACCCGGTGTACCGGCAGTTGGACGGGCTGGCGAATGTGTTCTTGGTCGAGCCTCTGGACTACGTTCCCTTCGTGGATCTGATGCGGCGCGCCTACCTGCTGATCACCGATTCAGGCGGCATCCAGGAGGAGGGTCCTTCGCTCGGTAAACCCATTCTCGTGATGCGGGAAAAGACCGAGCGGCCCGAAGCGGTGGACGCCGGCACCGTGAAACTGGTGGGTACCGACGCGGACCGGATCGTGCATGAAGCCGAGCGCTTACTGGAAGACGAAGCCGAATACGGCCGCATGGCGCGCATCCACAATCCGTACGGCGACGGCCGCGCCAGCGACCGTATCCGCCAGGCGGTCGAGGCGTACTTTACCTAAAGACCCAGCTTCGCGGCGGCGTTGTCGCGAAAAAGGGAGCCCTCCCGGATGTATTTCCTTACGGTGGGCAGGGACCGGTGCCCGGTCTGCTTCATGATGGCCAGTTCGCTCGCGCCATTCATGGCGGCCTGGGTGGCCAAGCCCGCGCGCAGGCTGTGACCGGCGTACTGCCCGGTTTCGAGGCCGGCGCGGGCGGCGGCGCGCTTCACCAAATACCCGACCGAATCAGCGTGCAGCGCCTGGCCGCTGATCTGCCCGTATCTATCGATGGCGCGAAACAGCGGCCCATCCGTGATGCCCGCCTGCCGCAGCCAAGTGTCGAGCGCACGCACCGGACAAGTCTGCGGATCGGAGCCGTATGGCAGGGCCACCGCTCTTCCCCGCCCTTCCTGGTCGGTCTTCGACCTGCCGAGCCGCATAATTAGTCCATCCGGCGCGGTCTCCAGATCTACGACACGGAGCGCGGCTAGTTCCGATCTGCGAAAGCCGCCGGCAAAGCCAGCCAGCAGCAGTGCCCGATCGCGCAGTCCCCTTAGATCCTGCGGAAGCTCACCGATCATGCGCCGGAGATCTGGCGTCAGGAACGGCTTCTTTCCCTGTTGGGCGATGCCCTTCTTGCGTTTGATGCCCTTCCAGACTTCACTGACGACAGCATTTTGCATCGTCGCGGGCGAAGGCTGGCCCGCCGCTTGATGCGCCCGGTTGATAGTGGTAATCCGCCGCGCGAGGCTGGACGTCTTGAGCGTAGCCGCGCGGTCGGTAAGGTACAGGGCGACCGTTTGCGGCAAAGCCGGCAACGCGGCAACTTGATGGGCCTCGCACCATTCGCGAAAGTCCCTCCAATCGGCCCGGTAAGCGCGCAATGTGTTGCCCGCCTTGGCCGCGGCCGCAAATTCACGGGCCTGCTGGCTGAGCGAGACTAGCTGCATTCGCCAAATTTATCACATTTCTGATAACGTTCTATTATCAGAAGTAACTTGTCGCTATATATTTCGTACATGCGCACAATCGCTGCCACCGTGTTAGTGTAGTACGGTGCCCGATAAACCCACATGGTATGGGCGGTTAGACCAAGTCATCGCCGAGCTTGGGAACCTCCCGTGGCCCTGGGTGGATCGTGAGACGCTCCAGTCTCTCCTGCAGGTGGGCACTCGAAGAGCGCAGCAGATACTGCGCCCTTGCGTGGCTCGTCAAGTTGGAGCGAACGGCGTGGCGGATCGGGAGGAACTGATCGCGCACTTGAAACGTCTGGCCGCAGGCGACGATGCGCATTATGAGCACCGCCGCCGCCAGAGGCTCGCGCAGGTCCTGGAAGGACTGCGGCAAGAGGCGCTGGCTCAGCCGAAGGTACTGGTGGAAGCGCCGACCACCGTGCTCAATCAGGAGTTCGCCAATCTACCCGAGGGCGTTTCGGTCTCGCCGGGAACCATCTCGATCACCTTTTCTTCGCCAGATGAAGCGCTACAGAGGCTGCTAGCCCTTGCCATGGCGATCGGCAACGATTTCAATGAATTCGAACGCCAGTCCGGGCTGCGGCCGTGAAGTCGAATCAACCACAGGGGTCGCATAAAATACTGTGGCCCAATGGCAAGTCTTTTGCCTTCACCATCTTCGACGATCCGGATTCGCAAACCCTGGAAGCTGGCCGCGAGGTCTACTCCCTCCTGGCCGATCTTGGCTTCCGCACCACCAAGGGTGTGTGGCCGATCCGCGGATCGGGAACGCCCTCCGACCATGGCGGCACCTGCGCCGAGCCAGCCTACCGCGCCTGGGTGCAAGACCTTCAGCGCAGAGGATTCGAAATCGGAATGCACAATGCAACGTTACATACATCCGGCCGCGAGCAGACTCAACTCGGTCTGGAGGCGTTCGCGGAATACTTTGGCGGGTATCCCGTCACCATGGCCCAGCATTACTATTGCGATGAAAACATCTACTGGGGAGACCAGCGCGTCAGCGGCCTGTACCGCCTGCTTTACAGCGCTCTGACGCGCGGCCAAAACCGCAATCGATTCCACGGGCACATCCCCGGCCACCCGGAGTTCTGGGGCGACCTGTGCCGCCAGCATGTGCGCTACGTGCGCAACTTCACCTTCGCCGAAACCAACACGCTCCGCGCCTGCCCTTATATGCCATACCACGATCCGGACCGGCCCTATGTGAACTATTGGTTCGCTTCCGCGGAGGGCGCTACCGTGCAGCCATTCGTGGATCGGATCGGCGAAGCCAACCTCGACCAGTTGGAGGCCGATGGCGGAGCCTGCATCATGTACACGCATTTCGGCCTGGGCTTCTGGGATGGCCGGGTACACCCGCGCTTCGCCGAGTTGATGACCCGTCTGGCGCGGCGGAACGGGTGGTTTGTGCCGGTTGCAGAGCTGCTGGATTACCTGCTGGCCCGGCGCGGCGGCCAATCGGTGTTGCAAGCGGCCGAAAGGCGCGAATTGGAGAGGCGCTGGCTACTACACAAGGTGCGCTTCGGCAACGCTTGAATTCCGTCTGCGAGTGCGCCATGTCACGAACCCAGCCAGGCAGATGAGTGCCGCTCCGGAAATCGCCGCGCCGGCTGCAAAGGAAACAGGGTCATAAACGAACCGCACTAAATGCCTGCCTGGCCGCAGCAGCACGCCACGAAATAGATAATTTGCCGTAATCCAATGCGACTGCCGTCCATCCACGTACACCTTCCAGCCGGGATAATCGCTGTCGTTGAGCACCATCAGTGCGGGCCGGTCCACCGCTGCCTCGATCGTCACTTCCTGCGAAGTGTACGATCGAATCTTCGCGGCGCGCACCCGCTCAGGAGGCAGACTGTTGAGCGTCCGGATCGCCGACAGATCCGGCGAGTCCGGACCCGTCGAAGAAACCACGGCCGTCTGGAATATGTCGAGGCCCGGAGACCCCAGCCGGGCCAGCGCCGCCGCGTCATCCTGCACAACTTCCACGCTGGAAAACAAGGCTGCCCGCGGTAGGTAGTCCGCGTATTCGTAGATCTTGATTTCATGGTCGTACACTTGCCGGAATGCGGGTTGTGGCACAATGTCCCCGTTGAAATGAGGATCGCCCCAACCTGCCCAAGCCGCACAGGTATCGCCGGCCGGCCCGGGTTTCGTCGTGAACAGCAACTCCACGGTCTGCCCCATGTACTCATCCAGATCGACCGATCCCGGAATCCACCGGCGCTCCGCGAGATTGTGTTTGGGATCGATATAGCGGTCGTACAGAAGTCGAATCCGTCCGGCGCGGTCCTGGATTTCCAACCGGAACTCCACGCCCTGTCCGCATAGCGGCATGGACCCGTCGTAAACCGCCGGTTGCATGGCCACGCTGAAAGCGAATTCGCGGCTGGCCGGCGTGATCGTGGTTCGGAACGGCAGACGCTCATAGGGCGGATGCTCATATAGAACCGCCTTGGACTCCCCTGAAATCGTGAATGTCCGGACTTCGATCAGGTTTTCCCGTCCCGGCAACAGCCGGCCTTGGTTCTGCCGGAGAATTTCCTGGGTCCGCCCTGGCTCCTGGGCATACGGCTGCAAAGACAAGAGAAACTTCACCGACGAGAGCTGCAGCAGCCGCCTCTTGAGGGGACTGTCGAAAGCCAGCCACCGCATACCGTTGAAGCGGTTGACCAGATCTCCAATCTTCTCCGGTGGCATCTCCTCGCGCAAGAAGAACCGGACAAAGTCGAAGTACTTGCGGTAATACATGGCATCCAAGCCGCGAATATCGCCGAGCTGGAAACCGCCCGCCCAGCCCGGATGCAAAATCCCCTCTCGTCCAAAAATGCGCTCCTGGGCTCCGATGCCAGCCTTCAGATAGCCGACGTACGGGGCCCCCCGGTATGGGTTAGCGTCGTCGCCGGCCGAACTCGTCAAAACATAGTAAACCGGATAAATGTAGTTACCGGCCATTTCCAACGTCAGTAGAGTCACCAGCGCGGCAGGCAGCCATTTCTTGGAAGCGGGCCGGGACGTTCCGAGGAGAACGAGGGCGGCCAGGAACAACACGGCGCCGGCGCCCGCGATGCTCACATAGAATTCCAGGAGTCGCGCGTTTGCCGCGAGCACCGGTGGCAGGGAAAAGACCAGGGCTGCGACTAACACCGCAAGGACAATCGAGAGCGATAAGGCCAGCCGCCGGCGGCTCACAGAGCCGGTCAAGACTTGGTTCATGCCAAAGGCACAAAGCACGGCCAGTGCGAAGGCCAGGAGGGCTTCTTCGTATTTCGGAAACAAAATAAGCTGGCAGAACGGCAGGTGCCCGATCCAATTGATTACGGGCGCGCCATACCGTTTTGAGAGGATAGCTAGAACCGATGCGAAGAAGAAAAGCGCGATGCGCCGCTCGCCCGGAACGCGGTTTTGCGGCCCGCGAATCAGGCGTCCCACCGCCACGACGGCAAACAACACCTGCACGACACCCATGAAACCCCGCAGAACGAAGTATCCGCCAAGACCGGGGGCGATGGTATTCCAGGCAGGTCCAAAGAGTGTGGGTATGACGTAGGTAAACAACGACAGCCCAAACCCGTCGTGCTGCAGGCCGGGAATGAATCCATGCTGATTCGCCGCTTGGTGCGAGTCGAAGGAAATCTTCATGAATTCGAAAAACGGAACCAGGAGAAAGGCCGCCAGCGCCAGCCCGAGCGCCTGCGCGAAGAGAAAATACTTCAGTTGAGTGACGCGTGCGGCCCACGCGTGCGCACTCACGGCGAGCCGGAAGACGAAGTAGACGCAGCCAAATGCCAGGACCAAGAATGTGCTTTCCGGCATGCCCCCCACAATACACAGGAAGGTGACTGCGACTGACAGCATCGCATTAGCGGCGCTTTGCTCGCGCAGCAGACGCTCTGTGGCCAGAAACAAGGCGGGTACCAGCATGCTCACGCTTAATTCAGGCATGTTGAAAAAGAGGATATAGTAGCCGGACAGCATGCAGGCAATCCCGCCGGCCACGGAAGGGACGAAAGGCAGAAAAAGCCGCAAGTAAAGGTACGTAAAGAGGCCCGTCAGAAGAAAGCGCGCGAGAATGAAGAAATTGTAAGTGCGCGGCCCGGGAGCCAGGGAAAACAGAAGGAAGAGCGGGCTGAACGGCTGCGACTGCATGTTCGCTGCCAGCGGCGCTCCATAGGACTGGTAAGGATTCCAAAGAGGCAAATGTTTTTCGCGGAAGTATTGATGGCGGATCAGTGGGGCGCCTGCCTCCGTCAGCCAAGCCGAAGCGCCCATGTCGTTACCTCTATAAATAGCTGGGCCCTGGGCGCCGCCGTAGAATGCGCCATTGGGCATGATGCTGGGGACCGTGCCGCGAGATCCGGCTAGCAGCGTCTTATTTCCCCAGATGAACGGAAAGAAACACAAGTGCAGCGCCAGGATGAGCAGGAGTGCGGCGGAGAGAGTCTGGCGCCTGGCGAGCCAAGCCCCTATCGCCACGCGGCCGGCTCCGCAAGATCCTGCAGTTCCAGCCCGGCGTCTTCCAGGGTGCGCCGGAGATGTGGGCTGTAAAAGCGATCGCCGCGCTCCAGCCAAGTGGCCCAGCGCCGCTCAAACAGATAGCGTTCTTCCAGCCGCACGCCTGCCTGGCGGGACTGGCATTCATAGTGACGCAAAAGGGCCGCAGGTTCCACAATCACTTCGTAGCCGGCTTGGCGCGCGCGCAGGCACAGGTCCACGTCGTTATAGTTTACCGGGAAGGAATCGTCGAAGCCGCCCAGTTCCTCGAAAACGGTCTTGCGGATGGCCAGACAGGCGCCGGTCACCGCGCTGACATTGCGGGTGAACGGCAGCCAGTTCCAATACGGCGAGCCGAAGGTGTTGCGATGCAGGTGCCCGGCGCCTTCCATGATACCGATAACAATGCCTGCGTGCTGGATAGCGCCCGATGGATATACCAGCTTCGCGCCGACGGCCCCTATGTCAGGCCGATTAGCGTGGGCCAGCATGGCCGTCAGCCATGCGGAGTCGAGCGGCTCGATATCGTCGTTCATAAAGACCAATACGTCGCCGGTAGCACGACTGGCGCCCAGGTTATTCATGGCCGCGAAATTGAACGGCCCAGTGTATGGTACACGCACGCAAACGCAAGTCCCCAGAAGCCGATCCATGGCCGCGATGTCGCCTGCGCGGTGCTGCACGATCACAATTTCCCGGTGGGTGTGCGCGGTGTGCTTCTCCACGGCCTCCAGGCAACGCTTGAGCAGTTTAGCGTTCCGCGAACAAATGATCAGGCTGGCCCGCAGGTTGGCGGGGACGGACCAGCGGACGCGATAAGTGTTGGGGAAATCCCCCGCCGTCACCACTGCTTGCGCATCGCGCTGCCCGACCGCTTCCGAAAGAGCCTTCCAGCCGGCGGCTTGAGTATAAGGCTTTGCGGCGGCGTCAAGCGCCGTCGAATCCGGGTGCTGCCGCCAGTGATAGAGCACCCGCGGAATGTGGCGGATGGCCTCCGTCCGCGCGGCCAGGCGCAGAGCGAGATCGTAATCCTGGCTGCCGTCGTACCCGGCGCGAAACCAGCCCAACTCCCGCAGTTTAGCGGTGCGGACTACCAGCAGATGGCCCAGGTACATGCCGCACCGCAGCAGGTCCGGAGAAAAAGCGGGCTTGAAAATCGGCTGCACCCGGTGGCCCTGGCTGTCCAGGTAATCCTCGTCGCTGTACAAGAGGTCGGGCTGCGAATCCTGGACGGCTTGGGCCACACACTCGAGCGCGTGCGGCGCCAACACGTCATCCTGATCCAGGAAGCCGGCGTATTCTCCGCTGGCCTGCTCTGCGGCACGGTTCAAGGCGCCGGCTATGCCCAGATGCGCGCTCGAGCGCACAAAACGGATGCGCGGTTCCGTTGAGCTCAGCGCGCTGAAATACTGGGCCACCCAGTCCTGATCCGAGGCATCGTCGCACACGCAGAGCTGCCAGCAGCCGTAGGTCTGGTCGCGGACCGAGCCAACGGCCGCCTGCAGCCAGTCCCGTTGGGGATTGTGCACCGGCAAAATCAGGCTGATGAGCGGTTGCCGGGTGCGGGTCCACTCGCCCGGCGCCCGTTCGCTTTCCACCCACAGCCGGTAGCGATCCGCCGTAAAGTGAGGGTTCACCAACTTCAGGTAGAGCGGATGCAAAGGAGAATGCAGGAGCAGTTGGCCCAGACGCCCCTTCCAGTCTCCCAGGAACCGGCCAGGCCACTGTAGTGTGCGCAGAAACCGGCTATTTTCTATGTCGAGCAGCCGCCGCTCTAACTCGGCGTAGTGCCTGACCGCCTGCTTTTCGCCGGCCTCGACGTGCGCCAGGGCATCTTCCAAGAGCTCCGCGAACGCCAGGAGTTCCCGCCGCGAAACCGGAGCATCCGTGCAGCGCAGCAACTCCTGCAGTTCCGCGATGGCGAGACGTAGCTGTGTAGTAGTTCCGGCCAGGCTTTCCTCACATTTACGCAGGTGCGGTCTGCCGCCCCGCGTATGCTTCCAGTACATCGCCCACCGCACCGCTCAGCATCAACTCGCCATGGTCGAGCCATACGGCGCGGTCGCATAACTGCCCGATCAAAGTCGTGTGCGAGACGCATAGCAGAGTCTTGCCCGCATTCCGGAATTCGTGCAGCCTGTCGATGCATTTCGCCTGAAACGCCGCGTCGCCCACCGCCAGGACCTCGTCCACCAGCAGAATCTCGGGGTCCCTGTTGATCGCCACGGAAAACGCCAGCCGCATCACCATACCGGTGGAATAGGTCCGCAAGGGCTCGTCGATGAATTCGCGGATTCCCGAGAATTCCACGATGCGTTCAAACGCCTCGGCGGTCTGCCTGCGGGACAACCCCAGCAGCGCGGCATTTAACCGGACATTCTCCCGGCCCGTGAGGCTGGGATGAAAGCCCGATCCCAATTCCAGTAAAGCAGCCACCTGTCCGTGGACCGCCACAGTACCTTCATCGGGCTGCGAGACGCCCGCCACGAGGCCCAGCAACGTGCTCTTGCCGGCGCCATTGCTCCCGATCACGGCCAGGCTTTCGCCGCGCTCCACCGCGAAGGAGACGTGCTTCAGCGCAAAAAACGGGTGCTCTTTTTGCCCCGTGAAAAACCGCGTCAGGTGATTGCGCAGCAGCATCTGCCCGGCGTGCCGGGTAAAAGTCTTCGAGACGTTGCGAAGCTCAATCACGCCCATGGTCTCTCACAGATGGTCGGAGAACCGCGGCTTCAGAATCCGGAAGACGACCAGGCCGGCGGCCAGCATGAAGATCGAAATGCCCGTGAGTTTGAACAGTAGCGCGCCGCCCGGCCGCGCCCCCTCGATCAAGATGTCGCGCATCGCCATCACCAGCGCCGCGACCGGATTGAGCTGGTAAATGGGCCGGTAGTTCGCCGGAATGATCGCAAAAGAATAAACCACCGGCACCAGCCAGAACAAAACCGTGTTGGCCGACTCCACCAGATATCGCATGTCCCGGATATATACGTTGAGCGCGGACGTGATCAGTGAGAGGCCGCACACAAAGACCACCTCCAGTCCCCAGATCAACGGCAGCCAGACCCAATGGCGGTTGGGTGTTTTTCCGAACAGAAATACCAGGGCAATCAGAAGGGCAATCTGAATGAGCAGATGCACACAATTAGACAGCACCGCGGCCAGCGGGATGATTTCGCGGGGCGCGGGTACGCGCTTAATGAGACCGGCATTATCGACCAGTGACGTGGTCCCGGAGATCCAGGCGATGCTGAAGAAATTGAACGGGACCAGGCCGCACATCACGAAAAGAGCCCAATCCGGGTTGGGGCTCTTGAGTATCTTGGTAAAAACGAACGTAAGCACGCCCATCATTACCAGAGGATTCAAAAGCGACCAGAGTACCCCTAGCGACATGTTGCGATAGCGGATCTTAAAGTCCTTTTCAATCAGGCTGGATAGGAGGAAGAGAGAATCGCCGCGCCACATGGTAGGGGCCGCATTGGAAACTCCCGAGTATAGCACACGCTACGCCGCAGCCGCGTTCTCCGGGTGAATTGAGCTAGACTGATCGTTCAGTTTCCATTGGACAGGTCATTCGGCCTGCCTACCGGGATCCGCTTTGACGTGTTGACACGCCTCACCCACAGTCTGGAACCGATGGCCCCGCGGCCATCTCCGCTGCCCCAAACCGCTGGAGCGCGTGAACCGCTATGAGCGGAGACGCGCGCCTGAAGCGGATATCGTTCGATTTATACGAGCGGTATATCCTGCTGGATCGCATCGGCAAGCTGTTTCGGCCGGGTGGGTCCACGTACCATGTCCTGGATGTCGGCGGTCACACCGAACCGTTCTGGCCGGGGTTTCCATCTCTAGCCGGGGCTCTGATTCCGGACGCCCAGGTGGCGGTCGTTGACATGATTCCCACCGCCGGGTTGCGGAATTACGTGCGAGCCAGCGGCGTGCGCCTTCCCTTTCGCGACGGCGCGTTCGATCTGGTTTGCTCGCTCGATACGCTGGAACATATTCCCGGCGAGCAGCGGCCGGCTTTCCTGTCGGAGCTACTCCGCGTCACGCGGGATGGCCTGTATTTGGCATTCCCGTTCGATTCCGCAAGCAACCGTTGGGCGGAGTCTATGGTCGTCGAGTACGCCGATGTTGCGCTGAAAAATCCAATCCCGGCCTTGCTCGAGCACCGTCAGTTCGGCTTGCCCGACCGGGAGGCCGTAACGCGCCTGTTCTCGACGCACGCACATCCGTGGGTCGGTTTCGCGCAAGGCAACACCGATGTATGGCTGCTGATGATGTTGACTTATCACAGCCTGCGCGCGCCGGGTACGGATTTCGTCCACGAACTCAATGGCCGTTTTAACCAGGTGTACGCTGCCCAGGACTGGGCGGAACCGCACTATCGGGCCGGATACTTGCTCTCGAAGCGCCGGAGCATGGCGGATCTGGAAGCGGTGCGTGCGTCTTTTGGATCCACTGGGAAGCAGGCCGATCTGCAGAGTGTGCTGGCGTTTTGCCAGCTTTTCTTGACTATCGCCCAGAACGGGCGGGTGACCGTTGACAAAGACCGGCACATTCGCAACATCGAACGCGAACTCGCCGGTGCGCGGGCCGATCGGGAGAAATTGAGCGGGTTGGAAGGCCAGCTATCCCAAATAGCCGCACAGTTGAAGACGATTCGGGAACGGATCGACGGCCCGGGTAGCCGTCCGGCATTCCAGGCGGGCCTGGATAGCCGGATACGGGACCTGGAAGTCGGTCTGGTCATAAACAAGCGCGCGATTCAAGCGATCTACGATAGCCGGATCTGGAAGGCGCTATGCACCATCGGCGGTTGGCTGCAGCGGGTGACGGGCCGCGGCGCCGCACCGCCGCGCGAGGCTTGGGTGCGGCGGGAAGTTGCCGGTTCCAGTCACTCGCATGGCGGCGGCCCGGATGACTTCGTGGCGTTGGTATGCGATAACCCACGCGACGGTGGCGTCATAGCCTTGCGGGATATAGTCGAAATCCGCGGGTGGGTGCTCGCCGAATCCGGGATAGATCGTGTTTTGATCCAAATCGGCGACGATCCACCGGTCCCTGCATCTTACGGTATCCCGCGGCCGGATGTCGCGCGCAGCCATCCTGGGGTCACCGGCGCCGGCGAGTGTGGTTACCGGTTTTTCTGGGATCCTACCGGCTTGCCCGAGGGCCCGTGCACCGTGTGCGTAACTGCGGTCGCCCGGAGCGGGCGAACCCGGGAGGCGATCTGCAACGTTATGATCGATCGGCAAGCGCCGTCTTACGGCTTGTGGATTGCCCGTAACGAACCAACCGCGGGCGACCTGCGCCAGATGCGGCGCGAAGCCGGCAACTTCGCCTACTGCCCGCGCATCGGCATTGCCGTCCCCGTATACAAGACCTCCGCCGCCCTACTCACACGGTGCATCGAATCGGTAGTGGACCAGACTTATCCGAACTGGGAGCTATGCCTGGCCGACGACGGCTCGGATGACGCGGCTCTGACCGCCCTTTTGCTGAAATTTTCGCAGCGTGACTCCCGGATCCGCGTCGGCGCTCTCGCGCAGAACCGCGGCATCTCCAGCGCGACCAACGAGGCGTTGCGGCTGTCAACCGCAGAATACGTGGCTTTTCTGGATCACGACGACGAACTCGCCGCCTTCGCATTATCCGCGGTCGTCCAAGCCATTAATGACAATCCGGATACCGAGCTGTTCTATTCCGACGAGGACAAAATCGACGCACAGGGCGGCCGGTACGATGCTTTCTTCAAGCCCGGCTGGTCTCCGGATCTGTTCCGCTCTTGCAACTATATCTGCCACCTTGTGGTGATGAAGCGTACCCTGCTCGATCGTCTCGGCGGCCTAAACGAGAACTATAGCGGCGCACAGGACTACGAATTCCTGCTGCGCGCGAGCGAGCAAACACAGAAGATCGAGAGGATTCCTAAGGTCCTGTATCACTGGCGCGCGGTGTCGGGCTCCTCCGCGAAAGACCTGGAGGAGAAGCCCGCGGCGAGCGCGGATGGGAAACGGGCCTTGGCGGCGTATCTCGCGAGAAACGTACCCGGCGCTTGCGCCGAGGAGACGGGGCCGTGCCGCTATCGAGTGCGCTATTCCATCGCCGGAAACCCCCAAGTTAGCATTCTGATACCGACCGGCGGTCACAAGAACGTTTTTCGGGCTCTCGAAGACGTGCTGGATCAAACGGCCTATAAGAACTATGACATCTTCTTGATCGATAACTCGCGCGCGGAGCGCGTGGAGGAATATGCGTCCCGCTTGGCCGCGCGCAAGGCGCCCGTCCACTATGTGGACTGGCGCGGGAAGCCATTCAACTTCTCTCAGATGAACAATGCGGCGGCGCGTATGACGGCATCTCCCTACCTTCTGTTTCTGAACGACGACACATCGATTCTGACGGCCGAGTGGCTAACCGCCATGCTGGAGCACGCCCAGCGTCCGGAGATCGGCGCAGTCGGCGCGCAGTTGTGGTATCCGAACAACTTGATTCAACACGCCGGCGTAGTGATGGGCCTCTACGGTAACTGCAGCCATGCCTTTAAGAACCTGCCGGGCGAACTGCCGCATTATTACTTTGACTTCGCCAATCTGGTACGCAACTGCAGCGCTGTGACAGGCGCCTGTCTGCTGGTGGCGCGCGCGAAGTTTTTCCAGGCTGGAGCGTTCGACGAGGTCAATCTGGCGGTCGCCTTTCAGGACGTCGACCTGTGCCTGAAATTGCTGGAGCTTGGCTATCGCAACGTGTATACTCCATATGCCAAGCTCTACCACTATGAATCGGCCACCAAGACCGAAAAGGATAAGATCCCGGACCCTGCGGAGGACGCTTTCATGAAGAAGAAGTGGGCGCGATACATCGCGGACGACCCCTACTACAATCCCAATCTGGCCCGCCAGAAAGAAGATTTCAGCCTGGAGATAAACTGACTTGGCGGCGGCATGAGCTTGATCGGCTGTGTAGACACACTCTGGGACACGCGCATCTCCGGATGGGCCGCAGACGATGCCGATCGCGCCAAGGCGGTTCAGGTCGACGTGGCCGTGAATTCGCAGGTCGTCGCTACCGTCCCCTGCGCGACCTTTCGGGAAGATCTGTTGGCGGCTGGCATCGGCGACGGCTGCAAGGCGTTTTATTTCGATCCTACGGCGCATCTGAAACCCGGCCGCAACAATCTCGAAGTGTACTATGCCGGCTCCCGTTTAGTTGTCCCTAGAGGCCGGGCGCACTGGGTCAGGCGGCGCGCAGGCGGGATATCGGAATGGGAAGCCTCGTTCCTGGCGGCACTCGAAGCGCACTACGAATTCAATCCGGAGCATCATGTGTGCGGGATAGGAGAAGGGGCCGCGGAACTAGAACAAGTCCTGGTCAAAGCGGGGGCTCCGTTTCGGAAGTTCACCAGCATGAAAGTGCCAGCCGATTTTGCGGCTGTCCGGCTGGCGGAAAAGGCGGACCTGGTGATTTCGTGGGCTTGGCCCAAGCCGGCGCCGGAGGGCGTCCGCGTCTTGGAGCGGCTTGCGCTACACCACATGAATAAGCCGGGCTTTCTGGCAATCGGTTTTGCCGACACCCCGGAAGCCGTTGGCCAGATCCGCCAGGCTCTCCGCGAGTGCGGCGCGCGTGAAGCGAAGCTGGAGTCGGTCCTGCCGGCGCTGGGCGGCGTACATAGGATCTTTGTCTTTGCCGAAACACGGGGCACCGAAGCTACGCCCGTTCTGGCCCATATTCACGTACCGAAGTGCGCAGGGACATCGTTCCGCGCACTACTGGAAAGGTACTTCGGACCGGGACACTTGACCCTCTACGTAGACGATACCTATTTCGTATACGGCGACGAGGCCCTCCGGAGCTACTTGGTGCAGGATCCAACGATACAGGGATTCAGCTCGCACCACGTACGAATGTTCCCCCACTGGTTGGCCGGCCGCGAAATGTTATATGTCACGTTCTTGCGCGATCCCATCCAGCAGTTCGTTTCGTATATGACGCATATCAAAAAGCACTATGCGGGGATCACATCGCAAAGCCTCCTCGAAGCGGTGCCGCCGGACGCGCCGCGGCTTACGTTGCGGGAATTCGCCAGATGGCTGCTGACGCAAGACCGCGACATCCCCTTCCGCGAGAATCACAATGTAAACTTTTTCGCGCGCCACAGCTCTCCTATGGCCGTGGATCGATTGGAGGCGGCCAAGTCGGCGCTCGAAAGGTTCTTTTTCGTGGGCATTACGGAGCGGATGGAGGAGAGTATCGCCAAGCTGCGGAAGTTGGTGCGGACGGTAGGCCTGGACTTCCCGCCGGACCCGGTATTGATCGAGAATACGTCCAGCGAGTTCCGGGATGACGTGAGTTGGATCAACCCGGATGACGAAGTTGGATTGCTGTTACTGCGTTCGGTGGAAAAAGACCGGCAACTCTACGAGTGGGCGGCGGCGCGTTTGGAACGAGTTGTCCGCGAAAGTGCGGAGTTATAGGACACCTCGCCCGGCACCGGCTGACACCGCACGAAGGGGAAAGCGCGGTTCTCGACCAAATGCGGTGCGGCATCCGGCCGTATGCCGGCAATTGTGCTGTTGACCGGAAGCGGACGAGGCGGTGTAGTGGTACGTGAACGCGAGGAAACGGCCCGATGGATGGAGGAAGCCGCTGCGCTTTCCGAAGCTTTGCAGCGCGCGCGGGCGGGCACGACACCAACGATCTCACGAAGCGCTCGATCGGGAACAAAGCGCATGGCGGGATCGGGCCAGGCTCGACCTACTTCTTCTCCGCCCGGAACTTGGCCCACGCCAACTGCGACTTGCCCACTTCAAACAACATCTTCAGCGCGGTGACCTTCTCCGGCGGCACCAACTCACCCGCCAGGAACTGCCGCAGGGCTTCGGAGCGGCGGAGTTTCCCGGACGAGGTCCGCGGCAGAGTACCCGGCTCCAGAAGCTCCACGTCGCGCGGTTTGAGCGAGAGCCCGGTCAGGATACAGTGGTTGATCTCGGCGATCGCCTCTTCCTCGGGGCGCTTGCTGCGCGGGTCTTTTTCCGCCAGAATGATGAGCTGCTCGCCTTCGCCTTCGACCATCGTACTCACCGCCACCGTGCAGCCCTTGCGCACGCCTTCCACATCGAGCAGCAATTCTTCCATCTCTTGCGGAGCGTAGTTTCGCCCGCGAATAATGATCAGGTCCTTGGCGCGGCCGGCGATATAGAGTTCCCCTTCGTGAAAGAAACCCAGATCGCCCGTGTCCAGCCAGTCGCCGTGAATCATGTTGGCGGTCAACTCCGGGCTTTCCCAGTAACCCTTGGTGATGGACGGTCCTTTGGTCCAGATTCGCCCCACGCCCCCGTCCGGGACGCGCTGTTCCTGGTCGTCGAAGATGGCCACTTCCACGCTGGGCAGCGCCCGGCCGACCGATACAATACGCCGTCCGGGTCCCAGATGCGCCGTGCCGCCATTCCATAGGCCCTCGCGGCTGAACTCGGTGAAGCGGGGCAACTCGTCGAGACCGGTGAAGGTGACGCCCAATCCCGCTTCGGCCAGGCCGTAGACTGGCGTCATCGCAGCAGGCTGAAAGCCCCAGCGCGCGAAACGTTCGGTGAAGCGCTGGACGCCGTCGGACTCGATCGGCTCAGCGCCGTTCAGCGCGGCCCGCCAGTGCGACAGGTCCACCCCTTCCATCTCTTGGTCTTTGATCTTAGTGGCGCACAGGCTGTAAGCGAAATGCGGCGCCGGAGAAATCGCCGATTTGTAGCGCGACAAGGTGCGCAGCCAGATGGCTGGCCGGGCCAGAAAGGTATCCGGTCCCATGTAGGTTACCGTGCCGGGGTAATACATGCCCAGATACACGCAACCAACCAGGCCCATGTCGTGATAGAGCGGCAGCCAGCAGACGCAGCCGTTATCGATCTCATCTTCTCCACGGTATGCGAGACACTGCTGCATCATGGTCAGATTGGCCAGCAGATTGGTGTGCGTCACCATAACGGCTTTTGGCTCAACCGTAGTGCCCGACGAGAATTGCAGGAATGCGGGCTGGTCCGGATCTACATCGACCGGCTGCCAGCGTCCGCCACCCGCCTGTAAATCCTTGGCTTCCAAAACCTCGCGGAGGGACTCTACACCCACCACCCCAGGGCCCAGCAGCTTCCGAATGCGGCCCTCGGTAATCAGGTACTTTGCCCCGATCTTGGTCAACATTTTCCGCAAGCGGGCGAAGTATTCGTCGAGCTTTCCCAACCGGAACGGAGGATAGAGCGCGGCCGGAATGCCGCCGGCAAGCTGCACGCCCAGCAGGGAATCGAAAAACTCGATCGACGTGGAAAGGATCAAGGCCACGCGGTCGCCGCGCTGAAGTCCCCGTGCCTGCAGTGCCGCGGCGGCCTTCTGCGCGCGGCGCAATACGTCCCGATACGGATAAAACGTGGCCTCCTCGGAAGGCGCCACGAAACGCGCGCCCCAGCGCGTGCACGTCTCCAGGTTCAACAGAATCTCGGGCAGCGTGGTGCCTTTAAGCGTCAGAGCGCTCATGCCTGCGGCTCCTGTTCGCAAACCCGGCCGGCGATCATCTTCACCAGATCCTGGACGGTTTCCAGTTGCTGCCACTGTTCCAGCCCAAAGGCGCACCCGAAGTCCTGTTCGATAGTGGTTACCAGCACCACTTGCGCCAGCGAATCCAGTTGCAGAGCGTCCATCAGCGAGACGCTGGGACCAATCGCCGCGATCTGTTCCGGCGTGAGGTTAAGCTGTTCCTTCGCGATTTTCTTCAGGTGCTCCAGGATCGTTTCTTCATTCCATTTGACTAGCGTCGGTTCGGGCATGGGGCCTCTCTTCCATTATGTTCAATAACTGCCGACTGGCGTGACCTTCTCGGGCGGCGGGATGACTAGGGGATCCTCCTGCTGGTACATCCGCCGGATCCATTCGGCGTACTTACGTTCCAGTACCGAGCGGCGTACTTTCTGCGTGGGAGTCACCAGTTCGGTGTCGAGCAAGGCTTCTTCGTTCAGGAAGCAGAATCGTTTGACCCGCTCGAACGAGGAAAACTCGGCCTGGAGGCTCGCCAATTCCTCGCGGAACAGCGCCACTACGGGCGGCGCCAGCAGCAATTCATCATAACTGCCAAGAGCCAGCCCGTGCTGGGCGGCAACACGCGCCACATTCTCCGGATGCGCGACGATCAGAGCGCCGACGAATTTGCGGCCGTCCCCCACGATCAGCGCCTGCTGGATATAAAGGCTGCGCTGCAACGCGTGTTCCAGGGGTGCGCAGGGCACATTCTTGCCATTCGAGAGAACCAGGATTTCCTTGCGGCGGCCTGTGATGGTGACATACCCATCGGCGTCGATGGTGCCCAAATCGCCGGTGTGCAGCCAGCCGTCGGGTGCGAAGATCTGGCGAGTGGCGGCTTCGTCTTGATAATAGCCAAGCATCGTGTGTGGCCCGCGCGTGAGGATCTCGCCGTCGTCGCCGACCCGTACTTCCACGCCGGGCAGCGCCGGGCCCACGGAGCCAATTTTCTCCCGGCGATATTCGTTCAGGGTGATTACCGGAGAGGTCTCGGTCATGCCATAGCCTTGCAGCACGTCGAAGCCGGCCGCGCGGAAGAACAGTTCCACATCGGGGTTGAGCCAGGCGCCGCCGGAAATGAAGTACTTGAGACCGCACAACTGGCGATGCACTTTCGGAAAGACCAGCACGTTGGCCAGCGGAGCCAGCAGCCTGTGGGACAAGCCGGTCTGTCCGCCCAGCATCCCGGCTCGCTGGCGCGCTACCGCGGCAGTGAGCAACGTCCGCGCAATCGCGCGCCGGTGCGGCACAAGCTGGGCGATCTGGGCATCCACGGCTTCCTGCACCTTCTCCAGAATGCGCGGCACGACCCCTATGATGTCCGGCTTGTGTATGGGCAACAATTCTTTCAGATCGTGCGGATCGCCGTAGGCAATGCGCACGCCTTCGTGGAAATAGCCATAGCTCAGGGTGCGCTCCAAGACATGCGGCAAGGGCAGGACCGAGAGAGCCTGATGGGCGGTATTCGAGGGGACCCGCGCCAGGCTGCCCTTTAGGTCGGACACGATGTTGCCGTGCGAAAGCATTACGCCCTTGGGCGTGCCGGTGGTGCCCGATGTATAGACGATTGTCGCCAGGTCGTGCGGCTCGGCGGACAGCGATTCGGCGCGGATGCGGCTCACTGCCGGCTCATCAAATGCCGGCGCCGCGACCACGATCCCCGGCAAGGAAGTGGGGATGCCGGGCGTCTCTTCCATGGCCAAGATCGTATCGAGTCCTGGCAATTCCGGAAGTAGGGGGCGCAGGATTTCCCATTGCGTGGCGCCCGCGATAATGGCCGCGCGGCATCCGCTGTGACGCAAAAGGTAGGCGATCTGCGAGGGCGACAGCGTGTTGTAAACAGGCACCACCACCAGGCGCGAAAGCAGAAGGGCGAAATCCGAAATGTGCCACTCCGGCCGGTTTTCGGAGAACACCGCCACCTTATCGCCCGGCGCCAGGCCGGAGCCTAGCAGAAACTGGCGCAGCGCGAAGACCGCACGCGAGAA
>JBEKMJ010000035.1:0-75869 GCA_050008575.1 Bryobacteraceae bacterium
TCGCCATTGAAATCGCCCGCAACCATCGAGATCGGCTCAAACGACGACGTGGAATCCAACACGGTGAACGGGCCCGGCACAAAAGGCTGGCGGCGCCTTCCCGTTCCAAAGAAGACCTGGAGTTCGTAGCGGCTGCCGTGCGCGGTCAAGAAGGCCAAGTCTCCCAGGCCATCGCCGTTGAAATCCGCTTGGGCAACTGAGGCCGGGGTTCCATACAGCGCTCCAGCCTCCGCGTAGCCGGGCAAGCTGTTGACCGCCTGGACGTCTTCGAAACCGCCCCTTCCGTCGTTATAAAGAACCGAAAAGTAAGCGTCTCCCCCGCCGTTGGTTACAACGATGTCGGGACTATTGCCGCCGTCAAGATCGGCAACCAGCGTCGCCGCCCAAGGCAGCTCGTTGGCAAACGTGACCGGATACGCCTGGTCTTGCGCGAAGCCCCTGCCTGTTCCCCGATTGAAGTAAGTACCGACGAGAGACCCACTGAACGGCGCGCCCGCGAGACCGCCGATACTGGCCGCTACCAGATCCGGCAGCCCATCGCCATTTAGATCTCCGATGCCTATCGAAAACACCGGCCCGATGTTAGTGTGGACCTGCAAGGCCGGCTGAAAGGAGCCGTCTCCGTTGCCGTAGAGAACATAGACCGGTCCGAGCTCCGGATTGCTTCCATTCTCGTACGTGGCTGCCGCCGCCACATCGATCTTGCCATCGTTATTCAGATCGGCGGTTATGGCGAAGATCGCGGAACTGGGAATCGGTGAGCTAATCGGCGGACGGAAGGTACCGTTTCCGTTACCCAGGTAGACCAGAACAGAGTTCACGCCGCATCCGATCAGGTCCGGATATCCGTCGCCGTTTGCGTCGCCAACCGCCAGGCAACCGGAAGCGCCGGGAAGCACAACCGGCGGCGAAAAGCCTCCCTTGCCGTTGCCCATGACGACGTTGATCCCGTCGCTGGACGCGAAGGCCAGGTCCTGATTGCCGTCTAGATTGAAGTCCGCGGCCACCACCGGACGGCCTCCTCCCGCTATAGCGGGCCCGCCGGTGAAGGTACCGTCTCCATTGCCAAAGAAGATTAGCGTGTCGGCGCCGGAAACCACCAGGTCCGGTTTGCCGTCGCCGTTGATATCCGCCACGGCCAGCGCATCATAAGATTGGATTCCGCCAAGATGGATTGAGAACGAGGGAGCGAATTGGCGGTTTCCTTCGCCAAGAAAGATCTCGATACCGGCTCCGCCCAGGACCGCCAGGTCGGCTCTCCCGTCGCCGTTGAAATCGGCTGATACGACTGCCACGCAAGCAGGCGACGTGACATCGGTGCGAGTGAAAAACGAGAACGGCGGGTTGCCGGCCGCCAAGGAGAACGGCAGCACGATCAGAACAGCGGCTGCCGGGACGAAGCGCAACATCTGTCTCAGTGATACCACACGGCGCCGCGATTTTCCAGGGTAGCCCGTCGTTACAGCGGGTCCTTGAGGACTCGCGCACGGTCGAAAATCCACTGCGTTGCTACAGTACTGTCCGCCGCCGTGGGGCAGGCTCGCAGCCGGCTCGCAGCCTGCGCGGGCCTCGCAGGCCCGCTCTTCGGCGAGCGAAGCTCGCCCTCGGCGAGTGAAGCTCGCCCCCGGCGGGGCTTAAGCACGCGGCGGCGCATGGCGCCGCCCCACAGGCTCCCCAGAGAACCATCGTGCAAGTCACTGATCTAGCGGGACTAACGTCCCGCTGGGCGAGCTACGCTCGCCTGCGCTGACACGAGTGTCAGTGCGGCAGGCAATGAGTGCCCGCGCCACGTCCTGCGTCAGTTCTCCGATCTTGGTAACGACCCGCAGGGTCGTTCGCGCTGAAGCCTGTGCAACGGGGCTCAAGCCCGCCCCCCAACCGCAAATGTAGAAACTCGAGGGCGGCGCATGGCGCCGCCCCACGCGGGTTTTCATCACGATTGGTGGGCCGCAGGCCCATCCGCGTCACATGGGCAGAATTACCCGCGCTACAATCTCCCATCACTTCGACGTATTCCGCAGCACCGTATAATACGCCGGGGACCCGATTTCGTTGTTCACCAGGACCAGCCCGGGCTTGCCGCCACGCTCTAGCGTCCCCGCCGCAATCTGCAGCGGGAAGACGTTGGCGCCGAAGAAGACCGCCGGCGCAAACGTGCCGTCGCCTTTGCCGGCCAGCACGCCAGAATCCTTCTCGCCGAAGCTCAAGAAAGCGATATCCGGAATGCCATCTCCGTTGAAATCCGCGATCGCCAAGTTCTCCGGCGCAGCAGCGCAAAAGGCGCGCGTGGGCGGCTTGAAAGTGCCGTCGCCGTTGCCGAGATAGATGGAGAGATAGTCCTCGTTATTGTTGGAGGACACGATGTCCAGGTTCCCATCTCCGTTCAGATCGGCTACTTCCACCTCCCAGGGATCGGCCTTGGCCGGCAGCGGCAGATTGGTTTGAGGCTGAAAGGTGCCGTCGCCATTCCCGAGAAGAAGGGAGATGCTGGCCGCGGCGGTGAGTCCGAAATTCGCTACTACCACGTCCAGCTTGCCGTCTTTATTGAAATCGCCGACGGAAATATAGCCGGGGTCGTTGCCGACTGCAAACACCTGTGCCGGCTTGGCGAAGTTGCCGTTTCCATCTCCCAGCATCACGCCGAGCCCCCCGCCGACGATCACGGCCAAATCGGGCTTGCCATCCCCGTTGAAATCTCCGATTGCCAAGGCGCCCTGGCTGCCGCCGGCATTGGAGTTCAAAGCCGACTTGAAAGTACCATCGCCGTTGCCCGGAAACACCGCCACGTTGTTGCCGCTGGTGGTCAGGACCAAGTCCGGAATGCCGTCGCCGTTGACATCCACCAGCGCGATGGCCACGGCTACGGCGGCGATCAACTGCCCAGGAGTCAGTTGATTGTCGCCCGCGCCCAGCAGCACCTGCGTCCCGGTGGATTCCGCCACTACAAAGTCGGTCAATCCATCGCCGTTAAGATCCGCGGATGCCAAGCCGACTGACGTGACGCCCGCCGTAAAAGCGCTCAACGCCGTCTGCGGCGCAGCTTGGAAAGTTCCGTCACCCTCCCCGAGCAACACCGACACCAGGCCGATGCCGACGTAGGCATTGGCGGTGGCAATATCGGTTTTATGGTCGCCGTTGAAATCGGCGGTCGCTAAGGCCGTGGGCCCGCCCATCGAATAGACCTGCGGCTCCTGGAACGTGCCGTCTCCCTTGCCGAGCAATACCAGCGTCTCCTCGCCGGTATACGATCCGTTGGCCGCGACCAAGTCCAGGTGTCCGTCGCCATTGAAATCGCCGGCTGCCACTGCCGCGACGCCGGTCGGGCTGCCTTCGCTAACCACGGAGACCGGAGTACCCAGTTGGCCATTTCCTTCACCCAGCAGCAAAACAACCGCAGCGGCGTCACCCACCAGAGTGCCGCAAGCCACGTCCATCTTGCCATCGCCATTGAAGTCGCCGACGGCCAGGGCGGTAGCGCCGGGAACGGTAAACGCTTTCGGCGGATCGAAAGTTCCATTGCCTTTGTTGAGCAGAGTCACAATTTGGTCGCCCGCACCGGTGGCCACCACCAGGTCCGGCTTGCCATCGCCGTTCAGATCGGCTACAGCCAGCGCCACGGGATTGCCGGCCGGGGGCAAAGTCACAATCGGCTGGAACGTGCCGTCCCCATTGCCCAGCATCAGTTCCAGGGTGGCAAATTGGTTGTCGCCCACCACCAAATCGAGTTTTCCGTCGCCGTTGAAGTCGCCCACGGCCAGGGCATTGCCGAACGCATCCCGAATATTCGCCAGCGGCTGGAACGTGCCGTCGCCATTGCCCAGCAGAATGCCTGTCCCCTCAAGCGAAACGACCGCCAGATCCTGTTTGCCGTCGCCATTGAAATCGCCCGCTACCAGGGCCGCGGGCACCAGACCGGCGTTGATCGGCTTGCCGGCTTTGAAGCTGCCATTGCCTTGACTCAACATCACGATCAACGTATTAGTCGTCTCGCTGAGAACCGCCACGTCCGGGATCCCGTCGCCGTTGAAGTCGGCGATGGTCAGGCTGGATGGCGCCTCCGCGCCAGGACCGAGAAAATTCCCGGTCCCTACGGGCGTATCGCGGCGGGCGAAAAAGGATATGGGCGGCGGCGTAGCCGCGCTGAGCGGCATCTGCGCCAGCAGAAGGAACAATATTGTGCGCATCGAATTAGCCCCCGTGGTTCGCATCCGATCGGCCCTCTACTTTCCCGTATTCCGCAATACCGAAATCACATTTCGCTCTTCGCCCAGCACCACCAGGGCGTTCGGCGTACCCTTACCGATCGGCACGCTGGCAATGGCGAACGGCAGGCCGTCGGCTCCGAACAGAGTGGCCGGACCGAAACTGCCATTGCCCAACCCGGGCAGCAGCGCGACATCCTGTAACTCGTAAGCCACCACGGCAACGTCCGTCTTGCCGTCGCCGTTGAAATCGCCCGCAGCCAGCGCCCACGGCCCGCTGGCGAAAACACTGTCAACCGGGCTAACGATCGCGCTCTGGAACGATCCCGCGCCATTTCCCAGGAACACCGACACCGACGCGCTGCCGAAGTTCGCCACGACAATATCGGGCTTAGAGTCGCCGTTGAAATCGGCGATGGCGATGCCCGCCGACTCAAAACCGGTAGTGGTAAGCGATACCGCCGGTTCAAACGTGCCGTCGCCTTTGCCGAATAAAACCGAAACCGTGCCGGTGCCCTCGGCGGAATTGGCCACGGCCAGATCCAGCTTGCCATCGCCGTTCAGGTCGCCCACCGCAATGAACTCGGGCGTCTCTCCGGTCGCGAAATCCGTGGGAGAGCCAAACTTGCCATGCCCGTTCCCAAGCAGGATCGATACGTTGTTGCCTTCCGAATTGGTCACCGCCAGATCCAAATTCCCGTCGCCATTGAAATCGCCAGCCACGATGTAGACCGGCGACTGGCCGGCCCCGAAATTCGCTGCCGGTCCGAATGTTCCATCGCCCTTGCCCAACAGAATGGAAACGTTATCCAATCCGTTGTTGACCACGGCCAAGTCCAATTTGCCGTCGCCATTGAAATCCCCAGCCACCACGCCAATGGGCGTCGGACCGGTTTCGAATGTGCCGCCCGGAGAGAAGCCGCCCTTCCCATTTCCCAGCAGGATGCCCAACGTGTTCGACTTGGTGCCGGTGACGGCTAAGTCGGGGTTGCCGTCGCCGTTAAAATCCCCCACGGCAAACGCCTCAGGCACAGACACTCCCGTGACGACGTCCGCCGCGGCTTGCAGCTTTCCGCTGGATGTTCCCAGGAACGCGAAGATCAGCGGATCGGTTTCTTCGCCACCCGCGACTACCAGATCGGGAATGCCGTCGCCGTTCAGGTCGCCCTCCGCGATACCGAATGGAAAGACCACTTCGTACACCTGCGCGGGTTTGAAGGTGCCATCACCGTTGCCGTATAACACTCCCATTGGGGAAGCCAGCGCGGTCGTTCCTCCGCCGCGGTTCAGATCCACCGCCGCTATGTCTATGTTCCCGTCGCCATTCAAGTCGTAAGCCAAGATGGACTGTCCAACGAAGTCGCCGCCGTTGGGATAGAATACGGCTGTCCCGAAGGTTCCGTCGCCGTTGCCCAGGCACACGCCCACCTCGCCATCCCCCTTGAAGGCCATGTCCGGAATACCGTCGTTATTGAAATCGGCGAGGGCCACTTCGTAGCCGGCTCCGCTACAGGCGCCCCGGGACGAGCGGCGGAACGTGCCATTCCCGTTGCCCAGAAATATCTGCACTCCGCCGCCGTCGTCGCCCACGTACGCGACATCGATGTTGCCATCGCCGTTCAAGTCGGCCACAGCCACCGGACCGCCAATCACGCTGGTAGCTTTGGGCTCGGCTCCCGGCCGCACCGTGCCTACGGGCCGGTTGCTCGTCCGCATCAGGGACGCGGGGTCCTCGAAAGTACCGTTGCCCAGACCCAGCAGGACGAACCCTTGACCGATCAGGTCCAAGTTACCGTCGTGGTCGACGTCCGCCGTGGCCAGGCCGAAGGTGGTTTCGAGGGACGCGTAAGTCGTCGGCCCAGTGAATGTACCGTCACCATTGTTGATATAGACACCCACTCCCGTCAGGAAGCCCCCCACGGCGATGTCGGGATGCCCATCGTTGTTGAAGTCGCCGATGACGATGCTCTCGAGTTGGCCGTCGCCCGGCGCCCCATACAATGTCGTGGTGTAGGTGAGATTGCCCGTGCCCAGCATCACCCGCATGAGCCCGGCATCGTCCGCCATGGCCATGTCCATGATGCCGTCGCCATTGAAATCGGCCACCCCGAGGGAGGCCAGCGCCGGCGTGCTATTAAGAACGGCGGCCAGAATGTCGTGGCGGGCAAGAAATGAGAATTGCGGTGTCTGGGCGTAAGCTGGAGCCAGGGCGATGACAAAGGCGCCGGCTACCAGCCAGCGGTTGAGATTCGTAAATCGCGTTTGCATGCGTCACATCCTTCCGGGATTATCCCGATTATAGGCGTGTGCCGCACACAGAGTTGTGTCACTACTTGTAAAAAGTATGTAAATCGTATGTGGGCTCGCAATCGCGCGCCAGCGCTATGGCAAGTCCGGAACCAGCCCGCTGCGGAGGGCCTCCCGGCGCAGATCGTCTTCGGACGCTCCGGGTCCGCCAGTATTCACAATCTGGAAGTCCGTGCACATGAAGCTGCCTCCGGATGCGCTCAATGAGGACAATACACCCACATTTCCCTGCGCGGGTACACTCCGCGTAAATGAAAACGGGACGGGTGGATGAGTGGCATGAATTGGCTGGGACCACAATGCCGTCTCGCCGTTGCCGTTGACCAGCCAAGCACTCCAGGTCGCTTTCGTCATGACACTCACGTCGAAGTTCATCGTCAGGGTGCCGGTTTCATAACTAACACTGAGGCCCAGGCCGCAAGCCAAAGCGCGCGAAATATTCCCGCTGCCCTGGCTGGTAAATTGTTCGGTAAACCACACAGCGCCAGCAGGTCCGGCCGTGATCCCCGCGGGGATGCCGGCCGCCGCAACGGGATATTGGGTGAAGACGCCGGTGGTAGTCATGCGGCCCACGTAACCGGTATAACCCGCGATCCACAGAGCTCCATCGGGGCCGGATGTTATCGAGCTGCCAAGCAGATGCGGCGCGGAATACTGGCTGACGGTTCCAGTGGTGGTGATGCGTCCTACGAGGCCGTACGTGACGTCCGTCGGAAACCACAGAGCGCCGTCCGGCCCCGCTGTAATCGACACCGGGAAGCCAATGGTGAATGGCAATGCGTACTCCGTCACCGTTCCCGAAGTGGTGATCGTGCCTATAGTGGGCTGATAGTTGTAAATGAACCACAACGCGCCATCCGGTCCGGCGGTTATCGCGGTTGGATTGCTATTGGTGGCTGGCAGGGGGTACTCGGTGACCACGCCCGCGGTAGTGATTCGACCGATCTGGTTGACGCCAGTTTCGGTAAACCATAAGGCTCCGTCGGAACCGGCGGCAATGAAGCCCGGCTGGCTGTTGGCGGTCGGCACGGAATATGTGGTGATCGCTCCGGCCGTCGTGATGCGGCCGATTTCGCCGGAGCCGATCGTGAACCACAGCGCACCGTCCGGACCGGCCGTGATTCCGCCGCCGCCGCTGGTGGCGGAATAGGTGTACTCAGTCACAACTCCCGAGGCCGTCATCCGGCCAATGGCGGATCCCTCCGTGGTAAACCACAGAGCTTTGTCCGGACCCTCCGTAATCTGGTTAGGAGTTGGGACAGTGGTCAAGGGAAAGACCTGCATACCGTCCCACTGTGCCTGTGACACGGCACATGCAGCGCTTAGCAGCGACACAATGCGTAAAGATCTCGAAATTGTCATGACAAATCGTCCTCACGGTCTAGATGGTAGCAGGATCACGCCGCGGCGAGCGCCGCCTCCACCAGGTCTGCGACCTTCAAATACACAGCCCACTGGCGCAGATATTCGCGGTCGAGGCGCTGCTGCTGTACGGCCACGATGCCGCGCACGTCGTTCCATTGCCGTTCGGAAACTTCGCCGCCCGAGCGATACCAAGCCAGCTTCATGAGCAGGGTGTCTTCCGCGGTGGCAACAAGTACGGCGATCGATCCGCCACCCGTCGCGATTTCACCGATCCTGCGCCGCGCAAATTGGGATTGCTGGAATGGATCGGACGATAGCGGGAAGATATCGAATTTGTAGCTGCTCGCCAGGTGGATCAGATTGAACGACCGCTCGAATTGCCGGGCTTCGCGGATCATGCCGGCGTCCGCATAAAACTCGCCGCCGAGTTCGTGGACGAAGCGGGCGATCTGTCCGGGATGGATGTCCGCCAACATATCGACGGCCAGAGACGTCCGGTAGATGCCGTGAATGCCGCTAGCCATCGAGCCGCCGATCAGATAGGGAATCGCGCTGCGTCCCAACGCCTCGATCAATGCATGCAGCGCTTGCCCGAAGTCGCTCACGGGTCCACGCTCTCCGGGTCCCATCCGTAGGCCCGTATCATCGTGTCGCGGTCCAGATGGCGGGCGGCCGCGCGCAGAAAGACTTCGCGCTCGCCGATGCCGGGATGCTGCCGGCGTATCTCGGCCTGGGCCGTGTCAAACGCCATGCGGGCCAGGTTGAGCATTCCGTTCACCTTCTCCGATGCGGACATGCGCCGCTGGCATTCCAGGAACACTTCGAGCGCTCGAGGATCGGTATCGGAATACCAGTCGGAGCGCGGCATTACGCTCATGGTACAACGCGTCGAGCTGGGCGAAGACCGGCTAAAGCCTGTCCTACCGTCAGGGCAGGTCGTGGCCGGAGGTGGTGACCGTGAAGCGCCCGTGCTTCACACCTTTGATCGCGATCAGCGCGTTCGACAATTTCTGCACCAGGCTGGCTTTGCCCTTCACCAGAACCACCTCCAGGCAGTTGTCGTGATCCAGATGCACGTGCAGCGCCGATAGCACGGCGGCGTGATAGTGATGTTGCAGCTCGGTGAGCTTTTCGGGAAGCAGGCGCGCGTGGTGGTCGTACACCAGCGTCACCGTGCCGAAGACCTCGGAATCGGACGACTTCCAGGCTTCCTGCACCAGTTCATTGCGGATCAGGTCGCGGAAAGCTTCCGAGCGGTTGGTGTACCCCCGCTGCGCGATGAGCTTGTCGAACTTCTCCAGCAGGTCGGCGCTGAGGGCCACGCCAATTCGGCAAAGGTCGGTCATATGCTTGTACTTCCATAGAATAGCGCTACGCGCCGCCGGCGCAGCGCACACACGCCGCCCCACTCCAATCCAAATCGGCTTGGTAACACGTACTTGAAAACGGTAGCACTCGCTGGTAGTATTACGATTGAGCATTTGTTGCTACGCCGCCTATGCCGTGCTTGTTCAGATTTTTGGGGTCCGCCGTTCTGCTGGTAGCGTGCGCCGCGGCCGCCACGCTGTCCGGCCGCGTCAGCGATCCCCAAGGCAAGGCGGTGGTCCAGGCGGCCGTAAGGCTTAGCTCGCCGGCCATCGCGGCATACGAAACCCAGACCGGCGACGAAGGCCGGTTTTGGGTCGGAGACCTCGCCCCCGGCAGCTACACACTCGAACTCCAGCACGCCGGCTTCGCGGATCTGGTGCAGACGGTGCGCGTCGAAGGCGACTTCCAGCTTGACCTGCGCCTCGAACTGGCGGCCCAATCCCAGGTAGTCAACGTCACGGCCGACGTACAGGACGCCGGCGTATTGTTTCCCGATCCGGCGCAGCGCATCGTTATTCGGGAAGAGACGCTGGACGCCAACCCCGGACGGCCCGGCGCGCCCGTTTCCATTCCGGGTCTTCCCATCGAGACCGCTTCGGGAGGCATCAAAGCCCCGCAGTACTTCGCCCCGGGCGTGGCCGGCGACCATGGCGAGCCCATCGCGCAATACTTCCAGATCGGAGATTACCTGATCCCGAACAATTTGTCCGCCAACGCGCACGGCAACGGCTACTCCGATCCCAACGCGATCGTGCCCGGCATCATCGAAATGGTGCAGACCGATGGCGGCGCCTTCAACGTCCGCGAAGGCAACCACGCGGTGGACCTGGCCGCCATTTATGGCTTCCACGACCATCTGGATCCGTTCGTCACGCTGACCGGCGACTACCGCGACATCGATTTGACCGCAGGCTGGAGTCCGGTCAACCCGGACACACGCGCCTGGATCGCTTTCGAGGCCGCTTACGGCAATGGCTTTCTGGACCGGTTGGAGCACCGCCAGCAATACAAGCTGGATGGCTACCGGGTTTTCGACATGGGCGCGCATCGCCTGACACTGTTTGGCGCCGGCTATTACGGTCATTCGATGGTTCCGGGCCTGGTGCCCATCGACGTGCCGAATCTCCACGACACCATCGATCCCCGGCAGAAAGATCAAACTCACACCGCCGAGATCGCCCTGAACGACGTGTGGCGCTTGGGGCCGGGCAGCGATTTACACCTTTCGAGCTTTTTCCGCACTTACAACCTGGCGCTCGATTCGGACTTCGGCGATGGCCTGATCCGCCAAAGTGAATTTCGCACAGTCGCCGGCGGCGAGGCCAACTACGTTCGCAAGGTGAGCGAGTCCCTGACCGTCATGGCCGGCGCGGATTACGACCGTGACGCGCCCCGCCGCGACGATCTGGACCACTATCTATCGACCGACCCCGCCGTGTATGGCCCATTCGACAAAGTCACGGCGAACAACGTGACCATCGGCGATATAGCACCCTTCGTGGCGCTCGACGGGAGTCCCCTTGCGTGGCTCCATTATTACGCCGGATGGAGGCGCGACCAGATCGGCATGGACAACACCGATCTGCTGAACCCGGCGAACTCCTTCAACAAGTGGGTGGGCGTGAACTCGCCCAAGGCTACGCTCAGCCTGCTGCCGCCGGAGAAGACGTTCCTGCCCAGCCTGGCCATGAGCTTCGGCCAAACGTTCTTCACCAACGACCCCCGCATCGGCACCGGCAGCACACCGGGGTCGCCCGTGAGCCGCGCACACTCGTGGCAACTGGTGAGCGGCAAAACCGTGTGGGGCACCGATTTCCGCCTGACGCTGGGACGCGTCACGCAGGAGCAATCGCTGGCCAAGCTCGATCCCGATACCGGCCTCCAGTATTACGAAGGACCCAGCCGCAACCGATACCTGACGGCCTCCGCCCGGCGCCATTTCCGCGCGGCTTTCGTGCAGGCATCGGTCTCCAAGGCCGACGCGCGCGACCTTTCCGACGGGACGCCCCTTCCAGAAGCGCCCCGAACCATTCTCGACGTGCTGGGCACGCTGGATCGCCTGCCCTTTCACCTGCAGGCGCGCGCCGAGTACGAGGAGGTCGGACGCAAGCCGCTGGGGGACGGTTTCGTCAGCGTGCCGGTGCGGGAATTTCGGGGGGCGCTGCTCCGCCATTTCCACAACGGCAGGATGTCGGCGGGCATCAACTTCATGATCGCCAGCGGCTATACCGGCCAAACCACGGAAGTCCTGGCGCTGCCGGGAGAGGCGGAGCCCTTTGAGCGGGTGGTGGGTGTGTATCTGCCGTCGTACGTGACGGCGTCGTACAGCTACCGGTTCCGGTGAAGGAGCTTTCAGCTTTCAGCAGTCAGCTAACCGCTGAAAGCTACTCCCGCTTGTTCCGGTACATGGCCGCGTCGGCTCTGTCCAACAGCGTCCGCGGCGAGTCGCCGGCCTGCCATTCCGCCATCCCGATCGCGGCGCTCACGGGCACCTTCCGGCTGACACCGTCCACGTCTATGTTGTAGTCCCCGAGTACCCAGCGGGAGATGCGCTCGATGTGTGCTTTTACATCCTGGAGACCGCCATCCAAAATCACGATAAATTCGTCGCCACCGAATCGGCCGACCACGTCGGTGGGGCGGAAGCTGGACTTCAGTTCGGCACTGAATTGCCTGAGGAGTTCGTCGCCCGCCAGGTGCCCGCAGGTATCGTTCACCTGCTTGAACCCGTTCAAGTCCAGGAGGACGATCGAGAAGGCTGTCTTCCGCGCCAAGCGGTACTCAATCGCCGACTCAACGCGCCTGCGGTTTGCCAATCCGGTCAACGGGTCCTGCCCCGCCAGCCGCTCGGCGTCGTCGAGGCGCATCTGGTACACCATCACGTCGGCGTGCAGGCGATCCACCGATTTCTGGCTCTCTTCGGCCATCGCTTTCGCGCAGGCCCTCAGGTCGGTAGCGCCCTTCACCAGCGAATCCCGAATCGACGCCAGGTCGTTCAGGTCCGCCATGGTTTGCAAACGGTCCGTGAATTCCTGGAACTGGCGGCTATAGCGCTGATCGCGCTCTCCGGTCAGTTCCGCGGTGTGCGCCAGGATCATCATGAGTTCTTTGACTTCGCCGGCCCTTTGCCTGGAATAGTCGGCCGCGCCGCAGCCCCACTGGGTGATCTCGGCCTCCACTTTTTGGCTGGTCTGGTGGAGCAGGTCCGGAGTCGAATCCGCGGAAAGAGCCGCCTGGAGCCGGAGCAGGTTCTGGCGCAGCGTGGATCCCAGCGGCGGACAGGCCTGCACCCCGCTCTCCCCTATGGCGTTCAGCACCGAGCGATAAGAATCCAGGGTGGCATGAAAGCGTTGGGTCTCAGCGCGCTCGATCAGCTTCTTGATCGAGATCATGCACAACTTATCGGCAGAAGACGGGCGGTTACGCGTACCCATTGGTAAAGGGGGTGGCAGACTCCTCCGCCCGTCACCCCGGCAGTTCGCCACTCACCGGTTAAGCGCGGGTTTTTGCCGAAAAACACACGACTTAGACGCGCTCACAGGCTAATCTGCAATCAGGGAGAGCAGATATGGAAGACCGAAAGCACAGAACCTGGCAGCCGCCGGTATCCGAGCCGGACAGCGGCACTGTGAGTGCCAGTTTGATCTTCGGACTAGCCGTCGTCGCCGTCGGCGTGCTCTTTCTGCTCGACAATTTTGGCGTGCCGGTAGGCAATGTGTGGGGGTACTGGCCGGTAATCCTGATTGCCATCGGCCTGGCTAAGGTGGTCGATTCCAGGGAAACCTCCGGGCGCACGGGCGGCGCCGTCATCCTGCTGGTCGGGCTGGTATTCCTGGCGGATAAGATCCACCTGCCCTTCCTGAACAATCGCAATCTCTGGGACTTGTGGCCGTTGGCGATCATCGCGTTCGGCTTCATGATGCTGTGGGGAGCGCTGGAAGGCAAAGACGTCGCCGGTACCACCGGCTTCCGGCTGGGTTGGGGCACACCGGCGACGCCTGGCAATTGCAACATGTTCTCCATATTCGGCGGCAGCAATCGAAAGGTGAGTGGCGAATTCAAAGGCGCCGACCTGGTGGCGATCTTCGGCGGCGGCGGGCTGGACCTGCGGAATGCCACCATGGCGGGGGATGAAGCCACCGTCAGTGTCAACGCCATCTTCGGCGGTTTCGAGGTTCGCGCCCCCGAGACCTGGCTGGTGGAAGTGCACGTGGCCGGCATTTTCGGAGGCCACGAAGACAAGACCCACCAACCCGATCCGCGCTTGGTGCCCAATCCCAAGCGGCTCATCATACGGGGATCCACGATCTTTGGGGGACTGGGCGTCAAGAACTGAGGCGCCCGGATGCATCCTCTTCTGGTATCCGGCGCCGCGCTGGTCGTCTATCTGGTGGGTTGGGTGCCGCTGGCGGCGCTGCTGGTCTACGTTCTGGAAGCTTCCGGCAGCCTGGGCTGGGAAGCTAGCGCGGCGATCGTGATACCGGCCTGCGCGGTGTACGCTTTTGTCTGCCTGTCGCCGTGGTATGTGGTGCGCATGACGCCGCTGCGGTCGAGCGCGATGCCGCGCATTCTGGCGACCAACTTCGGCGCGGCGGTCGGCGGCAGCATTCTGCTGCTAGCCATCGCCCGCGGCATGGCGGTTTTGCTTTCGCGCTTTGCCGCCTTCCACTCGGTAGACCAGCGCTTCCGGCCACACGCACCCCTGGTGTTTGGCATGGGTGTGCTGATCTATCTGCTCTCGGCCGGAATGCACTACGCGCTGGCGTCGGTGGAGGAATCCAAGGAAGCGCTGAATCGCGAGATGCAGGCGCTGGTGGCGGCGCGCGACGCGGAGCTCAAGGCGCTCAAGGCGCAGATCAATCCACACTTCCTGTTCAACAGCCTGAATTCGATCAGCGCATTGGCGGGCATCGACGCGGTCCGGGCGCGCGAGATGTGCGTGCGGCTGTCCGACTTTCTGCGCAGCAGCCTGAGCGTGGGCGAGCGCGAAACCGTTCCCCTGAAGGAAGAGTTGTCGCTGGCGCACAATTACCTGGGAGTGGAGCAGGTGCGCTTTGGCGGCCGCTTGCGCGTGGAGCAGCAAATCGCGCCGGAATGCGAAGCGGGCCTGGTGCCGCCGCTGCTGCTGCAGCCGCTGGTGGAAAACGCGGTGAAGCACGGCATCGCCAGCATGGTGGAAGGCGGGACCATCCGCCTGGAAGCCTGGCGTGTGGAGAACGCGCTGCATATCAGCGTGGAGAATCCGTTCGACCCGGAGGGCGCGGTGGCGCGCCGGAATGGCTTGGGATTGCAGATCGTGAAGCGGCGATTGCTGGCGCGCTATGGCGATCGTGCGGATATGGCGGCGGAGAGCGGGGAGCGGCGGTATCGGGTGGAGATTGTGTTGCCGTATGAGACGGGGTGAGCCAACCTTGACTCAGGCGGGCTCAGGCGGGCGCAGGCGGGCCCAGGCGGGCGCAGGCGGCCGTCCGCGGCAAGACTTCCCTCTCTATCCGCAACCCAGTCTCCCGTCCAGCAACCTCCAGATCGTAAAGATTCTGGAGATTCAGCCAGTACCGCGGGGACGTGCCGAAATACCGGGCCAGACGCATCGCGGTGTCCACGGTGATCGCTCTCTTGCCGTTGACAACGGCGCTAATCCGGTTCATCGGAACCCGCAGCGCGCGCCCAAGTTCGTTCAGGCTCACCCCAATCTCGATGAGCTCGTCGCGCAGCAACTCGCCCGGGTGGATCGGCGGCAGCTTCTTTGCATACCCCATAGTTCTTTCCCTGCCTCAGTGATAATCGACGATCTCGACATCATGCGCGTTCCCTTCGCGCCACGAGAAGCAGATCCGCCAGCGGTCGTTGATTCGGATGCTGTGCTGGCCGGCCCGGCCGCCTTTCAGCGCTTCCAGCCGGTTCCCCCGGATGGCGCGTAAATCGGTCAAGCTAGTGGCCGCCTCCAGCCAGCGCAACCGCTTGCGTGCCTGCTCCGCGATCGCGCGAAACTTCCGGCTGCCATCTCCTCGGTGGATCGCCTTGGTTTCGGGACATCGGAACGAGGAGATCATCACCGTTCAGCATACTATGTACAGCATAGTACGTCAACCAGCACAATGCGCGGAAGAGACTACTCGTAGCGCAGCGCGCGCATCGGATCCACACGCAATGCCCGCCGGGCCGGCAACACCGCAGCCGCCGCGACGGTGACCGCGAAGACCGCCATCGCGCCCACATAGGCAACCGGATCGAGATTGCCGATGCCGTAGAGCAGACCCCGCAAGACCTTGGACAAGGCCGCCGCTCCCCCCACTCCCGCCACCAGCCCCACCACGAGCGGAACCGAGAATTGGCGCAACACCACCGACAGGACATGCGCGGGCCGCGCGCCCAGCGCCATGCGAATGCCGATCTCCTTGGCACGTTGCGTTACTGCGTAGCCCACCAGCCCCACGATCCCGGCGCACGCCAGCAACAGCGCCGTCAGCCCCAGCAGACTCACCGCCAGGGCGCTCGCTTCCGCCGTCTGCATCTTCCCGCGGAACGCCGTCTTCATCAATTGAACTTCGGGAACCAGCCGCGGGTCGATGCACTTGGCGATGGATGCCACCGGGCGGACCATCCCGTCGGCGGGAACGGAGGTCCGCACCATCGCCACCATCGACGGCAATAGATCCGCATGCGCGAGCCGATACACTTCGACCGCATCGGAATCTTCCGGCGAGACCAGCCGTGCGCTGCCGGAGACTCCCGCCACCGTAAGATCGTCGTCTCCCAGCCGGAACGGCTTGCCAATCGGGTCCTCCGCCGGCCATCGGAGCCGCGCCAACGATTCGCTCACGACGATCGCGCGCGTGTCGCCTGGCGCCAGATTGCGGCCGCGCAGCAACGGAATCTTCATCGTCCCCAGAAACGCCGGATCGATGTGATTGATGTGCACGTTCGCCGCGCGCCCGGCGATTTCAGTCTTGAACACGGTCCATCGGTTCCCCAAAGGCGGATTCGACACCAGCGCCACCGATTCGATGCCGGGAACGCCGCGGAGACGCGCATCGAGGGCGGTAAAATATGCCCGCGCGGCGGCTGGTGTGTAGCCGTGTAGCGCCGGATCGATCGAAATCACTTGCCGGTAATCGAAGCCGGGATCGGTGTCGATCGCATGATCCATGGCCCGCACCAGCAGCCCGGCAACGATCAACAGCACGCAACTGGCCGCGACCTGCGCGCCGATGAGGAACTGGCGCATGATGGTTGCGCGCGGGCGCTGGCGCGAGGACTGCCAAGCCGGCGCCAGGCCAAACAGGATCGCGGCCGCGAGTCCCAGGCCGGCGGCGAAGGCGACGACCCGCCGATCCGGCGTCGGATCGATCCACGCCGGAACGTCGGCCCACACCATCAGGAAGCGCAGCACAAAGTAGCCCAAGACCAATCCTGCAAACGAACCCAGCAGAGCCAGCAGCAGGCTTTCGGTAAACAATTGGCGAATCAGCCGCGCACGCCCGGCGCCCACCGCGACGCGAATCGCGATTTCTCTTTCCCGCGCGACTCCGCGCGCCAGCAGCAAGCTGCCCAAGTTTCCGCACGCCGCGGCAAGAATCAAAAGCCCCAGCGCGCCCGCCAGCGCCAGAATTGGCACCATCTCGTGCCGCACGCGATTGGCGTAGCCACCCGGCGTGCTGGGAAGGCTCTCCTTTTCCCAGATATCTTTGGGATGCTGCTTGTGCAATTCCGCCGCCAGCGACTTCAGCTCCGCTTCGGCTACCGTGGGAGTGACACCCGGCTGCAAACGGCCCCACATGAGTACGTTGATGCCGGTCTCCGAGAAATCCGCGATGCGGCTGCCCCTCACGAAGTACGGTTCCTGAGCGATCGGCGCCCATAAGTCGGGTTGACCTGAGCCCAGGCCGCTGAACTCGCCGGAGGCAATGCCGATGACAGTCGCCGGCCGGCCATTGACGCGGATCGCTTTTCCGACGATCGACGGATCGGCGCCAAAGTGTCGTTCCCAGAATCCCCGACCTAGGACCACGACCGGCTCGGCGCCCTTGCCCTCGTCCCGGGAAGGGTCGAGCATCCTGCCGAGCCTGGCCCTCGCGCCCAGTTCACCGAAGAAATTGGCAGTCACGAAGTGCGCATTCAGATCCTGCTCTCCGCCATCGATCGTCACTTTACTAAAGCTGACAGCCATCACCGCGGAGAGTTGCTTCGAGTGCTCGCGATAGAAGGCCACTTCCGGATAAGCAAAATTATCCGAATAATCGTTTGTCGCGCTGCGATCGAAGCGCAGCAGCGTGGCTGGATCGCGCACGGGCAGAGGGCGCAGGAACATCAAATCGAAGAAACCAAATGCGGCCACGTTCACGCCGATGCCCAGCGCCAGCATCAAAATCGCCGCAGCCGTGAAGCCGGGCGATTTGCGCAACATGCGCGCCGCGTAGCTTAGATCCTGCGACAGGCGGTCGATCCAGGTCCAGCCCCATGCATCGCGCGCCTGTTCGCGCAGCCGCAGTGTGTTGCCGAAATGCCCGCGCTCGCCCGCGCGCGCCGCCATCTCGCGATGAAACTCCATGTCGCCGGCCAATTCCCGGTCGAAGCGGCGGCGGTTCCAAAGATACCCGATACGGCGAAAGAATTCGTTCATAACCTACTCGTGACGCAGAGCGCGCATCGGATCCACGCGCAGCGCACGCCGCGCGGGCCATAGTGCGGCCCCCACGACGGTGAGCGCAAAGACCCCGATGGCGCCCGCATAAGCCGCCGGATCTAAATTGCTGACGCCGTAAAGCTGCCGCCGCAGCAGTCCCGATAGCGCCGCCGCTCCGCCCACACCCGCCAGCAGGCCGGCGGCCACGGGGCCCGAGAATTGCCGCAACACCACCGCCAGGATATGTGCGGGCCGCGCGCCCAAGGCCATGCGGATGCCGATCTCCCTGGTACGCTGCGAGACCGCATAGGCCACCACTCCCACGATGCCGAGGCACGCCAGAAGGTCGGCGACAAAGCCTAACGCACTCACCGCCAGCGCGCTCGATTCGGCGCTGCGCAGCTTCTGGCGGAAACCGGACTTCATCAATTGCACTTCCGGAAAGGTGTTCGGGTCTACTGCTTTCGCAGTGGAGGCTACAGGCCGAACCAGGTCCTCGGGCGCGCCAGCGGCCCTCACCAGAACGGATGACGAAGGCAGATCGGCCGTCGTGATAGGCAGGTAGACCTCTACCGAATCTGAATCCTCGAGCTTCACCAGACGCGCGCTGCCCGCCACTCCCACAACCGTATCGTCCTCGCCGACGAGAGACTTCTTCCCCAAGGGGTCCTCTCCCGGCCAGGCGGCGCGCGCGAACGACTCACTGACCACGGTCGCATGCGTCTCGCCGCGCACCAGATTGCGCCCCCGCAGCAATGGCACCTTCATGGTTTGAAAGAACGGCGGATCGACGCGGTTGATCTGCACCCGGAAGACGCGTCCATCCACATCGACACCGGCAATCTCCGACCGTCGGCCCAAAGGAGCGCTCAGCGCCATTGCTACGGACTCGACTCCAGGGAGTGCGCGCAGGCGCTCCTGCAGCGTATCCATATACACCTTCGCTCTGGCCGGCGAGTAGCCGTGCTGCGCGAGTCCCGGATCGATCGCAATAACCTGTTGGTATGCGAAACCCGGATTACTCGACAGGGCATGATTCAGCGCCCGGCCCAGGAGTCCGGCCACGATCAGCAACACACAGCTCGCAGCCACTTGCGCCCCCACCAGCACTTGCCGCACGGCGGTGGCGCGATGGCGCTGCCGGGCGGCCTGCATCGCCGGTGTCAGCCCGAACAGGATCGCGGAGGCGCATCCAGCGCCAAGCGCGAATAGCGCGACCCGCCAATCCGGAGCGGTATTCAGCCACGCGGGAACATCGCTCAATACCATCAGGCTGCGTAGAACCGCCCAGCCGACCGCCAACCCCGCCAGCGATCCTAAGAGCGCCAGCAAGAGACTCTCCGTAAACAACTGGCGAATCAAGCGGCTCTTCCCTGCCCCGACCGCGATGCGGATGGCGATTTCCCGCTCCCGCGCCACGCCCCGCGCCAGCAGCAGGCTGCCCAGATTGCCGCACGCCACGGCCAGAATTAAGAGGCCGAGGCTGGCCACCATGGCGAACACCGGATACAACTCGTTCTGGCTTTCCGACCCCGTCCCGCTCCGATTGCCGATCATCGCGCTCTTGGCGTAGCCGGCGGGATCGCTGGGGAGACTTTCTTTTTCCCAGACCTCGGCCGGATGCTGTTTGCGCAACTCCGCCGCCAGCGACCGGAGCTCTTCCTCGGCGGCTTGTGGCGCGAGTCCGGGCTGCAACCGGCCCCACATGCGCACGCTATTGTCCGCGAAATCCGCCAGCAGGCGGCTGCCCGTGGCGAAGTATGGCTGTTGAGTCAAGGGCGCCCACAAAGCCGGCTGGTTTAAACTGAGTCCGCTGAATTCGCCGCCGGCTACGCCGATTACGGTAGCCGGCTTGCCATTCAAGCGGATGGTTCGGCCTGCCACCAGCGGATCGGCGCCGAAATGCCGTTGCCAGAAGCCTTGATCCAGGACCACTACCGGGGCCGCGTCCGGGGCCGCGTCGCGCGCCGGGTCGAGCAGCCTGCCGAGCCGTGGCGTGGCGCCCAGTTCGCTGAAGAAATTCGCAGTGACGAAGTTGGCGTCAATCTGTTTTTCTTCGCCTTCGACCGCCAGCTTGCCGGTGTTCAGTGCCAGCACGGCCGAAAGCGTTCGGGAATGTTCGCGGAAGAATGCCATCTCCGGATAGGGCAGCGCGAACGCGTAATTCCGCGGGGCACGCCGATGGAATCGCAACAGTGTGGCAGGGTCGCGGACATTCAACGGCCGCAAAAACACCAGATCGAAGAAGCCGAAGGCCGCGACATTGACGCCGATGCCGATGGCCAGCATCAGGACCGCCACCAGCGTGAAGCCGGGCGATTTGCGCAGCATGCGCGCCGCGTAGCGCAGGTCCTGCGCGAACCGGTCGATCCAGGTCCAGCCCCAGGCGTCGCGGGCTTGTTCGCGGAGTTGCAGCGCGTTGCCCAAAGGCATGCCGCTCTCTCGCGCCGCCATTTCGCGATGAAACGCCAGATCGTCGGCCAGTTCGCCGTCGAAACGGCGGCGGTGCAGCAGATAGCGGAGACGGCGAAATAGCTCGTTCATGGGATTTTCCTCAGGCCGTGCGCAGGACCGACTGGATGGCTTCGTTCACGCGGTCGTATTCGGATCGCTCGGCTTCCAGTTGTTTGCGGCCGGCCGGCGTCAGGCGATAGAAACGCACTTTTCGATTCGTTTCGGAGATACCCCAGTCCGCGGTCACCCAGCCCTTCAGCAGAATCTTCTGCAGCGCCGGGTAGAGCGAGCCTTCCTCCACGTGCAGCACTTCGGAAGAGAGCACGTGAATGCGTTGGGCGATGGCGTACCCGTGCAGAGCGCCGGATCGCAGCACGCGCAGGATCAGTAGCACCAGGGCGCCCGAAGGCATCTCAGTTTTAGGTATAGTCTGCATAGGGATAGTATACCTATGCCTATGGCGGCTGTCAAGGCGAAAATTGAGCGCGAAAATTGAGCGCCGGTCAGTGCTTCAAAAAACGAATGCCGTGCCATCGCCGGCGCACCCAAAGCCGGGCGGCACGGTCTCGGTCCACGATCGCCTCTGGAGATTGGCCATTTCAGTTGGGTAGTCCTCGTGGCGCACGCACTCGTGCGTGCCGTGTCGGCACTCCTGCCGACACGGGCGAGCGTAGCTCGCCTCCACAGGCGAACGCCTATGCCACCAAGCCCTGCAAAAAAGCCAGCCAGAGCTTCGAGGCAGGCGGCCTACGAGGCCGCCGCAGGCTGCGAGCCTGCCCCACCAGAAAGGCCAATCTCCAGCGGCGAGCGTAGCTCGCCTTGGCCGGCTGAAAACCCGCTGCGGCCAAGATTGGCCGCCCTCCAAGATTACTTTAGCTTTCGCCCAGCAGCGTCTTCAACCGCGCATAGCCCGCGCGGCTGACCGGCAGTTGCGTGCCATCGCGCAGCACCGCGATTTTGCTGTCCTTGGTGTATGCCTCGATCTTGGCCACCCGCTCCAGATTCACAATGTGCGAACGGTGAATACGGATGAACACCGCGGGATCGAGCATGGTCTCCAGGCTGGAAATGGTCTGCTGCTTCAGATAGGTCTTCTTGTCGCTCTTGAGCGCCACGTAATCGTCCTGCGCTTCCACGTAGTCCAGTTTCTCGACCGGAATCACATGTACCGCCGGACCGTCCTTCACCACCACGCGCTGCAAATATTGTTCCGGCGGACGCGCCGCGGCGGCCAATTCCACCGGGTCGGGCGTCTTCTCACCCAGCCGCTGCTTGGCCCGATCAAGCGCCTTTCCAAACCGTTCGGCGCTGAACGGCTTCAACAGATAATCCACCGCGTGCGCGTCGAATGCACGCATGGCATAGGTGTCATACGCGGTGGTGAAGATGACGGCGATATCCCGCCCCACCAGTTCCAGCACCTCGAATCCGTCCAGTTTCGGCATCTGGATATCCAGGAACAGCAAATCCGGCTTCAGCTCTGAAACAGTTTTCACGGCTTCGAATCCGTTGCCGCATTCGGCGAGCACGCGGACGTCGGCATGCGCCTTCAGCATTTCGCGCACCAGGCCGCGCGCCAACTCTTCGTCGTCGACAATCACGGCGCCGATCAGCGCCGTGCGCGCCCGCATGGAAGTAGTCTTCTCGGCGGAACCAGCGGGCTCATAGGTGCGCTGCAGGTTTTTCAGATCCACCAGCAGGTCGCACGCGTTTTGATAACGCCGGTCGCGGTCCTTCTCCAGGCACTTGCGCACGATGCGTTCGAGCTCCGGCGGCGTCTCGTAATTGAAACGCGCCATGGCCTCCGGCTGGGCGTGTAGAATCTGCATCAAAAGTTCGGTGGCATTGGCGCCCGCATACGGTAGTCGCCCGGTGGCCATCTCGTAGAGCACCACACCCAGGCTGAAGAGGTCCGAACGGCCGTCTGCCTCGCGCCCCAGCGCCTGCTCGGGACTCATGTAGTGCACGGTGCCCATCACCATGCCCGGATCGGTGAGGAACTGCGTGGCCGCGCGGCTGGCGCCCGAAACTCCGCCGGGCGCTTTCATCTTGGCCAATCCAAAATCCAGCACCGACACGTGCCCGCGCGGCGCGATCATGATGTTGGCCGGCTTGATATCGCGGTGCACGATACCCTTGGCATGCGCCGCGTCGAGCGCGTCGGCCACTTGAATGGCGATCCCGATGGCTTCGGCCAGCGGCAGGGGCGCGCCCGCGATGTGGGCATCCAGGGTCTCGCCTTCGATGTATTCCATCGCCAAAAAGCTGACGCCGTCCGCTTCGCCGATCTCGAACACGCGCGCCACGTTGGGATGGCTGAGCGCCGACGCGGTCTTGGCCTCCTGCACAAAGCGGCGCATGCGGTCGGCGTCGCGCGCCACTTCCGGTGGGAGGATTTTCAGGGCGACGGGACGTTCCAGGTTCATATCCTGGGCCAGGTAGACTTGGCCCATACCGCCTTCGCCGAGGCGGGACACGATGCGGTAGTGAGCTAGAACGGCTCCGGCGGCGAGCGACTCGGACATTCTTATCCATGGTAGCTTGGCGAACGCCCGCCGCGGGTTGAAATCATGCAAACCTATTCTTAATGGAACCTGTGAGCGGCTATCGCGCCTGGCCTAAAGCCGAGCTGCATCTGCACCTGGAAGGGTCCGTAGAGCCGGAGACCATGCGGGAACTGGACCCCGCCCTCACCACGGATGCAGTGCGCGCCATGTATCGCTTTCACGGTTTTCAGGGATTCATTCAGGCGTACAAATCAGTGGCGGAGCGGCTGCGCACCCCGCGGGATTACGCGCACATCACGCGCGCCTTGTTGGCCCGCCTGGTTGCCGAAAAAGTGCAATATGCCGAAATCACGATCTCAGCCGGTGTGGTGCTGTGGCAGGGCCAGGACTTCGCGCCGGTCTACTCGGCGGTGCGGCAAGCGGCGGCAGAGTTCCCCGTCGAGGTGCATTGGATTCTGGACGCGGTCCGGCACTTCGGCGTCGCGCATGCTATGCAAGTGGCGGAACTGGCGGCCGCGCGGGTGAACGAGGGCGTGGTGGCGTTCGGAATCGGAGGCGACGAAGAGCGCGGACCGGCCGTATGGTTCGGCGAAGTGTTTCGATTCGCGAAAAGCGCCGGGCTGCGATTGACGGCGCATGCGGGCGAGACGATGGGGCCCGAGTCCGTGTGGGCCGCGCTGGAAATCGGTGCGGAGCGCATCGGCCATGGCATCCGGGCAGTGGAAGATCCGGCATTGCTGCGGCATTTGCGCGACCGCGGAATTCCGTTGGAGGTGTGCATCACCAGCAACGTAGCGACAGGCGCGGTGGAATCGCTGGCGGCGCATCCGGTGCGGCGGCTGTACGATGCCGGCGTGCCGATCACGTTGAACACAGACGATCCCGCCATCTTTGGCACTACGCTATCTGTGGAATATGCTCTGGCGGCGCGGCGGTTCGGGTTCTCGGAAGCTGAGCTGCGCGGCATTGCGCAGAATGCGTTCCGGTACGGGTTCCGATGCGATGCGACTTGAAGCCGCGTTGCGCGGAGCGCGCCGCGTTTACCGCGCCCCCACCAGCGGCAGCACCACCCGGTCCAACTCCTCGTCGGTAAAGTTGCGCAGCTTCACATTCTTGTGCAGCGTCCAATGCTCGACATGCTGCAGCGATGCGCCCGGCTTCAAATGCTGCAGCGGGCCGAGCGTCTCCAACTCCAGGAAATCGGCGTCGGTAAACGTTTCGAACGAGCAGCCGAAATCGGGGTAATTCTTCGGCGAATCCTCGGCGTCGTAACGCTTGATGAACAGTTCGCCGCCCAGCGAGTAGGCGGCCCAGGTGTTCTTATTGAAGCTGCCCAGCTTGGTCGGCTCGGCATTGGAAGGGTCCTGGTGCAGCATCAAATATTTGCGCGTGTAGCGCCAGCGGTGGTCGGAGAGATTGCTAAACGCCCACATCACCAGCGGATTGGTGGGATAAAGCACCTCGGGATGCTTGCCGCGCGGCGGAAAACCGTGGATGCCGACGCCGCCCGGGGCCATCATGGTAAGCGCCCAGGGCGCCAGGTCCAGCGATTGTTTACCCGCGTTCTTGATCCGGTGCAGCACCTCCACGCCCGTCCCCTGCGCCGGCAATTTCACCACAATCTGTTTTTCGAGGCCGGTGAGCGGTTCAGCCGGCTCGGTGGCCTCCAGCACGTCCCCCTTGATCTCGATGCGTACTGGCCCGTTGTCCGGCGCGTAGGTGCGGACCGCGTCTTCCGGAGCGGCCCAGATGCGATGACCGCCGCGCGCGACCCAGGCCGCTTCGCCGGATTTACCAAGGCCCTCGGCGAACTCCTTGAACACGTTTTGTCCACCCACGAACGCGTAGCGCATGATGCGCGGGCCGATATCGCCGGTGACGATCAGTTCTACCTCTCCGTTCGCGATGCGGTAGCAGTTCGGCCAGCCCTTGTAGCTGGTCTTCTCGATTTTGACGGCGGCCGTGGCGAACATGTTTAGCAGCAACAGGGATGCGGCAAATTTCAGCATAGCCCGTATTATCGCGCGCTTCGCGCTTGTGGCGGGCGGCGCATGGCTCTGGATTCTGTGAGCCGTGGGGCAGGACTCCAGTCCTGCGCGGGTTCTCTAGAACCAGCTCCGGGCGAGCGTGGCTCGCCCAGGCGGCGCATGGCGCCGCCCCACAGTAGAATAACAGGGTGATGGAAACCGCCCCCTTCATCTGGGAACCCTCGCGCGAGTTCATTGAGCGCACCAACGTCTACCGCTTCATGGCCCGGCTCGGCATCGCTGCGTACCCCGACTTCATCCGCTATTCCCAGGAGCGCCTGGAAGACTTTTGGAACGAGATCGTGCGGGAGCTCGGCGTCGAGTGGTTCGAGCCTTATAAGCAAGTGCTGGACGCTTCGCGCGGCGTGGAGTGGGCGCGCTGGTTTACCGGCGGCAAGCTGAACATCGCGTGGAACTGCCTGGACCGCCACGCCGGCGGGGCCGCGCGCGACCGGCTCGCGGTCATCTGGGAAGGCGAAGACGGCAGCATCCGCACCCTCACATTCGCCGAACTGCGCCGCGAAACAGACCGCCTGGCCAACGCCCTGCGCAGCACCGGTCTGGCTCCGGGAGACCGCGTGGCGCTGTATATGCCGATGGTCCCCGAAGTCGTCATGATCTTGCACGCCTGTTTCAAGCTAGGCCTCATCGCGGTGCCCATCTTTTCCGGCTTCGGCTACGGGGCCGTGGCCGTCCGCCTGCAGGATTCGGGCGCCAGGGTGCTGTTCACCGCCGATTTCCTGGAGCGCCGCGGGCGGCCGATCGCGCTGAAGCAGAAAGCCGATGAGGCGCTGGCCGAAGCTTCCGCCATCGAGCGCGTCGTCGTCTGGCGCTACAAAGGCGGCGATATTCCCTGGACACCCGGGCGCGATGTCTGGTGGCACGATTTCGTGGCGGGCCAGCCGGAGCAATGCGCGCCGCTGTGGCTCGATTCCGAAGCCCCTTGCCTGCTGCTTTACACTTCCGGAACCACCGGCCGCCCCAAGGGGGCTTTGCATACGCACGCCGGCGCGCTGGTGCAGACCGTGAAGGAAATCTACCTGACCTTCGACCACCAGCCGGACGACCGCTTCTGGTGGGTTTCCGATATCGGCTGGATGATGGGGCCGTGGGAAATTATCGGAAACCATCACCTGGGCGGAACCATCGTGCTGTACGATGGAGCGCCCGACCACCCCACCGCCGAGCGCTTCTGGCAGATGATCGAGCGGCATCGCGTGACCACGTTCGGTGTTTCGCCCACCGCCATCCGGCTGCTGATGCGCAAGTCTGGCGCAGGCCCCGATGCGTTCGATCTCAGTTCGCTGCGGCTGCTGGGGTCCACGGGCGAGCCATGGGATGAAAATTCATACCGGTGGTTTTTCGAACGCGTGGGCCGCGGGCGATGCCCCATCATGAATATTTCCGGCGGCACCGAGATCATCGGCGGATTCCTGTGCCCGCTGCCGATTCAGCCGCTGAAAGCCTGCAGCCTGGGTGGGCCGTCGCCCGGCATGGCCACCGACGTTTTCGATGCGCAAGGCCGCTCCGTGCGCGGCCAGATGGGCTACCTGGTTTGCACCAAGCCTGCGCCTTCCATGACCCGCGGAGTCTGGAACGATCCGCAACGCTATCTGGAGGCCTACTGGTCGCGTTGGCCCGGTGTCTGGTACCACGGCGATTGGGCCAGCGTGGATGCGGATGGCTGCTGGTTCTTGCACGGGCGCGCCGACGAGAGCTTCAACGTGGCGGGACGCAAAGTGGGTCCGGCGGAAGTCGAAGCGTGCTTGATCGCACATCCCGCGGTTTCCGAAGCGGCCGTCATCGGCGTGCCGGACGAGTTGACCGGTGAGAGTGTGGTGGCGTTCGTGGTGCTGAAGCCCGGCGCTGCGCTAACCAACTTTAACGATGAGTTGGCGGCGCACGTGGCGCGATCCATGGGGCCGGCGTTTCGCCCGCGCGCCATCCATGCGGTTCCGGAGTTGCCTAAGACACAAAGTGGCAAGGTCGTGCGGCGACTGATCCGGCAGGCTTATCTGCGGGAGCCTTTGGGGGACACGTCCACGGTGGAGAATCCCACGGCGCTTGGGAGCTTTGCAGCACAAACGTAATTGTGCGCCGCGCCGAAATTTGCGCCATAATACTGACATCGGCGCTCGGTGAGCGCCTTTGGGGATAAACTGGTGTCGCCCTCGTTGAAGGCTCTTCCGATTGTGCTGCTGGCAGCCGCCGGGCGCGGCCAGACCATTCTGCCCGGCTCCGGACCGGCGGGCCAGGCGCACCTCTTCAACACCGACGCCGCCGTTTTGGAATCGCAGGAGCCCCGCAAGGATCTTCCGTGTACCGCCACGCCCGTCAAACCCACTCTGGGCTTCGACCTGAAATTCCATTCCGGTTACGAAGTCAATGTGCCATTGAAAGAACTGGCCGGATCGCAGAATCTCCTCACCATGATCTATAGGGTCACGCCGGCGGCGCATAAGGACGAGCCGGTTTACATGTCGCAGCACGTGACCGTGCCTGAGATCGAAGAGGACGCTCACGGCGACGCCTATTTGCAAGGCACCTTCGACGTGGGCGAAGGCAAGTACCACGTGGACTGGCTGATGCGCGACCGCGCCGAGCGGGTGTGCTCGGCTTTTTGGGATATCGATGCCAGCGTGCCGCCCAAGGACAAGCCTGTGGCCTTGGACATCCGGCCGAACACTGTTCTGAGCACCGATAACGAGCCTTTCAAAGACGAGCCGCCCGTGCCGCGGGACCCGGCCGGCGGTCCGCTGAATGTGAAGGTGATCGTCAACTTCGCTCCCCAGGACTCGGCAGCGGCGGCTTTGCATCCGCTGGACATGAATGCCCTGATCTCGATTCTGCGCGGCATCGCGCGCGAGCCGCGCATCGGCAAGTTCTCGATTGTGGCCTTCAATCTCCAGGAGCGGCGGGTAGTCTACCGCCAGGAGGATTCCTCGCACATCGATTTCCCGGCCCTGGGCGAGGCTTTGCATTCGCTGAATCTGGGGACGGTGGATCTGAAGCGGCTCAGCCAGAAACGCGGGGAAACCGAGTTCCTGACCAGCCTGATTACCGAGGAATTGAACGCCCGCGGCCATCCCGACGCCGTGATCTTCGCCGGACCGAAAGTGCTGCTCGACAACGGCGTGCCGCAGGAGTCGCTCAAGAAAGTAGCCGACGTGGAGTATCCGCTTTTCTATATGAACTACACCGTCGACCCGCAGTCCGTTCCGTGGCGCGACGCCATCGGAAATGCGGTGAAATACCTCAAGGGCGTCGAGTACACCATCAGCCGGCCGCGCGACCTTTGGAATGCCTGGGGCGATATCATGTCCCGTATAGTAAAATCAAGACTGAGTAAGCGCGCGGCGAACGGCGCTTCCCAATAGTCCATGCGGGTTCATACCTTCCCGGCGGCGATGCTTCTGGCTCTGGGAGCCTGGGCGCCATCCTATTCCCAACAGTTCAGCAAAGACAGCTTGGCGCCTTACATCCCCAGTCCGCAGGAAGTAGTGGACCGGATGCTCAGCGCCGCGCGGGTCAAGCCGGGCGAAATGGTTTACGACCTGGGCAGCGGCGACGGCCGCATTATTATCACGGCGGCGCAGAAATTCCAGGCGCGCGCCGTGGGCGTGGAGCTGCGGGGGGACCTCTGCAAATCCACGCAAGCGCGCATCAAGTCGCTGGGCCTGGAGGGGCGCGTCAGGCTGATTCACGAGAATATGCTGAAGGTGGACCTTAGCCCCGCCGATGTGGTGACACTCTACCTGCTAACCAGCTCCAACGAGCTTTTGCGCCCGAATCTGGAGAAGTATCTGAAGCCGGGCGCGCGGGTGGTGTCGAACGATTACGAGATCCGCGGCTGGACGCCGTCGGGCATCGTGCCGATCACCGCCGGCGGCGTGCTGCACTATATCTACGTCTACGAGGTTGGGGCTAAGAATTAGCCTGTGGGAGCAGTCCTTCGGCCTGCGCGGGCCTCTCAGGCGCCCCGGTTGCTCTTTCAACAGGTTTACGTGGGTTCTCGACCTTGCGCGTCCTCCGCGGGATGCTCTTTGGCGATCGAAGTTCGCCCCGGCCCGCTCGATGAATGTCGAAGGGCAGCCCTTTTTAAACCGAGATCGCGAGGGTCTTTCAAGGGATATAATAGGGACGGGTCACCGCCGTGGATGAGCAGAAGCCAATGGAAATGGTGCCGGCGACGAGCTTTCGTTACGTTGGCATCGGCCAGCTCACAATCTTCTTCGTCTCAGAGGACTGCGCCTGATCGAGAGCGGCAGCCCGGCGGCGACATGCCTGAATCTAGGAATTGCGTTCTCCTCCGTTGGGGTTGGTTCTCTGATCTCCGTCCTGTTGAGCGAGCCGTCGAAGTCGTTACACAAATTCGTAGTCGTAGTCGTTATAACTGTGATAAGCCTGATCGCTGGCTTTGTTTTGCTCGTGGTCTGGACCAGATTGCGAAAACAGGCATCGGACGTCATTGACCGGATCCGTCGCCGCGCCATCCCATCCGCGGGCGGAACGGTTATGGACGCACCTTCGGTTGAGGATCAAGGGCATCAATGAACTTTCTTCATTACACCGTCACGACTGGACCCCGAGAGGCCGTTCGCGTCTATCTCACGGGAAGCGCCGCGAACGTGCTCGTGATGGACGACTCCAATTTTCAGAACTTCAAGGTGGGTCAAGCGTATCGCTATCATGGCGGGCACTACACGCTGTCGCCTGCCGTTATCAAGCCCCCTTATCCCGGGCGTTGGAACGTCGTCGTCAATCTAGGCGGACTGGCGGGGACTGTCAATACGGTCGTTCAGGTTGTACATGCTTGAGTGGCGTGCCAGAGGCAGCGCATGGCGCCGCCCCACAATTACAATAGTTCCGTGCCCCCCCAATTCGACGTGGCCGGCGTCGGCCTCAACGCCACCGATACCCTTCTGGTCGTGCCCCGCTTCCCCCCATACGCCGGCAAAGTTCCGTTCGAGGAAGAGATTGTCAGTCCCGGCGGACAGGTGGCCAGCGCCATGGCGGCGTGCGCGCGCCTGGGCTTGCGCACTAAATACATCGGCACCATCGGCGACGACGAGCGCGGCCGCATCCAATGGGAGAGCCTGTGCCAGGCGGGCATCAATCTGGATCACGTGCAGCGGCGCGCCGGCTGCCCCAACCAGTCTGCATACATCATCATCGACCGCGGCACCGGCGAGCGCACCGTGCTGTGGTCGCGCCCCGAGTGCCTGCGCATCGATCCCTCCGAAATCACCCCGGACCAGATTCTGTGCGCGCGCCTGCTGCATATCGACGGGCACGATACCCCCGCGGTGGCGCACGCGGCGCGCATCGCGCACGGCGCGGGCATTCCCGTGACGGTGGATGTCGACACCATCTATCACGGATTCGACCAGGTGCTGCCGCATGTGGACTACCTCATCGCCAGCTCCGAATTCCCCACTCAGTGGACCAACGAGCGCGATCCGCTACGCGCCCTGGAACTGATCCAGCGCGAATACGGCATGCGCGTGGCCGCCATGACTCTGGGCGCGCACGGAGCCCTGGCGCTGGCCAACGGCCGCTTCCTATATTCGCCTGCGTTTGTAGTAAACTGCGTGGATACCACCGGCGCCGGCGACGTGTTCCACGGCGCCTTCTGCTATTCTGTTTTGCAAGGCATGAGTCTCGCGGACGCATTGGATTTCTCGAACGCCATGGCGGCGCTGAATTGCACGGCCATGGGCGCGCGCGGCGGCATCGCGGGCGTGCGGGAGGTCCGCGCGCTGATCGAACGTGCGCCGCGGCGCGCGCATCCCGATATGCAGGCGCGCATCGCACGCGCGGCCCCTACCATTTAAATGTTCCCTCTTAAAGATACGCAGCCCAGCTATTCGCGGCCGGTGGTGAACATTGCGCTCATCACTATAAATATACTGGTGTTCCTGTTCGAATACTCGCTCGGGCCGCGCACCCTGAATGCCTTCATAGAATACTACGGGCTGGTGCCGGACCATTTTCAGGTGAGCCGGGTTTTCACCGCCATGTTCCTGCATGGCGGCTGGATGCACGTGTTGGGCAATATGTTGTTCCTGTGGGTTTTCGGCGGCCGGATCGAGGACCTGCTGGGGCATGGGAAATATCTGGTGTTCTATCTGCTCTGCGGAATTGTGGCGGCGCTCGGCCAGGTGGTGGCGAGCCCATATTCCACGGTTCCCATGGTGGGAGCCAGCGGCGCGATCGCCGGCGTGATGGGCGCTTATCTGATCAAGTTTCCGCGCGCGCGGATCCTCACGCTGGTGTTTGTGGTTTTCTTCGTCACGACCATCGAAATTCCCGCGCCCATCATGCTGGGGTATTGGTTCATTACGCAATTGTTCAGCGGGTTCGGCACCATTGCGCGCACGCACATTTCGCAAGGCGGCACAGCCTACTTCGCGCACATCGGCGGATTTGTGGCGGGCATGCTGCTGGTGAAAATCATGGGAACCAGCGACCGCTACAACCGGCGGCGCGACCATTACTGGGAATGACCCGCGTGACTCTCTACACGCGTGTGGGATGCTGCCTGTGCGACGAAGCCAAGCGCGTGCTGGCAGCGGCCCGTGGGCGCGCGGTCTTCGATTTCGAAGAGATCGATATCGACCGCCATCCCGAGTGGTTGACGTTGTACAACGAAGAGGTGCCGGTGATCGCCATCGACGGGCGCAAGGCGTTCAAATATAAAGTATCCATGGACGAATTCCTGAAAAGGCTGGCGGCGCGCGCATGAGCCTCGACGTGCTGGCGATCGCCGCCCATCCCGACGATATCGAGCAGACTTGCGGCGGCACATTGCTGCGCATGGCCGAAATGGGCTATCGCACCGGAGCGCTCGATCTGACCGCCGGCGACATGGGCACGCGCGGCACCCCCGAACAGCGCCTGGCGGAAGCCGAGGTGGCGGCGCGGCACTTGCGTTTGCAGTGGCGCGGCAACCTGCGATTCCCCGATGCGCGCCTGGAGAATAACATCGGCGCGCGCATGACGCTGGCGGTAAAGATCCGCGAACTGCGCCCGCGCGTCGTCATCCTGCCGTATTGGCAGGGCCGCCATCCCGATCATTACCACGCCAGCGAATTGGGTTATGAAGCCTGCTTCCTGGCGGGTCTGAAAAAGCTGGATGAGTATTCCGAGCCGCATCGCCCTTACAAAGTGATCTACGCGTCGCTGTATGCCAATGTGACGCCTTCGTTCGTGGTGGATATCAGCGGCCAGTTCGAAGCCCGCATGACGGCTCTGTTGAGCTATCAATCGCAGTACGGGGCGCAATATGGGGCGCGGGACGAGGGCGGCGGATTGTTTCCGCAGCAGCAGGAAATCCGCGAGCGCCTGGGAGCCATCGCCCGGTTCTACGGCAACCTGATCGGCGTGAAGTACGGCGAACCTTTCGTGGTCAAGGAAACCATCCAGGTGGATGACATCGTCAACATGGGTGTACGCAGTATTTAGGTGGGACAGGGAGAAAATAGCCAATGCCTCACGCCGCGCGCAGATCCGTTCTCTTCTCGGTGGCCGCGTTATCGATCTTGAGCGCGCCCGCACTCGCGCAGCAGACGGATACAGGAGTGGGAATCGTAGCCGTTTCGGCGGGCGGGCTCTTCGGGCTGGGCGCGCACGGATCGGTAGGCGCCAGCCTGGGCGCTCCGGTTTCGAAGTATCTGGTGCCTTTCATCGACTTCTCCTATTCCCCGCTCACCAGCTATGCGTTCACTTATGGCGAGAACCTTACGGGCAAAGGCCTGTTCACGTCCAGTCTGTTGGATGTCAACGGCGGAGTCAAAATCCGCTTCACCAGCAAGAGCGACTGGGTGCCGTATATCGGGCTGGGGGCCGGACTCCTGCGTGTGTCGTCAAGCACAAATACGAGCGGTTTCAGCGTGACATCGACCGTCAACGCCAGCCGCGATGAGGCGGCGGGCAATGCCAGTGCGGGCGCGCTGTATTACGTTACCCCGCACGTCGGGTTTGGGATCGAGATGAAGGGATATATGGCGCAGCACAATCACTTCGGGCGCGCCTCTGTAGGAGTCTTCTACCAGTTCCCGTAAACGTGGCGCACGCCCGCGGCGTGCCGTGTCGGCACTCATGCCGACACAGGCGAGCGAAGCTCGCTCTGGCCTTTCTGCATTTTCAGTTAACAGAAAACGCCACAGTGGGGCAGGCTCGCAGCCTGCCCCACCGCAACCATCACTTCGGCGCATAATATCCCGCGCGCGTCCGAACCACCACACCAGGCGCATCTACATCCACCCGGATCTTCCGGAACGTCCCATCGGCCGCCAGGTTCGAAGGCGTGTACGCCAGCACATATTGATTTCGGATCTCGTGTGCAATCTCGGGCGTGATGTTCGCCACCTCCGCCACATCGTTGGGAAACCAGGAACGCCCACCCGTCTGCTGGGTCAATTCGCTGAGCTGCTTCCTGGCGCGGGCCGCGCTTTCCGGCTCTTCGGCGCCCAGCAGGCCCACGGCATAAATAATCACGCCGTTCTGCTGTGCCGCCTCCACCAGGTGCGCCTGCTTTTCCTCGCTGCTGTTGTCTTCCCCGTCGGTCACCACCAGCAACACCTTCTTGTCCTTGTGAGCGCGATGCCGCAGGTGCTCGATTCCCAACAGCAGGGCATCGCGCATGGCGGTCTCGCCCTTCGCATCCAGATTGCGCAAGGCCTTTTCCAGATCTTTGATATCGTTGGTGAATTCCTTGGCCAGCACCGCTTTTTCATTGAAGTCGATGATGAAGACCTCGTCCTGCGGATTGGACGCCTTCACCATGGCTAGCGCGGCCGAGGCCACCCGGTCGCGCTTATCGGTCATACTGGCGCTGCTATCGATGACCAGCCCCAGCGAGATCGGCACGTCTTCCTGCCGGAACAGGCCGATCGTTTGCGTTTCGCCGTTTTCATAAACCCGGAAGGCGCGTACGGGAAGGTCTCTCACGATCTTGCCGTCGCGGTCGAAAACCGATACGTTCAGCACCACCAGGCGTGCGTCGGTCCGGAACGTCGCTTCCTGGCCAAACAACGCCAGGCTCGCCAATGTCATCAACATTACCTGCCGCAGGGGCATCTACAACTATAGAAGCACATCAAGTGCCGCAAAGTTCCTGCATGCCGCGCCCCTCGCTATGATTGTGGATAGATGCCAACAATTCTCGATGGAAACCGCGTCCGCGACCAGATTCTGCGCGACCTGCATCCGCGTGTGGCCGCGCTGGCGGCGGCTTGGCGTCCGCCGGGACTCGCCGTGGTGCTGGTGGGGAACGATCCCGGCTCGCAAATCTATGTGCGCAATAAAGTGAAGGCTTGCGCGGAATTGGGCATCGCGAGCCAGACGCTCACGCCGCCCGCCACCCTCGCTACCGAAAAATTGCTGGCCGTCATCGACGAATTGAACCAACGGCCCGATATCGACGGCATCCTCGTACAATTGCCTCTGCCCCCCCAGGTGGATACGCGCCGCGTATTGCTGGCGGTCGCGCCGGAAAAGGACGTCGACGGATTCCATCCCATGAACGTGGGCAACCTGGTAGCCGGACGTCCTGGACCGCGCCCCTGCACTCCCGCCGGCATAATGGAGCTTCTAAAGCAATACGAGATTCCGGTGGCCGGCAAGCGTGCCGTGGTGGTGGGACGCTCGGACATCGTGGGCAAACCGATGGCGCTGCTGCTGCTGCACGCGCACGCCACAGTCACCATCTGTCACTCGCGAACCGTGGATCTGCCCGGCGTCTGCCGCGAAGGCGAGATCCTGGTCGCCGCCATGGGCCGCCCCGCCATGCTGACGGCCGATTTTATCCGGCCGGGCGCGGTGGTGATCGACGTGGGCATGAACCGCATCACGGACCCAGCCGCCGCCGCGCGCATTTTCCGCAACGCGCCGGAACGCCTGGCAACATTGGAGCGCAAAGGCAGCGTACTGGTGGGCGATGTCGATCCACTGGCCATGCAAGAGAAAGCGTCGGCCTATACGCCAGTGCCCGGCGGAGTAGGGCCGTTGACGATTGCCATGCTGATGTCGAATACCGTGGCTGGGGCGGAGCAGGCGTTGCGCTGATAGCTGAAAGCTGGCAGTTGGTGGCGGATAGCTGAAAGCTGATAGGAGCCAGGGCTGGACCGGTTAGCCATCGAAACCGGGCCTCCCGCCGACGAATTGCTGCAAGATGCCTTTGTCGGTTATTTCGACGAGATGACGGAGACGCGGCAGATGCTCGACAACCGCTATGACGATCTCAAGAGCGGCCGGGTGAAACCCATCGGCGGCGATGAGATGATGAAAGCGCGCCGGCGCGCGCGAAGCGTGGCGCGGCAAGCCGAGCCTCGATGACCGAGTACGATTTTCACCCGGAAGTGGAGGGCGACCCTTGAGATTCACGAATAAACCCGACGAGAAGCCGTAGTGGGTGGTGGCATTCTGCGCTGAAAGCTGATAGCCGATAGCTTACTTCAACACGTCCAACGCCTTCAAAATCTGCGTATCCCGTTGCGCGTCCACCTCGTCGCCCTTTTCCACCCCCAGCGTCAAGTTGAAGATCTCGGTCTTCAAACGGTTCGCGATGAATTCGCGCTCGACGGACCACTCGTTCACTCCCGGCTGTATGTTGCGCTGCGAAAGAAACACCTGAAACTCGTCCAGCAGCGCCGGAGTCACTTCGAAATCTTCCGTGATCTTGTGATTGCCGACATAGCCGGTGGCGAAAGTGGTGAAAGAGCCGCTGGCGTCGAGCACGGCGCGCAAGCGTGTGGGGACGGGTGGCGTGACCACATAATCGGGCACGATCCCGCCGCCTCCCGTCACCTTGCGGCCAGCGTCGGTGTGAAACTGGGCCTGGCCGTTCGGGTGGGCCGTGGCGGCCGCCAGCGCGAACTGACGGGAATCCAGCGGCTTCTGAATCGAGCGTCCGCTGGGCGTATAGTAGAGCGCGGTGGTCAGCGCCAACCCCGTGCCGGACGAGAGCGGATAAACGCTCTGTACCAACCCTTTGCCATAGCTGGCTTCGCCCACCACCACCGCGCGGTCATGATCCTGCAGCGCGCCGGTCACGATTTCCGATGCGCTGGCGGTCTTCTCATTCACCAACACCGCCAACGGGAACTCATAGGGACTGGCGCCGGCCGGCACGTCTTCCGACTTCTCCTCGACGTTGCGCCCGCGCACGGTCACGATCCGCGCGCCGGGTTTCAGAAACAGGGCGGCGGTTTCGAGCGCCGATGTCACCAGGCCGCCTGGATTCTTGCGCAGATCCAGCACCAGGCCTTTCAGGTCGCGGCCGCCCAGCTTTTCGATTGCGTCCCGGATGAGCCGGCCGGTCTTTTCATCGAAGCTGGATACGCGCAGGTATCCGATGCCGGGCTTCAGAAGAAAGGCGCGCTCTACGCTGGGCTCCTGCATCTCCTCGGGCGTGAGCACGAAGTTCAGGAAGCGCGCGTTGCCCGGCCGCCGCACCACAAGCTGGGCCTGCTGCTGGCGTGATTGCGTAAGCAGCGCGATGAGCCGATCCATGTCGAGCCGGCTGAGCTGGTAGCCGTTTACAGCCAGGATCTCGTCCCCCGGCGCAATGCCCGATTTCGCCGACGGCGTGCCGGGCAGGGTCTGCAGTACGATCACGCGGCCGGGAAGCACCGATACCACGCTGCCGAAACCTTTCTCGGTGGAGGTCTGGAGTTTCTTGAGTTGCTCGAACTGGCCGGGATCGAAGAAGACGGAATGCGGATCGAGGCGGCGCAGCATGCCCGGAATGGCCCCTTGAAAGAAGGCCTGCTCCGATGAAACAGGATCGGCGGCGTTATCTTCGACAATGGCGTAGGCTTCCGTGACACTCTTAACGCTGGACTCGAGGCCATCGTCGGAGGCCACGGACGACAGGCATAACAGGAGTGCGAGAATCGCGGCCCCACGGAGGTGATTGCGCATGCGGTAATTTCATTTTAGCGCCTCGTGCGGGGCAGGACTCTAGTCCTGCGGCGGGTCTCCAGACCCGCTCTTTGTTCTACGGCTTTTCTTCTTCCACCGGAATGCGGTGTTCGTTGGCGAACGCATCCTTGCGAATGCCGGTCACCTGCCAGGATACTCGCATGCCCGGCCGGCCGCCGCCGATCTTGAATTCGTTGCCGGAAACCTCGCGCGCGACATACACCGGCGCAAACCCGCCAATGCAAGTAAGCTGATACCGGAAATCGCGGTTCAACGCATCGAACCAGTCCGGCAGCTTCACCACCGCATCGCCATGCCGCGATAGCGTCGCCACGCCGTTATAGATGTTCATCATGTCGGGAGACTCCACGAAGGAGTGGTAGAGATACTTATGTTCCGGGTCGAGCGGATGATCGATGCGGAACGAGCCGCCGCTCTTGGAAACCGTGCCGGTGACCGTCAGGTTGCCGGTGATGGTGACGTTGCCGGTAAACTGTCCGGCGCTGCCGCCGCCCGAAGCGCTCGCGGCCAAAGCCGTGCCACCCGCGGTGGAAGTCGCTTCGACACCCACGCCACTGGGGCTCACCGTGGTGCCGTATACGCCGTAGGTGGCCCCGCTGGTGGACGTCGCGACGCCGCGCACGCCGATTCCCGTGGTACTCGCGGTGGTGCCATACACGCCATAAGCGTTGCCGGTAGTCGAGGCGTTGCCGCCGTACACGCCATAGGCTGTCGGGCTCGTAGTGCCGCCCGCGACGCCCGTGCCGTTGGTGGCGGTACCGTTCACCGCAATTCCGTTCGGGCTCACCACGCTGCCATATACGCCGAACGTAGACCCGGTGGTAGAGGACGCAGATCCCTGGACGCCAATTCCGGCGGTGCTCGCGTTAATGCCGACTACGCCATAGGCGTGGCCCGTGGTCGCGGTGTTCACGCCGTACACCGCGTATCCCGCCGCGCTGGCGGTAGAGCCATAAGTGCCAAAAGCGTTGCCGGTCGTGGCGAGGTTGGCGCCGTACACCCCGTATGCCGTGGGACTGGAAGTGACACCTCCCACCCCCGTCCCGTTGGTGGCGATGCCGTACACCGATATTCCGGCTGGGCTCACCGTGCTTCCATAAACGCCAAAATCCCCGCCGCTGGTCGCTGTGGCTTGGCCTAACACACCGACGCCGGTAGTGCTTCCGCTAATGCCGAACACGCCGGCGTTGACACCGGTCGTGGCCGTGGCCACGCCTTGCACGCCCGTACCCGTAGAACTGGCGGAGGTGCCGGCCACGCCAAAATTGGCGCCGGTAGCCGATGTGGCCGAACCCAGCACCGCGGTTCCCGTGGCGCTTGTGGCAACAGCCTCGAATCGGGCCGTCGGCGTCGTCGTTCCCAGGCCCACCGCGCCGGCAGTCGTCTCGTACAACTTCGAACTTCCGATAGCCGTGGTGCTGGTCCAGACTGGAATGTAATTAGTGGTGCCAGTGCCGGTCAGGGCGGGCGCGGCGGCGGGTTTCGCCGATTGGGCCACCGATCCCGCGGCGGCCGGATCTACCGCCGGAGCATGACTGGCGGTCCCAGCGTTTGTCCCAGCGTTTGTCGCAGCCAGCGCGAATGCCGATGCCGGCAGTCCTCCCAGCGTTTCCGCGTCCACCGACTTCAGCGAGTAAGGAACGCTGGTCATCAGCACTCGCGGACGCTCCGGTTCCCCTTGCGCCTGGACCCCCAACCATCGTTGCCCCGCGCCAAAGACTTCCGCCGGAATACCTTCGTTCCTGGTGGATCCCAGCAGCACCGAGTATTCGCCGTGGCCGCCGGACTGCACGTTCTGGGTTTCCATCCAGATCGGGGACCCGCCCTCCTGCGCTTCATACAGCGAGAACGTCACCCCCACTACGCCAGCCAGCGGTTTGCCGCCGCCGTCCGTCAATGTACCGCTGAACTGCACCAGCCGCGGCACCGCCGTGGCGGCTTTCGGGACCGTCTGGGCGCGACCTGCGAACGCTACGCACATCCCCAGCAGCACGGCGCAGATAGAATTGCCAATCCGTCTCATATCACTCTCCGTAAGCCTCAAATTGTGACACAAAACCGCCCTCAATATCGATCCGGGACGTTCCGTACTTTAGTACCAGCGGCACTATCCCCGCGCCATTTGGTGGGGCAGGCGTCTACGCCTGCGGCGGGTCTCCAGACCCGCCCGGAGGGTTCTGGAGAACCCTCGCAGGACTGGAGTCCTGCCCCACCGCGGCTCACAGACCCGCGCCTACATCGTAGCCGGCGCTACCGCCCCATGTACCGTTGAGGGACGGCTCTTTACCGGCAAGCGCCGTTGCGGCGCTGCCATCCGAGCCGGTGTTCCGTGGCTTGAAGCCCTCTGCAGCGGGGCTCGCTGCAGCATCGTCTTATCGGGCGCCGTCCTGTTGGAATTGACGCCCCTCTGGATCACGTTGGTCAGGTCGGCCAGCCGGATGCCTTCATAACTCTTGCGCCGGGCCATGATGCGATAGTCGAATGCAATGGCGGATGTGCCGCCGCCCAGTTCGTGAACTTCGAAACTCGCGCCGGTTTCATTGGCGACATACAGTCCCTTGCAATCGCCCTTGGGTGTCAAAAACACGTGGTACTCCATGCCGGTGTTGACCGTTTGGGCAAACACGGGCTCCAGGCGGACCACCGCCGCACCCTGTACCAAGCTCCCCGAGCCGGCATCCTCGAACCAGTTTTCCGGGGCTTCCACCGCGTATAGCGCGACCTGCCGCGAACCGCCATCCACCGGCACCACGGCCGATTTCGAGCCGCTGCAGGTGAGGTTGCCATTCACGAAAATGTCGCAATAGCCGCTGAACTTGCTGCCGTAGGTTGCCAACACGATCGCGTCGTCTTTGGAGGATTCGTCGTTTTCGGCAAACAGCGTGGCCAGGTGCGTGCTGTTGTTGTAGGCTGCCACGGCTTCCACTGAATCGGCCGTGCCCAGGACGCCCGCAAAGCCCGTGCTGCTATCCCCCCAAACGCCGACCGATCCCGCCCCCGTCAACGTGCCGGATTCGGTGCTGATGGCGGGGGCGACCCCGTATACTCCAATTCCCGGAGGGGTGGGATTGTTGCCGTAGACTCCGACTCCCGTAGGGCTGGCGGCCTTGCCATAGACGCCGGTCGTATTGCCGGTCGTGGCACTCGCGTCGCCCGACACGCCGACTCCCGAAGTGCTGACGGCCGAGCCGGAGACGCCGTTCGTGTTGCCGGTGGTAGCGCTGGCTTCGCCCGACACGCCGATTCCCTCGGTACTGGCGGCCAGGCCAAACACGCCCGTGGTGCTGCCGGTCGTGGAAGTCGCTTCGCCCGACACGCCGCTGCCGGAAGTGCTGGCGGACGAGCCGTAGACGCCCGCCGTATTGCCTTCCACGGCATTAGCTTGGCCCTGCACGCCGCCTCCTGAAGAGCTTGCGTTCAGGCCGGCTACGCCATACGTAGTGCCGCTGGTAGCCGTAGCTTCGCCCTGCACGCCGAGCCCCGTAGGGCTTGCGGACACGCCGTAGACGCCCCGCGTATCGCCGCTCGCGGCATTGGCTTCGCCCTGTATGCCGACTCCGGAAGAGCTCGCCGCCACGCCATACACGCCAAACGTGGCGCCGCTGGTGCTATCCACCTCGCCCTTCACTCCGATTCCCGCAGAGCTCGAGTTCACGCCCAGCACGCCAAACGTATCGCCGCTGGTAGTGCTAGTGGAGCCCTTCACGCCGATGCCCGAAGTGCTTTCGCTCAGTCCAAACACGCCAACGTTGCTTCCGGTCGAGGCAAACGCCTGCCCCTGTACCCCAACTCCCGCGGAGCTTTCGCTGGTGCCCAGCACGCCGATATTCGCGCCACTAGTATCGATAGCGGTGCCCTGCACTCCGCTGCCAGTGGCGCCGGTGGCTTCGCCCACGATGCCATTACCGGAAGTGGCTTTCACTACGAACTTCGAGGCGGTCGAGGTGGCGCCAATGCCCACGCTTGTACCACTCTGCAGGATCAAAGAGTTTCCCAGAGTAGTGCTGTTGGTCCACAGCGGCACGGTTCCGGCAGTTCCGGTGCCGCTGAGAGCGGCGGGCGAAGCCGCGGCGGGCTTGGCCAGCTCGCCCTTGGCGGATTCGACGGCAGCGCCAACCGCGGCGTGTCCGGCGACCCCGGCCAGTGCGAACGCCGACGCGGGCAGACCGCCCAGGGTCTCCGCATCGACTGCCTTCAGCGAGTAGGGCACGCTCGCCATCAGCACCCGCGGCCGCTCCGCTTCTCCCTGCGCCTGCACGCCCAGCCATCGCTGGCCCGCGGCAAAGGCTTCCGCCGGCAAGCCTTCATTCTTGGTGTAACCCAGCAACACCGTGTATTGACCGTTGCCGCCGGCCTGCACATTTTGCGTCTCCATCCATATCGGGGATCCCCCCTCCTGCCCTTCGTACAGCGAGAACGTCACCCCCACAACCCCGGTCAGCGGCTTGCCGCCGCCATCCGTTAATGTGCCGCTGAATTTCACCAGCCGCGGCACCGCCGTTGCGATCTTCGAAGCCGGCTGTGCGCGCACCACCATCGTCCCGCACGCCACCAGCAGCATTGCACAAATAGAATTGCCAATCCGTTTCATATCACCCCTTGTGGTTTTTTGGCGCCAAGGTCTAGCTGGCGCATTCCTGCTACATTAGAGACTGCGTAGACTGGGCGATAATTCCCTCACCAGGGAAGCCGATGCCTGGCGAAATTACAATTCTGCTGCAGCAATGGAAGGCCGGAGACGCCGCAGCCTATGAGCAACTCGTGCCGCACGTGTACCCGCATTTGCGCGAGGTGGCGGCCGGTTATCTGCGCCACGAAACCGGCCGCCAGACGCTGCAACCTACCGCCTTGGTCCACGAGTTGTACCTGCGGCTTCTGCAGCAGCGCAAGGCCGACTGGAAGGACCGCGCCCACTTCTACACTTTCGCGGCCAAGATGATGCGCTGGATTCTGGCGGATCACGCCCGGAACAAACAAGCCGAAAGACGCGGGGGCGGGGTACCGGACCTGCCCCTGAGCGAAGACCTGCCCTGGATCGATCTGAACAGCGAGGATGTGATCGACGTGAATCGGGCGTTGGACGAGCTGGAGAAGGTGGACGCGCGCAAAGTCCGATTGGTCGAAATGCGATATTTCTTGGGTTGCACACTGGAGGAGTCCGCGGATCTTTTGGAAGTCTCCACAGCCACCGCCGAGCGCGACCTGACGGTGGTCCGGAGCTGGCTGTATTCGCGATTGCGCGGCGAAAGCGCTTCGCCGGAGCCTTCCGCCACCGTCTGATCGCGTCTTGTGAGCATGCCGCCGGAACCCCTGAACGCGCAGCGCTGGCAGCGCATCGAAGCCATCTTTAATCGCGCGGCGGCCGAGCCCCAGGCAGCCCGCGCCGCGATCCTGCACCGCATGGCCGAAGGCGACGCCGCGGTCCTCTCCGAGGTGCTGGGAATGCTGCGCGCTTTCGACCGCGAGCGACTGGCCCCAGCCGGGCCCGAGCCCTCGTCCGATCCCGCGTCCGAGCCCGCGTCCGAACCAATGGTAGCCGGCAGGCGTTTGGGGAACTACGAACTGGACCGCATCCTGGGGCACGGAGGCATGGGTCTGGTGTACCTGGCGCATCGCGCGGATGGCCAGTTCCAGCAGCACGTAGCCTTGAAATTGCTTGCCGCCAATCTGCGGACGGAGTTCTTTACCGGGCGTTTCCGCGGCGAGCGGCAGATCCTGGCCAATCTGAACCATCCCAATATTACGCGGCTGATGGATAGCGGCGTGGGCCCGGAGGGCGATCCGTACCTGGTGATGGAGTACGTCGACGGGCAGCCCATCGATGCCTGGTGCGACCAGCGCCGGTTAACTTTGGATGCGCGCATCCGGTGTTTTCTGCAGGTTTGCGCCGCCGCGGAATACGCTCACCGCAACTTGATCGTCCATCGCGACGTGAAGCCCGGCAATATTTTCGTAACCGGGGAAGGCGTGGTAAAGCTGCTGGATTTCGGCACCGCCAAGCTGCTCTCCATGGCGGAAACCGACGCTACCATGACGCGATTCCGCATGATGACGCCGCGCTATGCCAGCCCGGAACAGTTGCGCGGCGAGCCCGTGAGCACGCTCACCGACGTGTATTCGCTAGGCATCGTGTTGTACGAGCTGCTGACTGGCGCATGGCCCTTCGGCGATCCACGGTCGACCGTGGCCGGGCTCGAGCGCGCCGTTCGCGACGTGGATCCGGCCCGTCCGGCCGCGGTGTCGAGCGCAGCCGCAGCCACTTCGCGCGCAACTTCTAAAGCCAGGCTCGCACGCACGCTGGATGGCGACCTGGGCAATATCGTCCTGAAGGCCATCCAGGGAGATCCCCTGCGCCGCTACCCGTCCGTGGAGCAGTTCTCCGAGGATCTGCGCCGGTATCTGGCGGGGTGGCCGGTGCTGGCGCGTCCGCGGACCCTGCCGTACCGCGCCGCCCGGTTCGTCCGCCGCAACCGCTGGCCGGTGGCGGCCATCGCGTTTCTTAGCTCCGTCCTGGCCTTCGCGGCCGTCTACGCATTTCGCCAGTATGCCCGCGAGCAGCGGCGCATGCTGCAGATGCGCGAGTTGAGCCAATCGTTCCTCTCCGACATTTTTCGTGAGGTTTCCAGCTTGCCCGGATCCACCAAGGCCCGCCTGCTGATTGTGGACCGCGCGCGCCGGAATCTGGACGAACTGCTGCCCGAGGCGCCCGGAGACCCCGCGCTGCGGCGTGCCGTGGCCAACGCTTACGTGCAGCTCGCCATCATCCAGGGCGAGCCATTCACCGTCAACTTGGGCGACAGTCCGGGAGCCATGGTCAGTTACCGCAAAGCCGAGGCGCTGGCGGTGCAAGGCGATCCCCGCGACTGGGACACCCTCTGGATTTTGATACGGGCACGGTTGGGCATCGCCTCGCTGCAGGTGCGCGCCGGCGAGTACCCACAAGCCGCCGCCACTCTGCGCGGGGCACTCGATCCGGCGCACCGGTTATGGAAAGACGGTCCGCCCGCGCTGCGGGATGGCGCCAGCCCGGCGAGTCTTTACGTGCGCGCCAATCTGCAGCTCGGCCATGCGCTGCTGAGGGCCGCCAACGCCGACCGCAGCGTTCCCGGCTTGCGGCAGGCGCTCGCGCAATTCGAGCACACCGTGGCGATCGCCGAAGAAGTGCAGGCGCGCGATCCCGGGCTGGCCGATATGGCGGGTCGCTACAGCCAATATGTGGGTTTCACATTGGAGGATCTGGGCAATGCATCGGGCGACCCAAGCTATTATCCACGGGCCGCCACGGCGCACCAGCGGGCCACGGACGCCGCCGCGGCGGCTTACCGGAAGACACCCAATCCGCAGACGCAACGGGACTATGCCGACGCTTTGAGCGAGATGAGCTGGGCGCTGGGCCTGGGCGGCGAAAAGCAGAAAGCCGTGCAGGCCGCCGAGCAGGCCCTGGCGCTGATGGAGCCGGTTTCAAAGGCCGATCCCACCAGCAGCGAGGCGCGCCAGGATGTTGCCAACATGTACCTGTATCTGGGCGCCGCCGAAAACCGTGCGGACCGGCTTCAGGCCGCCCTCCGGCACTTGAGACTGGCGGACTCCATGGTCGCGATGCCGGTTCAGGTTCAGCCGAGCGATCGCGAGATCCTGGAACGGTATATCAAGATCCACGAACAACTGGCGTTGACCCTGATGCGGGCGCACCAGCGCGCCGGCGCGGTAGGGGCGCTGTCGCAGGCCGTGCGCGCCGCCGAAAAACTGCCGGTGATTCCAGCGTGGCGGCTGGCCGAACTGCGGCAGCGGTTGGCGCAGGCGCGGGGCAAGCCGCAGTAAGTGGGGTACCCCTTGTGGGGCGGGCGTCCACGCCTGCAGCGGGTCTCCAGACCCGCCTCACGGCCGGATGAACGCCGCCACAGGCGAGCCTTCGCTCGCGTGCCGGAGGTGGGCAAAGCTCCGAGGCAGGCGGCCTGCGAGGCCGCCGCAGGCTGCGAGCCTGCCCCACAAGATCCGCCACGGCACGCCGGGGGCGTGCGCCTGTCAGCGCGCAAACCGCGTCGCCTTGCGGGCCGCCTGCCGCTCCAGCGCCAGTTCGATCAGCCGGTCCAGCAGCGCGGAAAAGCCGAGCCCGCTTTGTTCCCACATCTTGGGGTACATGCTGATGGAGGTGAAGCCGGGAATCGTGTTGATCTCGTTCAAATAGAGCTTGCCGGTGGCCGCTTCCAGCAGGAAATCGACGCGCGCCATTCCCTCGCATCCTACCGCGCGATAGCACTCCACAGCCAGGCGCCGCAGCTCGGCCGTTTGGTCCTCGCCGATCTCGGCGGGCAGCCGGAACTGCGCCCGGTCCAGCAGGTATTTGTCCTCGTAGTCGTAGAATTCCTTCGAAGGCAGGATCTCGCAGGGCAGCGAAGCCACAGGGTCGTCGTTGCCCAGCACGGCGCACTCCAGCTCACGTCCCTCAATGCTCCGTTCCACGATGATCTTGCGGTCGAACTCGGCGGCCAGCCGCAGAGCCGGCTCCAGCTCGGCTGTGGCGTGAACCTTCGAGATCCCCACCGAAGAGCCCAGGTTAGCCGGCTTCACGAAAACCGGAAACCCAAAGCGCTGCAAGACCGCGCCGGGGTTCAATTCGTGCCTTCCCATCACGATATACTCCACCACCGGCAGGCCGCGTTCGATCGAGATGCGCTTCATCATCTCCTTATCCATGGAAACGGCGGAAGCCATTACGGCGGCGCCCACGTACGGCAGGCCCGCCAACTCCAGCAAGCCTTGCACCGTGCCGTCTTCGCCGAGCGTGCCGTGTAAAACCGGAAACACTACGTCTATTTCCGGCTGCGCCCCCGGCTCAGGCAGGATTGGCTCCGGAAACCATTTGCCCAACTGATCGATGAAGTACTCCACCACGTCGTAGCGCTCGCGATCGAGCCCCGCCATGATGGATTTCGCCGAACGGATCGAAATCTCGTGCTCGCCGCTGCGTCCGCCGTAAATAACGGCGACTGTAGTTTTCATAGGATCTTCTTACCCATCGCCGACATGATCATTTCGACTGCCAAATCCGCCGTGCGGTTGATCTCGTCGATCACCGGGTTGACTTCCACCACTTCCATGGAAAGCATGTGCCCGTTGTCGCAGATCAGCTCCATGGCCAGGTGCGCCTCGCGATACGTGGCGCCGCCGCGCACCGGAGTGCCCACGCCCGGCGCGAATTGCGGGTCCACCCAATCCATATCGAGCGAAAGATGGAATCCGGCCGTGTCGTCGGTAGCGATGCGGAAGGCTTCGTCCATCACCGAGCGCAGGCCGCGCTCGTCGATGTCGCGCATGGTAAATGCCCGCACGCCAGTTTCGCGCACGTGGCCCTTTTCGAGTACATCCACGTCGCGCAGGCCGACCAGCACGGTCTTGCGCGGATTCACCTTGGGCGCATAGCCAAAGAGGTTGGCCAGTTCGGGAGGACCCAGGCCCACGCAACATGCCAGCGGCATGCCGTGAACGTTGCCGCTGGGCGAGGATTCGGGCGTGTTCATATCCGCGTGCGCGTCGATCCAGATCAGTCCGATTTCCTGCTTCTTACGGCGGAAATGGCGGGAAACGCCGGCCACCGTGCCTACCGCCACCGAGTGGTCGCCGCCCAGCACCAGCGGGACTTTCTTCATGGTGAGCGCGCGATCCACCTTCACCGCCAGGCGCTTGCAAGCGAGCGCGATCTGCGGCAGGTACTTGGCGCGCGCGGGACCTTCCGGCAGGCTTTCCGGCTGGTCCACAGGGACGTTGCCGAGATCGTCGGCATGGTAGCCGAGCGCCGCCAGCCGTTTATTCAGATTGGCGACGCGGATGGCGGAGGGGCCCATGTCGACGCCGCGGCGTCCTTGGCCGAGGTCGAGGGGCGCGCCGATGATGGCGATGTGGGAATGATGCATGAGGTTGTGTTGGGGCGAGACGCCATGCACGAGTTTATCGCAATGGCCGGCGGCAGCGCGGGCCTATCGTCCAGCAGACCGAGCCAATCACCCGGATTCGGTCGGCGGTTGGCCCCAGCCTTCGTGACACGCTCTACACATACAGGTCGAAGCGCTCAAGTTTCCCCATTTTGCCGCAGGCGAGGCCCTGGAGGGCGGGCTTCAGCCGGCGCGGGGCTTTAGCCCCGCTGGTGACACGGGGTTCAGCCTGTGAACGGCTAGCTTCGCTCGCTTCCCAGTGCGATAGCGCCTTCGCCCAACCGAACTCCGGCGAAGAAAGCGTCTGCGAACTTGGGCTCCGTTGAACCGATTGGAGATTGAGACCGAATCCGGGTACTCAAGCCTTGGCGGCCTGATCGGCGCCTCTGGTTAGAACCATATTTAGCGATCCACATAAGCCATCCGCCGCTCCGCCGCCCCCGGCGTGTCACTATCTTCTACAACCCCGCGCGCCGCGAGTCCTGCACGTTCACGTCGTCATCCACCACCACGATGCACTTACTGAACATCGCTGCCCAGGCCCCAGATCGCCGACATGACTTTGCGCGAATGCCCCGGATAAGACTTGCGAATCGCGACCAAAATGAAGTTGTGGAAGATGCCCTCGGCCGGCATGCAAATGTCGCGCACCTCCGGCAGTTGCATGCGCATCAGCGGCAGAAAGAGCTGCCGCTCGATGGCTTTGCCCATGTAAAAATCCTCCATGGGCGGCGGTCCCACGATAGTAGTCGCGTATATCGGATCCTTGCGCTGGGTGATGCAGGTGACTGAAAGACCGGGTACTCGTCGGCCAGAGAATAGAAACCGGTGTGGTCGCCGAAGGGGCCCTCGCTGCGTAGTTCGCCCAACTCCACATAGCCTTCGAGCACGATTTCGGCGTGCGCGGGCACTTCCAGATCGCAGGTCTGGCACTTCACCATCTCCACGGGACTGCCGCGCAGGAAGCCCGAGATCGTCATTTCATCCAGGTCCGGGCAACGGCAGGATGGCGGAGAACATAGTGGCGGGGTCCGCCGATGGCCACTGCGACATGCATGCGCGGGCGCCCGGCCGCGGCCATGCGGCGGTAATGCTCCGCGCATCCCCCGGCGGCGGACTGCTTGCGCGCACTGGACACATGATCGCTCGCGTGACGCCGGTTAGGGTTAGTAGTGGAACCGGCAGGCGAGAATTCGGATCTTGTCTTCCTGCACGTGATAGACGAGCCGATGTTCTCGATTGATGCGTCTGACCAACAACCGGACAATTCGTGCTTCAAAGGCTCAGGATTGCCCGGACCGGAATAGGGGTCGCGCTGAATCTCGCGAACGAGTTTCACGATGCGAAGCGCCTGCGCCCGGTCCTTTTCGATCCACCATGCGAGATCCTCGAAAGCCGATGCGTCAAATTCTAAGTTTCTCAACCACAGCCTCGAGGGAGATTCCCTCCTGGCGTTCCTTCGCAGCCAGCAGACGTTGCTTCATGGTCTCGGACTTGAGCAAGTATGCGGTTTCCCGCTCCGACTCGATTTCGCGCCAGAGCTCAATCGGGACAATGACTGCGGTTGGTTCGCCAGCTTCGTTGGAGACGATTTGGATCGCAGCGTTTTCCATGCCTTCAGTGTACCGCCGCTGCCGCTCACTCGCCACGGCGGCGTTACCCGCGCAAGGCGCCGAAGCTGAGTTGTCAGCGACATCTTTGACCACTTGTTCTTGCTCGCCTCGTAGAAATTCATGCCATCGATGTACGCATATGCCGTCATTCCCGGTCCTCCGAAAATCGTGCATCGGTGAGTGAGTAAGAGGGCGACCCTACAACCCCGCGCGCCGCCATAACTCATCCACCCGCCCCTTCACCACATCCGACATCCGGATCACCCCAGGCCAAGGCCTGCTGAACCCTTCTCCCGGCCACTTACGAGTAGCATCCACTCCCATCTTCGAGCCGTAATTCGGCAGCCGGCTGGAATGGTCCAACGAATCGATAGGCCCCATCGTAAACTGTATATCGCGCTCCGGGTCGATGTTATTCAGAGCCTTCCATGCTACTTCGCGCACATCCTGAACGTTTACGTCTTCATCCACCACCACGATGCACTTACTGAACATCGCCTGCCCCAGGCCCCAGATCGCCGACATGACTTTGCGCGCGTGTCCCGGATAGGACTTGCGAATCGCCACCAGAATCAGGTTGTGGAAGATACCCTCGGCCGGCATGCAGATGTCGCGCACCTCCGGCAGTTGCATGCGCATCAGCGGCAGAAAGATCCGCTCAATGGCTTTGCCCATGTAAAAATCCTCCATGGGCGGCGGTCCCACGATAGTAGTCGCGTATATCGGATCCTTGCGCTGGGTGATGCAGGTGACGTGAAAGACCGGGTACTCGTCGGCCAGAGAATAGAAACCGGTGTGGTCGCCGAAGGGACCCTCGCTGCGTAGTTCGCCCAAATCCACATAACCTTCGAGCACGATCTCGGCGTGCGCGGGCACTTCCAGATCGCAGGTCTGGCACTTCACCATCTCCACGGGACTGCCGCGCAGGAAGCCCGAGATCGTCATTTCATCCAGGTCCGGCGGCAACGGCAGGATGGCGGAGAACATAGTGGCGGGGTCCGCGCCGATGGCCACCGCGACATCCATGCGCGGGCGCCCGGCCGCGGCCATGCGGCGGTAGTGCTCCGCGCCCTGCTTGTGCGTCTGCCAGTGCATCCCCGCAGTGCGCTCGTCATAGATCTGCATGCGGTACATGCCGCAATTGCGCTTGCCGGAATCGGGATTACGCGAAAACACCAGCGGCAGCGTGACGAACCGGCCGCCATCTTCGGGCCAGCACTTCAGCACCGGATAATCCAGCAGCGAAAAGCCCGTCGCGCGGACAACCTCCTGGCACGGCCCCTTGGATACGATCTTGGGGAAGAACGATCCCATTTCGGCCAGCTTCGGCAGCATCTTGAGCTTGCCGATCAGACCTTCGGGCATGCGCATTTCCAGGTATTCGGAGATGCGCCGGGCCACGGTTTCGACCGAGTCCACCTCCAGGGCGATCTGCATCTTGCGCATACTGGCGTAGCTGTTGATCAGCACCGGAATGCCGTAGCCCTTGGGCTTTTCGAACAGCAGCGCCGGGCCGCCGCCTTTCACCGCGCGGTCGGCGAATTCCGCGATCTCCAGGATAGGGTCGACTTCGAACGGAATGCGCTTGAGCTCCTGGTTCTTCTCCAGCGCGGCGATGAATTCACGCAGATCGGCGTAGGCCATAACGGGGGCGTCTCACTTTCTACTATGATTGAAGTTCACTCATAAAATCCATAAGGAGTAATCATGTTTAATCGAGTGGCGTTCGTCACGGGCGCCAGCCGGGGAATTGGCCGGGAAATCGCCTTGACGCTGTGCCGCGCCGGTTTCGATATCGCGGTGGCCTCGCCGGAGATCGAGAAAAACGAAGAAGTGGCGGAGAAGATCCGGGCTTGCAGCGGGCAAGCGCTGACCGTGAATCTGGACCTGTTATCGTACGATTCCATCCGGGAGGGATTCGCGACCGCGCTGCAGAAGTTCGGACGTATCGACGTGCTGGTGAACAACGCGGGAGTCACGCGCGACGGGTTGGCGGTGCGCATGAAGCGCGAAGATTGGGAGCGCGTATTGCAGATCAACCTGCATGGCGCGTTCTTCGCCATACAGCAGGTGCTGCCCACCATGATGAAGCAGCGCTACGGTCGCATCGTCAATATTGCCTCCGTGGTGGGCGAGAGCGGCAATGCGGGGCAGGCGAATTACGTGGCGTCGAAGGCGGGACTGATCGGGCTGACCAAGGCGCTGGCGCAGGAGATGGCGGCGCGCGAGATTACGGTGAACGCCGTGGCGCCGGGTTTCATCGACACCGACATGACGGCGGTATTGACGGATGAGTTGAAGGAGAAGTTGCTGGCGCAAGTGCCCTTGCGGCGCCTGGGCCGGCCTGAGGAGATCGCGGCAGCCGTACGTTTTCTGGCCAGCGACGAGGCAGGATACATTACCGGGCACGTGCTGAACGTCAACGGCGGGATGTATATGTAGGTGGCTGGCGGGCCGTATCACGATCGAATGCGCCGCTTAACCGGCCTGTTCCTCGCCGCCGTCGCCGCTGCCACGGCCGGCGGCAACCTGGATGCCGCGCGCGAACATTCGCGCGGGCCACACGGATGCCGCCATCGGGATCCTGCAACAGCGGCTTGCTAAAGACCCAGCCGCCGTTGCGGCCGGCATCCTGCTTACCGAAACCCTGCTTCTCTCGCCAAAAACAAATCCGACGCTGGCCTGGAGCGTGTGCCCGGCGACCTTCGCTTTCGTGAGGGCCGCGTCTTCGACGCCGAGAAAGCTTACCGAGCCGCCGTCAAGCTCGATGCCCATCCGCACTGTTTAGTTCTTTCAGGTCTTATTCACACTGTTAGGAGATATAATCGAGTCAGGCCAAGGAGATAGACCGCAACTGCAAAGGCCGTTCGCGTGCGCAAATCAAACCATTGGAAACGGATCTGCTTCATTATTCCGCTCTTCGCCGACGGAGCCTCTCCCTCCGTGCTGCTGCAAGCCACCGACGGAAGCTTCTATGGGACGGCCATGGCGGGTGGGGCCAATAGCTTTGGCACGATCTTCAAAATCACCTCCGCGGGCACGCTGACGACACTGCACGACTTTAATTTCTACGACGGCTGCAACCCGGTAGGTGGGAGCGTGTTGGTCCAGGGTACCGACGGAAACTTCTACGGGACAACCACGGGAGGCGGGGCCAACAGCGATGGCATGGTCTTCAGCCTCTCCGTGGGGCGTGGCCCGTTTGTGAAAACGCAGACCAGTTCCGGAAAGGTGGGCGCGCCGGTTAACATTCTGGGCACGAACCTGACCGGCGCGGCCAGCGTCCGGTTCAACGGCACGGCGGCGGCGTTTCGCGTCGTCTTGCCTTCCCTGATCGCGGCCGCAGTCCCGGCGGGCGCGACCACTGGCAGAGTCCAAGTTACTACGCCCGCCGAGACGCTGTTCGGTAACGTAGCCTTCCTGGTAACGCCGTAGTTCTCAAGATCCCACCCGGCGGTGGGTCCGGAATACCACCCCGCGCCAAAGGATAACAGGCTCCGCTGGAGACGCTTAGTGTTACACTAGCGCGAATCCGGGTGCCAAAAAAGGGGTCCTGGCGATCGATCGGGGCCGCTGTCCGATACCCGGCACGGAGGAGAACGATGATTCGAAAACTACGGACTTCTTTGCTGACCATCGCCGCGCTGGCGCCGGTCTTGAATATGGTTTGCCAGGCGCAATCGCTGCCTACGTTGACGCGCCATGTGCGCGATGTGGTCGCCAATGGGCAGGCCAAGCTTATCGGGCAGCTACCCTTGAACCAGACCATGACCCTGGACGTTGTTCTAACGCTAGGCGACCGGACCGGACTGCAATTGTTTCTGAAGGAACTCTACGATCCCGCCGGCCCCTCTTACCGGCATTTCGTCACCGTGCCTGAGTTTACCGCGCGGTTTGGACCCAGCCAGGCAGACTATGACGCCGTGGCGCATTTCGCCGAAGCCAATGGCTTCGCGGTGGTGGGTGGCACACACGACGGCATGGACGTGCAGATCAAGGGCCCCGTTTCGGCGGTGCAAGCCGCTTTCCATGTAACCATGAGCACCTATCAGGATCCCGCCGGCCGCACGTTTTACGCGCCGGACCGTGAGCCTACCGCGGACCTGACGTTCCAGCTTTGGCACATCTCCGGTTTGGACAACTACTCCAACCCGCATCCCATGTTCGTCAAGAAGAGCGACTACGCCAAGGCGCATGGTTTGGATCCGGACTCCGTGGTATCGCATGCCACCACCGGCTCCGGCCCTTCGGCTTCGTTCTTGGGCAGCGACATGCGCGCGGCGTACTACGGCGGCACGGCCCTTACTGGCGCCGGCCAGAACCTCGGACTGTTCGAATATCTAGGCACCGACTTGACCGACTTGAACACCTATTTCAGCAATGTCGGCCAAACCAACAATGTGCCCATCACCCTGCTCTCCACCGACGGCACCAGCACATCCTGCGTGGATTCGGGGCGAAATGGCTGTGACGACACCGAGCAGACGCTGGACATGACCCAGGCCATCGGCATGGCGCCGGGGCTGGCCAGCCTGGTGATGTATATCGGATCCACCGACACCGCCATCATCGGCGCGATGACCACGCACAGCCCGTTGCCCACCACCATTGGCTGTTCGTGGGGCTGGACGCCGGCGGATCCCAGCACGCTGGACCCGTATTTCGAGAAGATGGCGGCGCAAGGGCAGAACTTCTTTGCCGCTTCCGGCGACAGTTCCACCTGGTCGGCGAGCAATGAGGCCTGGCCGGCGGACGACGCGAATGTGGTTTCCGTCGGCGGCACGGACCTGGTGACGGCCAGCGCGGCCGGCCCCTGGAAGTCGGAAACCGCCTGGTCCGACAGCGGCGGAGGGATCTCGCCGGACGGAATCGCCATCCCCGCGTGGCAGAAGCTGTCGGGCGTGATCAACTCCAGCAACAAGGGTTCCACGACCCTACGCAATGGCCCGGACGTGTCGGCCAACGCGAACTTTACATTCTATGTCTGCGCCGACCAAACCACCTGCACGGCAAACGACTATGGCGGCACCAGCTTCGCCACGCCTATGTGGGCCGGCTACATTGCCCTGGTCAATCAGCAGTTGGCTTCGAACGGCGAACCGGCCATCGGCTTCCTCAACCCAACCATCTATGCGCAGAATGTGACGTCCAGCTATGCCGCGGACTTCCACGACATCACCAGCGGCACATCCGGCAGCTATTCGGCAGTGACCGGCTACGATCTGGTAACCGGCTGGGGCAGCCCCAACACGGGGCTGATCGGCGCCCTCACTGGGACATCCACATCCGGCTTCAGCCTTTCCGCCTCGCCCACTTCAGTTTCGGTGGTGCAGGGCAGCTCGGGTACGTCCACCATTACCAGTACGGTGACGGGCGGCTTTGATTCGGCCGTTAGCTTGACCGCGTCCGGCGAGCCAACGGGCGTGACCGTCGGCTTCAGCCCCACATCGATTACCGGCACTGGAACTTCGACCATGACCCTGACCGTGGCCTCGACCACAGCCACCGGCACGTATCCGATTACGGTGACGGGAACCGCGGGCAGCACTGTCGAAACCACCAGCGTCTCGCTAACGGTCACCGCCACGGCGAGCCCCAGCTTTACCATTTCCGCTTCGCCCACTTCCGTTTCGGTAGTGCAGGGCAGCAGCGGCACTTCGACGATCACGACCACCGTCTCTGGCGGATTCGACTCGGCGATCGGGTTGACCGCGAGCGGCGAGCCGACCGGCGTCACCGTCAGTTTCAACCCGACGTCCATCTCGGCTCCGGGTTCGGGCACATCCACCATGACCATGACCGTGGCGTCCACAACCGCGCCCGGCACCTACACGATCACAGCCACGGGCGCGGGCGGCAGTATCACGCACTCGGCGACTGTATCGCTCACCGTGACGACGGCGACGACCGGCAGCTTCACCATTTCCGTCTCGCCCACTTCGGGATACCTGGATCAGGGCCAAAGTGGCTACGCTGTCGTGACCACGAAGGTCTCCGGCGGCTTTAACGCGGCGATTGTCTTGAGCGCAACCGGCGTGCCGGCCGGCGTCACCTACAACTTCACGCCGTCGTCGATAGCGGCTCCGGGTTCGGGCACGTCGGATTTCAATTTGACCGTGTCCAGAACCGCGCCCACCGGCACCTACCCGATCACTATAACGGGCGCGGGCGGTGGCATTACGCACACCACTATCCTCTCGTTCCAGATCAGGCGGTGACATCGCCATCGCCTCAGCGGCGGCCGGGGCGGCGCATGGCGCCGCCCCACGCGTTTTGTAAAAAGTACCAAAAAACAAGAAAAATAAAACGCCACCGGTAGCGGGTGGTGTATACTGGCGAAGTCTGGGTTCAAAAAGTTGGGAGTCCCGTTTGTAATCGTCGCCATTTCTAGAAGCTCACGTCGGGGAGATACCTGATTCGCCGCCCGGCCGATGAGCAAAGAGGACGTTCCGGCACCGGACAAGAGGAGAATAGAGGAAAATTCATGATTCGAAGATTACCTACGTCTTTACTGACGATCGTCGCGATTGTGCCGGTCGTCACTGTGGTTTGCCAGGCGGCGCAGCCTCTGACGCACCATGTGCGCGATGTGGTTTCGAGCGGGCAGGCGCGGCAGGTCGGGCGCCTTCCAGCAACGCAGTCCATGCGCCTGGTTATGGTATTGCCGCACAGCAACGAGGCTGAGTTGCAGAGCCTGTTGCAGCAAATCTACGATCCTTCCAGCCCCAATTACGAACAGTACTTCACGGTGGAAGAGTTCACCAGCAGGTTTGGTCCCAGCCAGCCGGATTATGACGCGCTGGTGAATTTCGCGCAAACCCACGGTTTGACGGTAGTTGGAACTTCCGTCAACCGCACGAACCTGGATGTGACGGGAACGGTGGCCAGCATCGAGTCGGCCCTGCATGTAAACATGGGCGTCTACCAGCACCCCACCGAAAACCGCACGTTCTTCTCCCCGGACCGGGAGCCTACACCGGATCTTTCGATTCCGCTGTGGAGCATCTCGGGCCTGGACAACTATTCCATCCCGCAGCCTCTCCTCTCGCGGAGACCCGCGGGTGTGCAACCCGACGCCACCACCGGCTCCTGCCCGTCAAAATCTTTTTGCGGCAGCGACATGCGGGCGGCATACTACGGTGGTTCGAGTCTCACCGGCACCGGCCAATCGCTGGGGTTGCTGGAATACTACGGCACCGACCTGGCCGATCTGAACACGTACTACAAGAACGCGGGTCAGACCAACAATGTCCCGATCACTCTTAAACCCACGGACAACACCAGCACGAGCTGTATCTACCCAAGCTGTGACGACACCGAACAGACCATTGATATGACTCAGGCGTTGGGGATGGCCCCCGGCCTCGCCAGCCTGGTGATGTACATCGGATCCACCGATACCGCGATTCTTAACGGTATGGCGACGGCCAGTCCGCTGAACGCGCAATTGAGTTCCTCTTGGACCTGGCGGCCAGCGGACCCCAGCACAGACGACCCGTACTTCGAAGAGTTCGCGGCGCAAGGTCAGAATTACTTTCAGGCGGCCGGCGATAGCGGGAAGTGGACGTCGAGAGCCGAAATTTGGCCGGCGGATTCGGCGTATGTCACCTCCGTAGGCGGGACGGACCTCGAGACCGCCAGCGCAGGCGGCCCCTGGGCTTCGGAAACTGCTTGGTCCGACGGCGGCGGCGGCATTTCGCCGAACGGTATTGCGATTCCCTCCTGGCAGGTAACTACGGCGGCGGGTTGCTCCAGTTGCTCCCAGACCCTGCGCAACGGCCCGGACGTTTCGGCAAACGCGAACTTTACGTTTTACGTCTGCGCCGACCAGACTACCTGCACCGCCAACGATTACGGCGGGACCAGCTTTGCGACGCCGATGTGGGCCGCTTACACAGCGCTCGCTAATGAACTGCGAGTGTCTAAGGGCGGCAAGCCGCTCGGCTTCGTCAATCCCTTCTTCTACAAAATTGGTCTGTCGTCGATCTATACCACCGATTTCCACGACATCACCAGCGGCAGCAACGGCTACTCGGCGACCAAGGGTTACGATTTGGCGACCGGCTGGGGAAGCCCGAACGGGGCCAACCTGATCAACACACTGGCTAAAGCGAAGTAACCGACCACCATTACCTTTTCCGGCGGCTTCAAATCGGCCGGAGATTAGAAAAGCCGGACCTCTTGGGGTCCGGCTTTTTTGTTCTCCGGCGCAGCGCCGGGGATGCTAGACGGGCTTGGTAGCCCTCGTGGCGCACGCCCCCGGCGTGCCGTGTCGGCACTCTGCCGGCACAGGCGAGCTTCGCTCGCCTCCACAGGCTAACGCCTATGCCACCAAGCCCGGCACAGCTTCGAGGCAGGCGGCCTACGAGGCCGCCGCAGGCTGCGAGCCTGCCCCACAACAAGGCCAATGTCCAGGGGCGAGCGAAGCTCGCCTGTGCCGGCAGGAGTACCGGCACGGCACGCCGGGGGCGTGCGCCACGAGGGCCGTCCCACTAAAATGGCCAATCGAAAAATATCCGCTGGGAACCGGCGCGGGAGGAGCGTCGGGGATCGCAAAGCGAGAAGTAAATGGCGACGGACTGCTGGATATCGTCACCTGCAACGCCAGTGCGAGCAACATTTCCGTGCTGCTCAACGATGGGAAGGGAAGCTTTCAGTCCGCGCAAGTCTTCCCGACCGGAGGGCAGCCGGAATCGGACGCAATCGCCACGGGGCACAACGTCAACGTGTTGTATGTAGCGTTGGGCGGCGGGACGGGCTCCCTTACACCGGCGGCGTCGTTTCAGGCCGGTCATCCATTAGGGGCGGTGGCAGGGAGTTTCAGCGGCGGCAAGACGCCCGCCATCGCTTATGGGGTCTCGGACAGCGTTGGCGTCATAAGCTGGTAGCGCTACGGGGCGAATCGCGGCCTGGACGCCGTCGGACTGGCCGTAGCGGCCAACTCGAGGGGCGCCAGGTAGCCCTTGAATACGGTCGCCGTGGGGAACCCGATCGCATGCGTGGAGCGATCGTAAAGGATGGCTGAAATCGTGAAGCTGTCGTTACAGTGGCAGCCGAAGTGGCCCGCGGAACCGGCCACTTCATACAGAACGTCCACGCTTCCGCCGGTGACCGGCACGAAATAGGTGCCTCCGTAGGAGGCGCCGGCCGCACTGCGCACCATCTTGGGGTCCACAACCAAGGCCGCCGCGAGCGAGCCGGTTTCCGATTGGACTTGGTTCGGCAGGAGCACGGAGCCGGCCGCATAACCGAGATTCGCGATGCGCGCCAGAAGCAATGTTGGGGTGGTGGCGAGGCCAATCGGTCCGGCCGGAGGAGACGAACAGTCTCCATAGGAGAAGCACGGAGTAAATTGACTTTCCGTGTAGTAGTAAGTGCCCGGTATATCCTGGCGGGCTTTTGTCAGTGGCTCGGTGGCGGGGGTGATACGCATACGAAATGCATAGATGAAATTCTCCGTGAACGTAAATTGCGCGGTGGCCCCCACAACAAGTATTTCTCCGAAAGACAGACCCGGGGCTACGAATGCAACAATCTGGCTCGGGTTGCCGATGGGGATGGTGGCCGAGACGGTCGCATAAACCGGGGCGGGAGAACTGCCAACCTGCAGTGCAGACGCATTGGCGCGGATGTTGGTCAGGCGGAGGGTGCGCGTCCCATCCGGGCCCGGCGCCACGAAAGGTACGCCGGACCAGGTGACGGAGGTGGGCGCGGACTGTTCGGCTTGATACACGTTGCCGGACCCGGGCGCACCCGCGGCCGCGAAGGGCGTTCCCAGCACTTGCCCGCTATAAGAAAAGCCGTTGCTGTCGTTGACGGCGTCGGGTTGCGGCTCGTCGATCAGCAGCAAGGCCTCCGAAGTGACGGGCACGGTGGCGAAGGTCAGGCTGGTGAGATCGGTGTTCAACGTCAGAGTGACGTTGATTAGGGTGGCAGCCGAGGCGGTGCCACCCGTGCAGACCACCACCACATCGCCGACCGGTTCCGCTTCTCCTTCGGCGCGCGCATGCGGTGTTACGGGCGCCGACGCGGTGCAGTCGAGCGCTTGCGCGCGGACGGTAGCCGCCACCACCAAGATGAACAGTGCGATATTGAATAGGCGCATAGGTACGATCCATCGACAGTGGGGCGGCCTACGAGGCCGCCGCAGGCTGCGAGCCTGCCCCACTTATTCCCAGTGGCCGGGGATGCCCCACCGCTTAGTCACATTACTGCCGAACTGGAAGCCGGGGCCGACTGAGAAACGAATGGTATTGTGTCCGGTCTGCAGCAGGTCGGGGAACAGATGATCGTGTACAAAATCGGCTTGCACGACCAGGCTGAAATGCTTGCTGATGTTGAACGCGCATCCGCCGCCGAACCCGTAGAACGCCGTCCATTCCTCCTCGTGGCCGGATGGCGCGACGGCATTCACCACGATGCGGGTGAGTTCGTCGATAGGATGCGCGGTGGCTGTTTCGTTAATGATGCCCGCGGAAGGCCGGATATAGGGCGTAATACGCTTGAAGCGGCGATAGGGAAACTCCGGACCCGCCGTGAAGGTTTGCGTTACCGAGCTGAACGGCAGGGCGGCCACATAGGTAGAAGGGAGGATCCCGGCGGCGATCAATCCGGCAAGTATGGGGTCGAACTGGTTCTGCAGCGCGGTGGTGGCCTGGTTCAATGCGATCCTGGTGTTGCCGGTTCCGCGGCTGTAGTCGAACCCCAGACTGATATGCCGCGACCACCGCGTTCCGGCCTGGATATGGAAGCCGGGCTCGAAGAGACTGAGCTTCGGGCTATCCAGAAACATGTATCCGGCGTAGACCAGGAAGCGGCCCACATACTGTCCTTCCGGTGGCGGCGTCTGCGGCGGCGGGGACGCCTGCGCCTGCGACGACTGCGCGAAGGCGGACGGCGCCGCGAGCAGCAGGAGGGTCGCCAGCAGCGTCATGGCCGGTCTGTTTGGTATTGGTTTTTGGTCTCTGAGCACGGTAATGGCTACAGGGTAGCATCATCGTAACGTTGGTGACGAAGGTACTGGTACTAGAACGTCGATGCCCCACTTGCGATAATCAAGTTTCATGGATGCACCAGTCGCGATCGTCGGAGGCGGCATTTCCGGCTTATCCACCGCTTATTACCTGGCCCAGGCCGGCATTCCCTCCACGCTCATCGAAGCGCGCCCGCGGCTGGGCGGCGTGATTCAAACTGAGCGCGTGGATGGCTGCGTGATCGAGGCCGGCCCCGACAGCTTCCTTTCCATGAAGCCGGCGGCCATGGACCTGATCCGCGAGTTGGGATTGGCGGACGAGGTGATCGGCTCGAACGATCACCTGCGCGTGACCTACGTTTGGAAGGGTGGGCGGCTGGTGCCTTTGCCGGACGGCTTGCAGCTTATGGTGCCCACCAAGCTGATCCCGCTGCTGACCACGCGGCTGCTGAGCTGGCCCACCAAGATGCGCATGGGCATGGAACTGTTCCACCCGCCGGGCCGCCGCGTGGAAGATCAATCGGTGGCCGAGTTCGTTACGTCGCACTACGGCGCCGAAGCGGTGGACTACCTGGCCGAGCCGCTGCTCTCGGGCATTTACGGGGGCAGTCCCAGCGCGCTCAGCATCTCGAGCGTGCTGCCGCGGTTCGTGGAGCTGGAAGCCAAATACGGAAGCCTCACCAAGGGCGTTCTGGCCGAGTTGAAAGCCAACAAGGCGCAAGCCAAACGTCTGCCGCTGTTTCGCACGCTGAAGAGCGGACTGGGCCAGATGGTGTCGGCATTGACCGCGCGGATCGCACGCGACGCCACGATTCTGCATCGGCGCGCCGAAGCGGTCGAAAGTACCGGCGGCGGCTTCCGCATCAAACTGGACGACGGCTGGCTGGAGAGCGCGCAACTGGTGCTGGCGTGCGAAGCGCACAACGCCGCGACGCTCACGGCCGGTCTCGATGGCCGGCTGGCGGAGTTACTCGGCGGCGTCCCCTACAGTTCATCGATGACCGTGGCGCTGGGCTTCCCGGACAGCGCGTTCCCTAAACCGCTCGAGGGTTTCGGCTTTCTGGTGCCGAAGCGCGAACGCCGCCGCCTGGTGGCGTGTACCTGGGTGGGCACCAAGTTCTCGCACCGCGTGCCCCGCGGTACAACGCTGCTGCGCTGCTTTCTGGGCGGCATGGACGATGCCGGGATTCTTTCGGAAAGCGACGATGCGATCGTCGAAGCGGTGGTGCGCGAGTTGCACGATATCGCCGGATTTCGGGCCGCGCCGGCGTTCTGGCGTATCTTCCGCTGGCCCCGCTCCATGGCGCAGTACACGGTTGGCCACCCGGCGCGGCTGGCCGAAATCGAAGCGCGCGCCGCCGCGATTCCAGGCTTCCAACTGGCCGGCAATGCCTATACCGGCATCGGGATACCGGATTGCATCCGCATGGGCAAGCAGGCGGCCGAAGCCATCTCGAAAGCCTTGTGCCCGGTTTGATCCATTTACCTTACATCGCCATGAAATCTTCCATTTTCGTTTGCAGTGCCATCGCCACGCTCTCCGTGTTGTCCGCCGCGGACCCGGCGGCCAACCCTCTGCCGGGCATGCCGGCGGTCCTGAACAAGCGCGACATCTACTCGGCCGACGCGGCAGGCGATCTCAGCCCCGTGGTGCGCAAGTATCCGTCGCTGATCTATGTGCCGAACAGCGGCAGCAACAGCGTGGATATCATCGATCCCAAGACGTACCGCATCGTCGGGCATTTTCGCGTCGGGCGGCAACCGCAGCACGTTACGCCATCTTACGATTTGAAGACACTTTGGGTGCTTTGCGACTTAGGCGACAGTATCACGCTGATCGATCCGGCCACCGGCAAGAAGGGCAAGACTCTGAAGGTCAAGGATCCCTATAACATGTATTACACGCCGGATGGCAAGTACGCCATCGTGGTGGCGGAGCGCATCCACCAGCTTGACTTCCGGGACGCGCGGACGATGCAATTGGTGAAGTCGCTGCCGGTGCCTTGCCGCGGCGTGGATCACATGGACTTTTCCGCCAACGGACGCTACCTGATCGCCAGTTGCGAATTTTCGGGCGCGTTGGTGAAGGTGGATGTGGAAGCCTTGACGGTGCTGGGATCTTTGGATCTGCCCGGCGGCGGCATGCCTCAGGACGTGAAGCTGTCGCCGGATGGCGAGGTGTTCTATGTGGCCGATATGCAGGCCAATGGCGTGCATCTGATCGACGGCGAGCGGATGCGCGTGTTGGGCTTCGTGCCGACGGGCAGGGGCGCGCACGGTCTGTATGCCAGCCGCGATTCCAAGGTGTTGTACGTCTCAAATCGCGGAGAAGGCAGTATTTCCTTGATCGACTTCGCCGCGCGCAAAGTGGCTCGTAAGTGGGAAATCCCGCACGGCACACCCGATATGGGAGGCGTCTCCGCGGATGGCAAGGTGCTGTGGCTCTCGGGCCGTTATAGCAAGGAAGTGTACGCTATCGACACCGGCGACGGCCATTTGCTGGCGCGCATCAAGGTGGGCAAAGGTCCGCATGGGCTGTGCGTGTATCCGCAGCCGGGGCGGTATTCATTGGGGCACACGGGCGTGTTCCGGTGAGGCAGGTGCTACCGGGCGGCGGTGAGCTAAGAATGGATTGACTAAACCCCGTTTGGATTTGGCGGGATGAACAAACTCCAGCGCGGCGCCGATGCACCACGCAATCTGTTATAAGTATGGCGTGATCCATCGCCGTCAATTCGTGGGGGCCGCGGCTTCGGCCGGCCTGGCTGCACTTCCCGCCGCCGCCGCCCAACAGAACGCCTTCTTCGAGTTGCGCTATTACTACATGCGGAATGGCAGCCAGACGCAGCGCACCGCGGATTTCCTGAGCAAGCGCTTTCTGCCCGCCGCCCATCGCCTGGGCATCGGTCCGCTGGGATTCTTCGGCGCGGTCGTGGCCGAAGGCAGCCCCTTCGTCCTATCCCTGATTAGTTATCCATCCGCCGCGGCCTTCGCCGCCGGCATGGAGCGTCTGGCCGCCGACCAGGAGTTCAAGGCGGGCTTCGACGAGTACAACTCCATGACCGAGTGGAGCTACATCCGCATGCAAAACTCCTTGCTGCGGGCCTTCGACTGCATGCCATCGGTGGCGGTTCCGCCCGCCGGCCAGCGCCCGCCGCGCATCTTTGAACTGCGCACCTACGAATCCAACAACGCCAAGGCCGCGCAACGCAAGATCCGCATGTTCAACGAAGGCGAAGCCGCCATTTTCCAGCGGCTCGGCATGGCGCCGGTCTTCTTCGGCGAAACCGTCGTCGGGAGTAATCTGCCGAACCTGACTTACATGCTGTCCTTCGACAGCCTGGCGGCGCGCGAGAACCTGTGGGGCGCGTTCGGCGCGGACGCCGAATGGCAGAAGCTGCGCGCCCAGCCGGGTTATGCGGACGCCGAGATCGTCTCCAATATCAGCAACGCGATCCTGCGCCCGCTGGATTTTTCGCCTATTCGCTGAACGGGAGCGTCGCCATGCACCGCCGTCATTTCCTGGAAGCCGCCGCCACGGCCCTGGCTGCCGCGGGACGAGCCGCCGGCCAGGACAGGCCAGCAGGCCTATCCCAAGGCAAATTGAAGCTGGGCACCCAAAACGATTCATCCGACGCGGCCCTGCGCATCCTCTCGGCATTCGGCGTCAATCACATCTGCACTACTCTGCCTTCCCCCCGCATGGACGCGAACTGGTCCGTCGAGGGTCTCACGCGGCTGCGCGAACGCGTCGAGTCGTTCGGCATTCGCCTCGAGATGGTCCCGCTGCCGCTGAGTTCCAGTTACATCGCACATGCGGAAAACCCCAACATCATGCTGGGCCGGAGCCCGGAGCGCGACCGCGAAATCGACACCATCTGCCAAATGATTCGCAACGCCGCGCGCGCCGGCATCCCCGCCCTGAAATACAACTTGACCATTCTGGGCGTAGTGCGGTCGGAGCCCTCGCCCGGACGCGGCGGCGCGCATTACAGCACCTTCGTCTACGAGAAGGCCGCGTTGGACCGGACGCTCACCGAAGCCGGGCCCATCAGTGCGGACACCGCCTGGGAGCGCATCGGGTATTTCCTCAAGCGGGTGGTCCCCGTTGCCGAGGAATATAAAATCAGGATGGCTTGCCACCCGCACGATCCCGGCATGCCGCCCGGCAAGGGTTTTCGCGGCGTGGAACGCGTCCTCGGCAGTGTAGACGGGCTCAAGCGCTTTATCGAGATCGCGCCCAGTCCGTATCACGGCCTGAACTTTTGCCAGGGCACTATCTCCGAGATGCTCGTCAGGCCGGCCGACGAAATCTTCGATGTGATCCGGTACTTCGGCGCGCGCGGCAAAATCTTCAACGTGCACTTCCGCAATATCAAAGGCGGCTTTCTGAATTTCCAGGAGACGTTTCCGGACGATGGCGACGTAAACATGATCCGGGCCATGCGTGTATATAAGGAAGTGGGTTACGACGGCATGCTCATGCCCGACCATGTGCCTGCGATCGACGGCGATGCGGAAGGCAAGCAGGCCTTCGCATACGCGTACGGGTATATCCAGGCCTTGATTCAGATGGTCAACATGGAAGCGTAAGGCGTGTCCTACGATTCTTCGGCCTCGAGCAGACTTTCGAGTTCCGGCAGGACCGTGAGATCCTTATTCCTGCCCGCAGCTCGCTTGGCCTTGATCAGACTGCTGAGATCCAACGTCCGGACCGTTCGGCCAAACGCCTCCGCGATATAGGACCCTGCCCGCACTTCATCGAACGCCCCGAGCCCGCTCACCTCGCCCAGCAAATCGATGTCGCCCAAGTCGGTCGCAAGGGTGAAAACGGTTCCGTTTCGCAATGTGGACTCATCCCAAATAAATGGCAGGCCTTCCGGCAGTCCGCGCAAGCGGGGATGGTACGGCGCCAACGCCTGTGCCAGACGACGGAGGTTATCGGGTCTCCGCGAGTAGCAGATGTCGAGATCGTCCGTCATGAAGCGGCTGCCGTTAATGATTGCCGACCAGCCGCCGATAACGACGAACTCCACATCCGCGTCGACGAGCGCCTGCACCGCGGTCTCTGGGTTCATGCCCGTCGCCGCCGAGCGGCTCCGCGGACCCTTTCCGCAATACGACAAACCTCCAGCATTCGCTCTACGCGCTCTGCCGGCGTCAGCCGCAACTGGCCGATCAGCAGCGTCAGGTCGATGCCGAACTTCTTGGCCGCCTCAATACGGCTTCCCGGAGCCGGATTCCGCAGTCTCTCCTCGGCCCGCGCGAGTTCCTCGGGCGTTAATGCGCGCAACTCCCTCACATCTTAAAGTCTACCGCGTGTGACGCATCTCCGCGGTGCCGCGTGGCAGAATCACAGTATGGAAGAAACGACATTTTCCGGCAAAGTTGCAATTGTTACAGGCGGCACGCGCGGCATCGGACGGTCCATCGCGCAGCGGTTGCTGCGGGAAGGCGCGGCGGTAGCCGTATGCAGCCGATTGCACGAACACGTGCAAGCTTTTCTGGAGGATTGCCAACCCATCGCGGCGGAGCGGCTGCTGGCGGAACCCGCCGACGTCTCGAAACTGGAAGATGTGCGCCGCTTCTTCGCCAGCGTCGATACGCGGTTCGGCGGCGTGGATTTCTTGATCAACAATGCCGGCATCGGCGTGTTCAAAAGTGTGGCGGATCTCACACCGGAGGAGTGGCGCCGCACCATCGACTTGAACTTAAGCGGGGTTTATTATTGTAGCCATGAAGCGTTGCCGCGCATGAAACTTCGGGGCGCGGGATACATCGTCAATATCGGCAGCCTCGCGGGAAAGAATGCGTTTGCCGGCGGCGCGGCTTACAATGCGTCCAAGTTCGGACTAAACGGATTCAGCGAAGCGATGATGCTGGATCACCGTTACGACAACGTGCGCGTCAGCTACATCATGCCCGGCAGTGTGGATACGGATTTCGCGGCGCGGGCCGGCGCGGCGCCGTGGAAAATACAGCCCGAAGACGTCGCCGAAGTCGTGGCCATGCTGCTCCGCATGCCCGCGCGTACGCTGATTAGCCGCGTGGAAATACGGCCTTCCAAGCCTCAGAAGTAGTAGGAAACACGGTGCGCCATAAAATTGGCACACGACGTGCTATTGGCCCTGTCGAGCAGGACCTCCTGGGAGGAATGCAAAGTGGAAAGAGGCAAAGTCATGGGCCGGACGAACAAGCAGCTAGACCCAACGCTCACGGGAACTGAAGCGGTGAAACTCGATGCCGATTTGCGTCGGCGGATCGTGGGGCAGGACGAGGCCGTCGATCAGATCGTAAATATCTATCAGACGTTCCTGGCGGGCATGTCCGGCCCGGGCAGACCCATCGGCAATTTCCTCTTTCTGGGACCCACCGGTTCGGGCAAGACGCGCCTGGTGGAAGCCACGGCGGAGAGCCTGGTGGGCGATATGCGCGCAGTAGTTAAGATCGACTGCGCGGAGTTCCAACACAGCCACGAGATCGCCAAATTGATCGGTTCGCCGCCGGGATATTTGGGGCATCGCGAGACCCACCCGCTGCTGAGCCAGGAAGTCCTACAGCAACATTACACCGACAAGATCAAGCTGAGCTTCGTGCTGTTCGACGAGATCGAGAAAGCCAGCGACTCCTTGTGGAATCTGTTACTGGGAATTCTGGACAAGGCGACTCTGACGCTGGGCGACAACCGCCGCGTGGATTTTTCGCGCGCCATGATCTTCATGACCAGCAACCTCGGCGCCGGCGAAATGAATTCGATCCTGCGTCCCAATCTGGGATTCGCGGCTTCCGAAGTGGAACGTAAGTGTGCCGAAGGCGTAGTGGATGGAAACCTCACGGAAAAAATTTCGCGTGCCGGCGTCGAAGCCGCGCGGCGGAAGTTCACCCCGGAGTTCATGAACCGCATCGACAAAGTAGTAGTCTTCCGGCCGCTGGGCGAGCCGGAGTTGCGCAAGATTCTGGGCCTGGAGCTGAATATCCTGCAGCACCGCATCTTCAATTCCGCGAACGGAGCGCCGTTCGTGTTCTCGCTGAGCGAGCCGGCCAAGGACTTTCTGCTGCGCGAAGGCACGGACCTGAAGTATGGAGCGCGGCATCTGAAACGGGCCATCGATCGCAGCCTGGTGCATCCGTTGTCCAACCTCATCGCCACCGACCAGGTGCGCGGCGGGGATCTCATCAAGGTGGATTACGATGGCGAACTGGAGCGCATGACATTTTTCACGGAACAGGAAGACATGCCGCCCTACGCCATGATGCAGATGATAGAGCCGCCGGTGACCACGGCAATCGGGACCTTCGCTACCGGAGCGGGAGTTGAGCCGCCCCGCAGCGCCAACGCCAAATCGTCGCGCCGCTAAGGTAGTGTGGGGCGGGATTTATCCCGCGCGGGGCTTGAGCCCCGCACGTCGCGAAGGGACAGGTTGGCGAGTGGTTTCCGGAGAGCCTGTCTAGGGCGCCACGCGTGCTACAATTCGGCTGCGAATGTCTATTCCAGCCGAAAGGCGTGACCTCCGTCTGATGCGCGCGATGTTCAGTACCATCGCGCCGCGCTATGACTTTATTACGCGCATTTTCTCCTATGGTATGGACCGCCGCTGGAAACGGCGCGGTGTCGAAATGGCGGGTCTGCCGGAGCGGGCGACGGTCCTGGACCTGGCATCCGGAACAGGCGACTTTTCGAAGCTGGTGGCCGAGCGTCGCCCACAGGCCAAGGCCATCGCCGTGGATCTGACCGAGCGCATGCTGCGCCTGGCCCGTAACCGGGGTATCCGCGACGCCGTGTGCGCCGACGCGACCATACTGCCATTCCCCGAACAGACCTTCGACTGTGTGTTTATCGGCTACGGTCTGCGCAATTTCCCGGACCTGAATGCCGCGCTGCGGGAGATCCACCGCGTGACCCGTCCGGGCGGTATCCTGGTGACCCTGGATTTCTTCCTCCCGGTGAATCCCGTGCTGCGCCATTTATATGTCGGCTACCTGTACGTGCAGGGCGGATTCTGGGGATTGTTGCTGCATGGCCGCCCCCGCATCTACACCTATATTCCGGATTCGCTGCGCTCCTTCATCTCCATGCATGATTTCGCCGAGCGTCTGCGGGACTTCGGCTACGCTTCCGTCACGGCACACGGCTTCATCTTTGGCGGCATCGGCCTGCATTGGGCCGCAAAGAGGGAGAATCCTGCGCCGGTTGCCGCACCTTAGAAGTTTGGGGGGGGCGGGATTCCCGCGCGGGGCTTCAGCCCCGCCGCAGCGGCGGCGGCTATCATCGCGTCCAGGTAGTGTCCAAATGTTAAACAGTTGGTTCTATTACCGGTTTGCCGTGCCGAACCGTAACGCATCTTTTTCTTAGCCGTCTGGTGATAAAAGTGGCCCGATTCGCCACTAATGTACGAAACGTTCGGCCGGAGAGCTCCAAACGGTCCGTCGCTGCTGTGCGAACGTAACTTTCGTTATAGTACTTGAATCTATTTAAGGAGCTTTGCAATTTGGCACGGGAATTGCTACAGTGGTTTCCCGTGTGGCGCCGTTCTGGAACAGAACGGTTGTACTTGAGCCGAAGAGGCTGAGATTTTTTGAAACTTTTGGAGTGAAATTTCGTCTATCTGCTGTCGGGCACACGAACCCGGCAAGATAGAACGAAAAAAGATAGGAGAAAGATCATGAACAGAACCGAACTCGAAAAATACAAGGCGATCCTGTTGGCCAAGCAAGCCGAACTGTCCGGTGGCCTGCGGAATCGCGACGAAATCCTGATTGAAAAGACCCCGGATGCCCTGGATGAGGTGCAACTTGCTGGAGAGAGAGAACTTGCGATTCGCAACTTGGACCGAGAGGCCAGCCTGCTGCGCAACGTAAGGGCCGCTCTTTTCCGCATCAACGACGGCAGTTACGGCGTTTGCCTGCACTGCGAGGAGGACATCAAGCCCAAGCGCCTGGAAGCGGTGCCGTGGGCGGCCTTCTGCATCCACTGCCAGGAAGCTGCCGATCGGCACGAGTTCGCCGCCGCCGAGTCGATCGACGATCTGCTGCGAGCCGCCTAAAGTCCAGGTATGCTCTTGAGGGCGCGGGAGTAATCTCGCGCCCTTTTTGTCTCATGTGTCCCAAACCGCACCCCATTGCGCAACGCTGTGCGCGACCTGAGTGCGCTTTGAGCGACCATACCCACCCTCTGTAAAAACCACCAGTACTGGCTCCGTTTCCGCAGCCGGCGGGGTGCCTATCGCCCGCCCGCATAATCCGTGTAAAGCCGGGCGATGTGCGCGCTGCGAACGTCTCCCGGATGGATCGTCACGCGATAGCGGAAGCGCAAGGCCTCACCTGGCGCCAGGGTGAGGCTGCCGTTCTTGCTCTTGTCGTTCTCGAAATCGTGAACGCCAAAAATATTGGCCGCAAACAGGCCGTAACTGCGCGCATGCCAATAAGTTGGATGCCTGGGGTTCGACGGATGGTCGAATATCGCGATTCCCAGCGGCTCGCCATTCAGCACGCCATAGTAATCCGCCCAATCGGCGCGCTTCCCCCAGACCTGCTTTTCGCCCTCACCTCCCTGGGAGTCCACCAGGTGGCCGGTGCGCTCGGGTTGCGCCGGCGCACCGCCGTGCGGTTCTTCCAGCGCGGATGCCAGGCGCACCGCGAATGTGCCTTCCTTCGTGTCGCCAAAGGTCACCTTTTCGCGCGCCGTCAAGGTGATATCGAAATCGATGGTGCGGGTCTTCGCCTGACCGTAGAACGTCATCCTGCGCCCTTCGCTCAAAAGCACCTGGCCGGCAGGGTCGCGCCAGTCGAAAGTGGCGTCTATCGCCCCGGAGTCCTTTCCATCCGTCAAGCTATTGATCTTGGCCAGCACGATGCGCCCGAATTTGCCGCCGCGCGCCTCGTTGCCCCAGAAGTCGAACCCGTTTACGTCGCCGTGCGAGAACCACAAGCCGCGATGATGGGGGTGGTCCCGCGATTCGCCGGGGATGTCCTCTTCCATCGGATACCCGCGCGTCACGATTTTACCGCTAGCCGAGCGCAGCGGGTGCAAATAGGGTTTGTTGGTCTCCGGCCCGATGAAGAATTGGGTGAACGGTTTGTCCTTGATCTCCACCGAGATGTATTCGATGCCGTGTTGCGCGATGCGCACCTGGGCCGCCAAGGGCGCCGCCAGCAGGATCCCGCACAGAACTGGCTTCATGGCAACAGTACAACACACCGCGATGCGGTGCGGCAAATTCCCCCCCAAAACGAACCCATCTGAGTACTAGAACAAATTCTATAGAGAAAGGGTAGAAACCGGCTTGACAACAGAAATCAGTTAAGTAATTCTATCTATTATACCTGCATGGTGCTAAAAACATTCCCGTCCGTCCGCGGCATGTCCAAGCCGCTGGCTCTTGCTCTAACCCTGCTTCCCACGAATCTGCTGGCGCAGGAAAAGGCGAGTGCCATGGTAATCGTGGCGGACAGCCGCCATCTCACCGGCCTTACGGCCTGGTGGGTCAACGTGTACAACGAAAGCCATTTTTATTTCGCGCTGCTGACCGTCGTTTCAATCCCGCTGGCCGGCGCCATTCTGGGAGGCATTGCCGACCTGCTGATGCGCCAGATCGGCATCGACCTGAAGTCCCGGGCGCTGCAGGAGAACTAGCGGCCCGATTTTTTTCGAGGGTTATTGAGGTGACTTCATGAGTTGGTTTTATGTGCTCCTGCCCATTGCCGGAGTGCACGTATGGTGGCCCGGCCTGGTGATCCTGGGCCTGGGCGTCGGAATTATCGGAGGCTTCTTTGGCATGGGCGGCGCGTGGATGGTTACGCCCGCCCTGAACATCCTCGGTCTTCCGATGGCCTTTGCGATCGGGACCGATATCACCCACATGGCGGGGAAATCCCTGATCTCCACCATGCGGCATGCCAAGTTCGGCAACGTCGATTACAAGCTCTCGCTGATCATGGTCTTCGGAACCATCGGCGGATTGGAGATCGGCGCCCGCAACATCATGTGGCTGGAGCGCATCGGCAAGATCGATTTCTACGTCCGCTGCGGCTACCTGGTGCTGCTGACGGGGATCGCATGGCTGGTGTTTGCCGACGTCCTGAAGCGGCGGAACAAAGATCGCGCCGCCCGGGCCGCGGGCCAGCCGGTGGATCCTCTGACAACGGGCATCGAGTGGTACAAGACGCTCCAGCGGATCAAGATCCCGCCCGTCGTCAACTTTCCCAGAGCCGGTGTGCGCTGCTCCGTTTGGCTGCCGGTGGCCGTGGCATTCTTTACCGGCTGGCTGGCCGGCGTTCTGGGGATTGGCGGCGGATTGATCCGCATGCCCTCGCTGATCTATTTGATCGGCGTCCCCACGCACGTCGCCGTGGGCACCGATCTTTTCGAAATCGCCGTCTCCGGCTTGTACGGCGCCGCGACTTACAGTTACAAAGGCCGCGTGGAATTGTGGGCCGCATTCATCATGCTCGTCGGCGCCGCCATTGGCGCGCAGATCGGCGCGGTGGCCACCAAGTACGTCAAGGGCTACGGCATCCGCATCTTCTTCGGATGCGCCGTCGTCGGCTGCGACATATCCATTCTAATGAAGATCGTGGCGGCCACGCAGCCCAGCCTCAAATCGGTGCTGGACCTGTCCGCGACGATTCTGATTCTGGGGCTGGTGTCGCTGCTCTCGTTGTTTATCGTCTTGAAGTTCGTAATGGGCGTGCGGGAAGAACTGGCCCAGAAGAGAGAGGCGGTGCTGGTTGCGTAGAACTACCCTGGCCGGCATCGCGGCGGCGCTGGCTCTCACCGGTTGCGGCAAACTGGGTCAGGTCGAGCAGGGTCGGGTCGTCGGTTATGACCCGCAAACGCGGCAGGTGACCTTGATTCGCGAACCGGGGTTACTGCCGCCCGTGACCATCGACGCTCCCACGGATCCCAACGAAATGGGCCCGGCGCCGGCGGCCGGCGGCCTGATGCTCCTGGATTCCAAGAACCGGCGCATCGTGATTTACGATCGCGCCGCCCAAGCCTTCCGGACCATCCAATACACGCCGCTCGCGGAGCGCCACAATGTCTCGAAGAGCCCCGGCCCTCCGGTGGTGGACCGCATTCGGAAAACCATCACGCTCTACGGCGCGAAGGATCGAACCGTGATTACATTCGCCGCCCCCAACGACCTGCTGGCGATGCCGGCCGGCACCTGGCAAGCCGGCGACGTGGTTCGCTATTACTACAAAGACCCCGTCCAGGCGCTACGATTGATGAACGTGACGAAGACGGATCTCTCCAACGCCGCCGGCTAACAGCTCGTCCCACCCGACCTATGTGGTTATTCCGGCGCGGAACCAACCCGCAGGTAACGCCCTACCCGGCCGCGGACCGGGTGCGCGCGAAGTATGCCAGCTTCCGGGACCTCCTGGCGCTGAATAACGAGTCCCTGGAACTCATGGCCGGGCTGCAGGACGACCTGCAATACGTGCCGCCGCGCCCGGAAGTGTTGGGCGGCCGCATCGGGACGATCTTCGAGCGGATTCGCGGCGTCGTAGGATCTCTGGAACGCCTCACGGGCTTCTCCCAACGGACCCTGGCCGCGGCGATCGAAACCCAGCATAGTGAAATCGAACGCTACTCCACCGGCTTGGAGGAGCGCGCCACACCGCCGCTCGCCGCCTGGCTTTCCGAACTCGATGCCGATTCGGAAAACGACGCGGGCAGCAAGGCCGCCGTGCTGGGAGAAATTCGCAACCGTCTGGGCCTGCCGGTTCCCGATGGCTTCGTGCTAACCACGGAAGCCTACCGCCAATACTGCGGGATCCCCCTTTGGGAAAAGATCCGCGATGCCACGCGCAACCTGGACCTGAACGATCTCGACGCCCTCCGCGGCGCGTCCGAGTCGCTCATGCGGTATGTTCTGGAATCGGCGCTGCCCAACGCCGTCGAACTCGCGATCACCGATGGCGCCGCTGCCTTGCTGCGCCAAGGCGGCACTCTGGCAGTGCGGTCCAGCGCCCGCGGCGAGGGAAACGCGCGATCCTATGCCGGCCAGTTTCTCAGCCTGTTGAACGTGCCGGCCGGCCAGGCCGTGGACGCTTACCGGCGGGTGATTGCGGCCAGGTTCCGCGAGCGGGCGCTGTTCTACCGGCTCTCCGCCGGGCTGCGGGAAGTGGACACGCCCATGGCCGCGCTGTTCGTCAGGATGATCCCGGCGCGCGCGGCCGGCATCATGTACACGCGCGACCCGGCCAATCCAAAAAGCAAGACTCTCTGGATCACCGCGACACGAGGCTTGGGTCTGGGCATCGCCAGCGGCCGCAACCCCGCGGACCTCTTCCTCGTAACGCGCTCCTCGCCGCACGCCGTGGTCGAGCGCAACCTCGTCAAAAAGGAAGAAGAAGTCGTATTGCAAGAGGGCGGTGGCATCGCCACCGTGCCCGTAATCGCCGCAACGCAGCAGCAGCCCAGCCTGCCCGATGTCTACCTGCACACCCTCGCCGATTGGGGCGTGCAGATCGAGCAGCACTTCCGCGCGCCGCAGGATGTCGAATGGGTGCTCGACCGCGAGGGCGCGCTGTGGATCGTGCAGTCGCGCCCGTTGGCGAATGCCGACGCCGGACGCGCCAAGCCGCGTTCCCTTCCCAAGATGGAGCCGAAGCTGGCTGGCGGACGAACCGTGTATCCCGGCCGAACCTCCGGCAACGCGTTTCTGGTTGACGAGATCCAGAACATCGGCGAGGCCCCGGCGGGCGCGGTCGTTTTCATCCGCAAGCCCTCGCCGGAAATCGTCGGCATACTTCCCCGCATCGCCGGATTGGTGGCCGAGTGGGGCAATGTCGCCGGCCATGCCGCCACGCTTCTGCGGGAGTTCCGGATTCCATCCGTGTTCCAAATGACGGGCGCATTCGATCGCCTGACCAGCGGCGAGGCGGTGAGCCTGGATGCGGTACAGGCCCGCGTCTATCCCGGCATTCTGTGGCCGCCCGGCCGTAAGGAATCGTCAGTTGTGGAACGCTATCGGGAGCGGACCGGCGACCCTATCGGTGCACGGCTGCTGACACTCAATCTGCAGGATCCCGCGGCCGACAACTTCCGTCCGTCGGGCTGCAAATCGGGCCACGATGTGCTTCGTTATTGCCATGAGAAGGCCATCGAGACGATGTTCGAGATCAATGACCGGGAACTGGAACGGGGCGGCGCCCAGGCTTTCAGGAAGCTGGAAACGCCGCTGCCGCTGAATCTCTCCGTGATCGATCTGGGCGGCGGTCTGGCGTTGGCCGACCCGCGGAACCGCTCGGTCACGCCCTCTCAGATTGTCTCGCGGCCCTTTCAAGCGTTGTGGCAAGGGATCAGTCATCCGGAAGTCACTTGGACGCGCCATATGCCCGCGAGTTTTGGCGACATGGCGTCCATTCTGGCGGCCACCTTCACGCCGCGCGGCGGCATCGTTCGTCCCCTTGGGCAGGAGAGCCATCTGCTGGTGGCCGACGAATACATGAACCTGAACTCCCGCCTGGCCTACCACTACAGCCTGGTGGATGCCTGCCTCTCCGATACTCCCGCCGAGAATTACATCTCATTTCGATTCGAGGGCGGCGGCGCCGCCCACGGCCGAAGAAGCCTGCGCGCCTGTTTCCTGGAGAAATGCCTGGTGCATTACGGATTTCGGGTGGATCGCCGCGGCGATCTGGTGAACGCGTGGTTCCGCAAAGCGCCGGCCGATCAAACCGGGGAACGTCTCGATCTTCTGGGCCGCTTGCTGGCCTGTTCCAGCCAGCTCGATATGTATATGAACAGCCGGGAGGTGATGAACTGGTTCGCGGATCAGTTCATTTTGGGGAACTACGCGTTCCGCCAACCAGGCTGACGGGTGGGGTAGCCCGCGTGGCGCACGCACTCGTGCGTGCCGTGTCGGCACTCTGCCGACACAGGCGAGCTACGCTCGCCGCTGGAGTTTCTACGTTTGCCGGAGCTGGAATTGGAGGGCGGGCTTTAGCCGGCGCGGGGCTTCAGCCCCGCGGGTAGCACAGGCTTCAGCCTGTGTAGCACAGGCTTCAGCCTGTGTAAGGCGGGCTACGCTCGCCGAAGAGCGGGCCTGCGAGGCCCGCGCAGGCTGCGAGCCTGCCCCACTACGTTTAAGGCGGCCTGTTACTTCCCGCTCAGAGTTTTCTTGAGCCAGGCAATCGTCTCCGGCTTCCAGTGCTGCATCTCCGGCGCACGCCAGCCGCCCATGCCGTGCCCGCCGCCTTCGATGGTAATCAGTTCGCAGGCGGTGCCCACGTTGCGGATGGCATCGCAAAACTCGGTCGATTGCTCGAAGCTCACTTGATCGTCCTTGGTGCCGTGGATCACCAGAAACGGCGGCATACCCTTGTGGACCGCCGCGATGGGAGCAACGGCCTGCAATTTCGCCAGTCCGGCGGCATCGAGCTGTTCCACTCCGAAGAAATGAATGCCGCCGCCGTGGGCCGCGTGGCGGTTGATGGCCGCCATGTTGAAGCGCTCCGGGTGGCCGCGCCGCGCGAGCGCAAGTTTTCCGTAATCGGACGGTCCGTAGAAATCTACGACTGCCGCTACTTTGGTGTCCGGTGTCTCGTGCGTTCCGGCATAATTCACGAAGAAGCCGCCGGCCGATTCGCCGACGATCGCCAAGCGGGAGACATCCACGCGATACTCCGCGGCGTGCGCCTTCACCCAACGGATGGCGCTGGTCACATCCGCCATCGCTTCCGGAAAATGGACTGCCGGCGCGAGCCGGTAGTCGATGCTGAACCAGGCGAAGCCGGCGTCTGTCAGCGGGTCGAACAACGGCCGGACATTGGTGCTCTTGCTGCCTTCGTCGAATCCGCCGCCGTGGATCAGAATAGCGGCGGCAAATGGTCCGGGGCCGTCCGGCACGTGCAGGTCGAGCAGCAGGGGCTTACCGTCCGGACGGGCGTACTCGACGTCCTGCTTGTCGAGCGGCGCACAGGCGAGAGGGGCGGCACAAGCAACAGCCAGAATGAAAACGGATCGTCGCATTGAAGAAGATTGTATCAACGCCGCAGCCTTTCTTGGAGCGAAGTACCAGTACGCACAATTGTACCCAAGGGAGTGAAGGGCGGAGGCGATGGCGTATTCTAGTGATGAAAGAAGGGAAAGAAGATGCAAATCAAACTAGCCAGGGCCGGAATGGCAACTGCCGGGCTACTCTTCCTTTTCGCAGCGGTAACCACCGCGCAGCAGACAGGAACCGCAGGCATCGGGAGTGCCGGTCAGTGGAGCTTCACCAGGTTCGACGTTCCGGAGGCCGGCGCGGGCGCCGACCAGGGCACCCTCGCCATTTCGATCAACACGGCGGGGGCCGTCGCGGGATACTATTATGACGCGGACAATCTGCCTCACGGCTTCGTCCGCGCCGCGGGCGGAACGATAACCACCTTCGATGCGCCTGGCGCAGGCTGCACCTATGCCGTTTCGATCAACACGGCGGGGGCTATTGCGGGATACTATTGTGACGCGGGCAATTTGTCTTTCTCTCACGGCTTCGTACGCGCCGCCAGTGGCGCGGTGACCACGTTCGACGCTCCGGGCGCGGGCACGGGCGAAG
>JBEKMJ010000036.1:0-74540 GCA_050008575.1 Bryobacteraceae bacterium
GGATATGTCGAAGGTCGACGCCAGCGCGTTGGTCTGCTGCACAAGTTGGCCCGCCAGCAGGTTCGGTGTGACCGGCCCAAAGCCGATCCCGTATAGCACGATCTCGTCGCCGGGCTGGGCCGGACGCGAATTGACGCCCGCAATCGCCCCCTCGGGCAGGACATAAGTACCATCGGCGTAGAGCGCCACCACATACTGGATTCCGCCGATGTTAAACGATGGCGGCGCGTCCAGCCCTGGCTCGACCGGGTTGACGTTGATGCTGTACGCCGCGCTGGTCACGTTGTCAACCGTCACGGTCAGCGGCTGCGAACCCGAGGCGACATTCGACGGCACCAACGCGTTCACTTGTCCCGGGCTGATGAAATCGACGAAGGCGGCCTGCCCGCCGATGGTGACGGAAGTCCCGTCGAGCGAGGTAGGAGCATTCACACCGTTGAAGTCGGTGCCGGTCCAAGACCGCGTGTCCACCGCCAGGTTGGAGCCGTAGATCTCGATCCAGGAGCCGGGCGAAATGGAAGTGAATTCGCCGAACGCACTGGCGCTGACCACTCCGCCGGCGCCGATTACCGGCGGTTGCCCTGAGCTTGCAGGCAATAGAGATATATCGTCGACGAACGCCGCCACGTTCGCCGATGTCTTTCCGGAGGTTTCATCCAGGCCTTCGAAGGTCAGTGAATGACTGCCGGCGCTGGCGGTGAAGGTGAGAGTCTCTAGCGTCCAAGCGGCCGGCAACTTGGCATAAGTTCCTCCCGCGATGACCGTGTTATCTAACAGTACGGAAACTGTCTGCGGCCCGTCGTCAACCGCCGGAGTACTGCGGTTGGCAATATAGAAAGTCAGTGTATACGAACCAGTCGCTGGAATAACGATGGACTGCGTTGCCGTGGGAGCGACATTGTGTTCTGCCTGCAGGATTAGCGCATTGCCGCCTCCGCCTGGATCGGGCTGCGGAATGCCGAAGCTAACGCCGGAATACCCGACCGTCGCGCCGTTGCCTATCTGATATGTGCCGGTCCATCCGCTCGCTGAGCAGGCTGGGTAATAGCCCGGGTCCACGGAAGGGTAAATGGCGCGATCTGTCGTGCAGATTCCGTTCTTTTCTAGCGCGGGGCTGACGCCGGCGAAGTTCCCGTTTGCGATGAGGCCGGCGTCTGCCCGCGTTGCAAGAGCGAAGACGGATAGCAGCGAAAACGCCATGCATAAACAGCTTGGGTGATGTCCGACCATTGTCACGTTCAATCTATCGCGGTACGGCATATTTCCTCCTCTTTCCCAGAGATGTCGCGGCCTCAATTCAGTCGCGGCGCCTACACTCTGGTATGCGCAGGAATCGGGCATTTCTGCTCAAGAAAATCTCATGTCAGGCCATGCTAAATTGAAACTTGTCCCCCACCGTCGGCGAAAAGTTCCAAAAGCTCGTTGAGATCCTGGCCCGCTTGCGCGCGCCCGGCGGCTGCCCATGGGACCGCGAACAGACCTTCGACACCATCAAACCCTTTCTGCTCGAAGAAACCTACGAAGTGATGGACGCCATCGACGCGCGCGATTGGCCGGAACTGACCGGCGAACTGGGCGACCTGCTGCTGCAATCCGTCTTCTTCTCTCAAATGGCGTCCGAACAGAACCTGTTTTCGATCGCAGACGCGCTCGACGCCATCAACGAGAAGTTGATCCGTCGCCATCCGCATGTCTTCGGCGAACAGACCGCCGAAACCGCGGGCGACGTGCGCCGCATCTGGGGCGAAGTTAAAGCTGAAGAAAAGAAGCAGAAGGGCGAGCAGGCGGCGGGGCTGCTGGATTCCGTCCCGCGCGCGCTGCCGGCGCTGGTGGAGGCGCAGCAGCTTAGTACGCGCGCCGCCCATGTGGGCTTCGATTGGGACAATGCCGAACAAGTGCTCGAAAAGCTGCACGAGGAACTGGCCGAATTCGACGCCGCGCGCCGCGCTTCCCAAGAAGAGATGGAAGGCGAGTTGGGAGACATGCTGTTCGTGCTGGTGAATCTGGCGCGCTTCGTCAAGGTGGATCCCGAGCAGGCCCTGCGCAAGACCAACGCCAAGTTCCGCCACCGTTTCGGTTACATCGAACGCAAGCTGGGCGAGCAAGGCAAATCGCCGGAAGACGCCACGCTGGCTCAGATGGACGCGCTCTGGGAGGAATCCAAGCGATGATCGAGCTCCGCGCGTTGACCGAAACCCGCCAGTTTCAGGAGGCGGTCGAACTGCAGAAAACGGTGTGGGGATTTGACGATATCGAATTGCTGCCGGTGCGGTTGTTCGTGGTGGCCACCAAGGTCGGCGGCCAGGCATTCGGCGCCTATTTCGGAAACGGGTTGGTGGGATTTCTGCTGTCGATTCCGGGATTGAAGCCCGGCGGCGGATCCTATCTGCATAGCCACATGCTGGGTGTGCTGCCGGAATACCGCAACAAAGGCGTCGGGCGCATGTTGAAATTGCGGCAGCGCGAGGACGCCTTGGCCCGCGGCATCAAGCTGATCGAGTGGACCTTCGATCCCCTCGAGCTCAAGAACGCGTTCTTCAACATGGAGCGGCTGGGAGCCATCGTGCGGCGTTACGTGGAGAATCAGTACGGCACCACCACCAGCCCGTTGCATGGCGGCTTGCCGACGGATCGCTGCGTGGCCGAATGGTGGCTGGCCAGCCCGCACGCGGAGACGGCGCTCGCGGGACGCCCGCCGGCACGAAATGTAGAGGAGCGCATCGACGTGCCCGCCGATATCGACGTCATCCGGCGCGAAGAGCCGCGGCGCGCGCGCGAAATCCAGAAATCGCTGGGGGCGCGCCTGATGGGCGGCTTCGACCGTGGTCTGGCTGTCATCGGGTTCGAACGGTCCGCCGGCGTGGGCACGTATCTGCTGGGGAGGTGGGAATGCGGGTCGAACGCGTAACGCTCCGGCACATCCGCATGCCGCTGGTGCACTTCTTCGAAACCAGCTTCGGGCGCACCACGGAGCGCGCCATCATCCTCGTCGAAGTCGCCGGCGAAGGCGCTTCCGGATGGGGCGAAGTGACGGCGGGCGAGAGTCCTTTCTATAACGAAGAGTGGACCGATTCCGCCTGGCTGATCCTACGCGATTACGCCATTCCGCGCGTGTTGGGCCGCGATCTGGCCAGCGCGGAAGATGTCGCGCCGCTCACCGCGCACATCCGTGGCCACAAGATGGCGCGGGGCGGCCTGGAAGCGGCGGTGTGGGACCTTGCCGCGCGCCAGGCGGACCAACCGCTTTGGCAAACCATCGGCGGAGGCGCGCGCCACGAGATTCCGTGCGGGGTTTCGATCGGCATCCAGGATTCCGTCGACCAGCTCTTGGAAAAAATTGAGCGCGAACTGGCCGCTGGCTATCAGCGCATCAAGATGAAGATCAAGCCGCGCTGGGACGTGGACGTGATCCGGCAGGTGCGCGCGCGTTTTCCCGCGATCAAGCTGATGGCCGACGCCAATTCCGCATACACGCTGGATGACGCCGCCCACTTGAAGCGGCTCGACGAGTTTTATCTGATGATGATCGAACAGCCGCTGGCGCACGACGACATCGTCGATCACGCCGTGCTGCAAGCCAAGCTCGATACACCGATCTGCCTGGACGAATGCATCCGCTCCGCGCATCATGCAGAGCAGGCCATCCGCTTGCGCGCCTGCGGCATTATCAATATCAAACTGGGACGCGTGGGCGGATTTCGCGAGGCTAAACGTGTGCACGATCTGGCGCAGGCGGCGGGGGTGCCGGTGTGGTGCGGCGGAATGCTCGAATCCGGCGTGGGCCGCGCGCACAACATCGCGCTTTCCACGCTGCCCAACTTCGTCTTGCCGGGCGATGTGTCGGCCAGCAAGCGCTACTGGGCGCGCGATATTATCGTGCCGCCGGTGGAGACCACGCCGCAGGGCACCATCCGCGTTTCGGACGAACCCGGCTTCGGCTACGCCCTCGATCACGATTACATTCGCTCAATCACCGTTCGCCAGGAGTCCGCCGGTTGAGCGGAACGGCGCTACTTTACGCCCTCCTCTTTCTGATGGTGGCGTTCTGGTCGGGCAATTACATTGCGGGTAAGATCGCGCTTCGCGAATTCTCGCCGTTGTTCCTGGCGGGGTTGCGGATTGGGTTGGCCGGGGTGATGATGTTGCCGCTGTATGGGTGGGAACGGGTTGCGGGGCGGCCTGCGAGGCCGCCGCAGGCTACGAGCCTGCCCCACATGGCGCACCTCCTCGTGCTGGGGTTGTTTGGAGTTACGCTCAATCAAGTGTTCTTCGTTGTCGGCCTCAGCCGCACCAGCGTCGCGCACGCGGCCATCCTCATCGGGCTGACACCCATACAAGTGCTGATTATCGCCGCTCTGCGGGGGCAGGAACGCATCACGGCGCGCAAAGCCGCGGGGATGGCGATCGCGCTGGCGGGTGTGGCCGTGCTGAAGGCATTCGATCCCCCCGGCGGCGCCGGCGCCACGTGGACCGGCGACTTCATCGTCCTCCTGGCCGGACTCAGCTTCGCCCTCTTCACCGTGTTCGGCAAGGAGGTGACCCAGCTTTACAGCACCGTTACCATGAATACATATGCCTACGTGGGAGGGGCCTTGGCGTTGCTGCCATTAACGCTTTGGGAGGCCGCGCACCAGCCGCTCGCGCACGTGGGCGCGGGGGCTTGGTGGGCGGCGATTTACATGGCGCTGTTTCCTTCGGTGATCGCATATCTGATCTACTACCACGCCCTCGCGCACATGACGGCGTCGCGTGTCTCGGCGTTCTCCTACCTGCAGCCGGTGTTCGCGTCCGTCATGGGCGTCGCCATCTTGGGCGAAAGCTTGGGGACGCCCGTAATCGCCGGCGGCGCGGTGATTCTCACTGGCGTCTATCTGGCGGAGCGCGGCTAATGGCATCGTTTGTCGAATTGCTGCGCGGCAACCGCAACTACCGCTACACCTGGATCGGCCAGGTGGTCAGCGAAGTCGGCGATCACTTCAACAACATCGCCGTCTTCGCCCTGGCCCTGGCGAACACGCGCTCCGGCCTGGTGGTCAGCGGCGTGATGTTGTCGCGGGCTATCGCGGTGGTGCTGGCGGGACCTATCGCCGGCGTGGTGCTCGACCGCCTCAATCGCAAGCACGTCATGATCGCCAGCGACGTCATTCGCGCGGCGCTGGCGCTCGGCTTTATCCTGACCATTCACCGCCACGACACCTGGCTGCTGTATCTCTTCAGCGCTCTGTTGATGTTCGCGTCGCCCTTCTTCACCAGCGGGCGGTCGGCGATCCTGCCCAGCATCGCCACGCGCGACGAGCTGCACACGGCCAATTCGCTGACCCAAACCACCGGCTGGGCCACTCTGAGCATCGGCACGTTTCTGGCGGGCGCCAGCGTGGCGAGCTTCGGCTATCGGTGGGCTTTCGTGGGCAACGCGCTTTCGTTCGTCGTGTCCGCGATCTGCATCTCGCGCCTGTTTCTGCCCGGCGATGCCTTCCGCCCGAAACGTCACGCGCTCACCGAATCCGACGTGGTGCGGCCCTGGCATGAGTACACGCAAGGGCTGCGCTATATGCGCGCGCATCCGCTGATCTTTGGCATCGCCCTGATCGGCGTCGGCTGGGCCACGGGCGGCGGCGCGGCGCAGATCCTGTTCAGCCTGTTCGGCGAGATCGTTTTCAATCGCGGACCGGCCGGCATCGGCATCGTCTGGGGCTGCGCCGGCATCGGGTTGCTGATCGGCGGGTTGGTCGGGCATCGTTTGGGCGAGCGCCTGAGCTTCGATGGCTATAAGCGCGCGGTGGTGGTGTGCTACGTGGTTCATGGCGGCGCTTATGTCCTGTTCAGCCAGATGCGCAATTTCCACTGGGCGCTGGTCTGCATCGCTCTATCGCGCGCCGCCGTAGCGGTCAGCTCGGTGCTGAATTATTCGCAGCTTCTGCGGCACGTGGCCAACGAGTTCCGCGGACGAGTGTTCGCAACCATGGAGTCGATGGTGTGGTTTACCATGATGGTTTCGATGACGCTCGCGGGGCTCGCGTCGCAGTATTACGACGCGCGCGCGATCGGCGCCGTGGCGGGCGTGCTCAGCTCGACGACCGCGATTTTCTGGGGCTGGGCGCATTGGACCGGACGGCTGCCGGAGCCCGCGCGAGAGGGCGTCGATCCTGAGGATGTGGAGGTGCATGGCGAACCCACCGTCTAGTTTGCAGGGCAAGGTTGTGTTGGTGACGGGCGCGGCCAAGCGCATCGGGCGGGGCATCGCGTTGCGCCTGGCGCGGGAGGGTGCGCGCGTGGCCATCCACTATGGGAACTCGGAAGCCGAGGCGCGCGCCACCGCGGCGGATTGCGGCGGCGCCCCGCTATTTCGCGCGAATCTCGAAAGCGTGGCGGAGATCGAGCGCATGTTCGGCGAAATCGAGCGCACGCTCGGCCGGCTGGACGGCCTGGTGAACAACGCCGCCCGCTTCACGCGCCGCGATCCGCTGGAGATCACCGAAGCCGACTGGGACTTCATCCATTCGGTAAATCTTAAGGCTGTGTTTTTCTGTTGCCAGAACGGCGCGCGCCTGATGCGCAAGTCGGGCGGCGGCCGCATCGTAAATATCAGCTCGCTGGGCGGTCTGCGCCCCTGGGCGGACCACGCGCATTACTGCGCGTCGAAGGCCGGCGTGATCATGCTGACGCGCGCGCTGGCCAAGGCGTTCGCCCCCGAGATCACGGTGAATTCTGTGGCGCCGGGAGTGATTCCGTTCGGCGCTCTCGACGCGGAGGCCACCAGGATGATCCAGGCGACGCCGGCTCTGCGCGGCGGCACGCCGGATGAAATTGCGGGGGCGGTGGTATATTTCTTGGAGGCGAGTAACTTTATTACGGGACAGATTGTGGCGGTGGATGGCGGGTTGAGCCAGCGGTAGGTCAGTGAATGCTTAGCCGTTCTTGAACGCGGGACAGGCGGTTGTAGAGTTCGGCGAGTTAGCCGGCGACAAAATAGTACAAATGAAAAACGGAAGCACGTCAACTTTGCGTGCGCTCGCGGACGGTTCGGGCGACCGGATTCCGGCGATGATCGCCATCCTGCAACGCGCGCTGGGCGTGCAGTCCGGGTAGGGATGCGCATGTCGGTGGTGCGGCGGAAATTCAAGGGGCCGGAGTGGAGCCACCGCGGCGATGCGCAGTAGCCATGTCGCAATACAGATATATTATGGCGTAACACCTCCCTTGCGCCAACCATCGGAATGGGTGGATCATGGCTGGCATGAACCTGATTCATCGCTGGCTATGTGGCTCGGCGCGTTGGAAGCGAGCTGTGGAAACGTATATCCTACCCTGGACACTCGAGGGTGTGCATCTGGGCTCGGATGTTTTGGAAGTAGGGCCAGGCCCTGGCGTCACGACGGATCTGCTGCGCAGCCGCGTAGCGCGGTTGACATGTGTGGAAGTGGACCGCTCGCTGGCGGATGCGCTTCGCCTCAAGCAACCCCACCGGAACGTGCGTGTCGTTTGCGAGGACGCCACGGCCATGTCGTTCCCGGACGAGACTTTTGACGGAGCAGTTTGCTTTACCATGCTGCACCACGTACCGTCCATTGCGATGCAAGACAGCTTGCTGAGAGAGGTGGCGAGGGTCCTGCGGCCCGGCGCATTCTTCGCGGGAACCGACAGCTTGTACAGCCGTTCGTTCCGGCTGCTGCACCTGCTGGACACGATGGTGGTGGTTGACCCGGTCACATTCCCCGCACGACTAAAGGCCGCGGGCTTCGACGATATCCGCGTCGATGTGATGCGACCGTACGCATTCCGCTTCAGGGCGCGGAGGGCGGGTCCTGGAGGACCCGCGCAGACCTGGAGGTCCGCCCCACAACTTACCCGTGCCGGATCACCAGCACGTCGCCGTCCTTGACGATATACTCCTTGCCTTCGAGGCGCAGCATGCCTTTCTCGCGCAGCCCTCCATACCCGCCTAAGTCCACCAACGATTTCCAGTTCACCACTTCCGCCCGGATGAACTTCTTCTCGAAGTCCGAATGAATCGCGCCGGCCGCCTTTACGGCGGTGCTGTGGAACGGTATGGTCCAAGCGCGCACCTCGTCTTCGCCGGCGGTCAAGAACGACATCAGCCCGAGCAGCGCGTAAGTCGCCGTAATCAGACGCTCCAGCCCCGACTCAGTCAGGCCGTAACTCGCCATATAGTCCTTCATTTCGTCGGCGGGTAGTTCGGCTAACTCGGCTTCCACCTTGCCGCAAATCCCCGCGACGGCGGTCTGCTTACGGCCGGCCAGCGGACCCTCGCGGTATTCCCGCTCCTTGTCGTGCAACTTCGGCGCGTCGGCCTCGCCCAGGTTCAACACATACAGCATCGGCTTTTGCGATAGAAACTGGAATCCGCGTATGCGCTTCTCGTCGTCGGCGTCCAGGTCCAGTTCGCGCAATGGCTTGTTCGCGTCCACCGCCGCTTTGCACTTCTGCAACAGCTCAAACTCGCGGTCCAGTTCCGGATTCTTGATCTTCTTGCGGTCTTTATCCAACCGCTCCAGCCGCTTTTCGATCACCACCAGGTCGCTCAGGATCAGTTCCGTCTCCACATCTTCCAGATCGCGCAGCGGATCCAGGCTGCCTTTCTCGTGGGGAATCGTGTCGTCCGCGAACAGACGCAGCACTTGCGCGAAGGCGTCCACCACGCGCAGGCTGGCGACATAGCTGGCGTCGCGCAGGCTCTCCTTCGAGATGGCGGGCATGTCCACGTATTCCACCGCGGCGTGCGTGACTTTCTTGGGTTCGAATAGTTTGGCCAGTTCCTCCAGGCGCGCGTCGGGCACCTTGGCCACGCCCACGTGCACAGCGGTGGAGCCGATGCGCGTCTCCTGATGGGCGCCGGTGAGGATGGTGAATAAAGATGTCTTGCCTACCATGGGTAGGCCGATGATGGCAGTTTTCATTTGGATAGCCCACTGTAACTTATCGATCACGGGCAGCAGGGCGGGTCTGGAGACCCGCTGCAGGACTGGAGTCCTGCCCCACTACAGAGGCACGTCGGTGACGCTGAGTATTTCTTCGATGATGCGGTCGCCCAAGTCGGAGCGCCGCTGGGCCAGCGCCGTGCGCGTCGAGACCATCACGCGATGCCCGAACACCGGCGCCGCCAGACGCTTCACGTCGTCCGGAATGGCGTACTCGCGCCCTTCCAGCAACGCCAGCGCCTGCACCGCGCGGAACAGCGCTTGCGAACCGCGCGGGCTTACGCCCAACGTAAGCGACTCGTGCGCGCGCGTCTTCTCCACGATGGCTAGCATGTAATCGACCAGCGACTCCTCCACGGCCACGCGCTGCACCGAAGCCTGCAGCCGGATGATGTCATCGCCCGAAAGCACCGGACGCACGCCGTCGCCGGCGGCCATCTCGGAGTTGCGCAGGATCTCGCGCTCGCTGGCCGAGTCCGGGTAGCCGATGCGCAGCCGCATCAGGAAGCGATCCATTTGCGACTCCGGCAGTGGGTAGGTGCCGTGGTGCTCCACGGGATTTTGCGTGGCGATCACCATGAAGGGGCGCGGCAGCATATGCGGGCGGCCGTCGATGGTGACCTGGCTTTCGTTCATGGCTTCCAGCAGCGCCGATTGCGTTTTGGGCGTGGTGCGATTGATCTCGTCGGCCAGCAGGAAATTGGTGAAGACCGGACCCGGCTTGAATTCGAACGCCTCGGAGTGCGCGTTGTAGATGGTTACGCCCAGCACGTCGCTGGGCAACATGTCGCTGGTGAACTGCAAGCGGTGAAAACCGCAGGCCACCGCGCGCGCCAGAGACTGGGCCAAAGTGGTTTTGCCCACGCCGGGCACGTCCTCGATCAGCAGATGGCCGCGCGCCAGCAGGCAGACCAGCGAGAGCCGCACGACTTCGGGCTTCCCCCGGATTGCCGATTGCACGGCCCTGTCCAGTTCGCCCAACCTGGAGAGCAACTGCGGCGCAAAAGGAACGGGCGGGACGAGCATGGTTTCCCGCTGCGGCATTCTTGTTTATTGTAACGCAGGGTGCCAAGTGGGGCGGGACTCGAGTCTTGGGGCCGACGTCCACGTCGGCCTGCGAGGGGCGGGTCTAGAGACCCGCCGCAGGCGTAGACGCCTGCCCCACAAGGACTCCAGTCCTGACCCGCGGTTACAATGGGCCGATGCCCCGTAGAATCCGCCGCTCGGCGACCCTGCTTTTGCTGGCATGCGCGACGCTGGCCGGAGAAGTCCGCAGCCTGACCATTCTGCATTTGAACGATCTGCACGCCCACATTTCGCAGGAAAACGGCCGCGGCGGTTTCGCCTACCTTGCCACTGTCGTCAAGCGCGAGCGGGCCAACTGCGCCGATTGCATCCTGCTGAACGCGGGCGACCTGGTGCAGGGCAGCCCGGTCTCCACCATCTTTCACGGCGATCCCATCTACCAGTTAGCCAATCTGTTGGGTTTCGACGCCGCCTGCCTGGGAAACCACGAATTCGACTATGGCTGGGCGCAGGCCGCCGGGTTCGCGCAAATCGCGAAGTACCCAATTGTGACAGCCAACGTGGTGAATGGCGCGGGAAAGCCGATGACGCCGGAACCGTACGTGATCCTGCATGTGAACGGCTTGCGCGTAGCCGTGATCGGAGGAATGACCGATACCTTGAATACGCTGAGTACGGCAAAATCGTTGGGCGAATGGCATACCCTTCCGGTGGTGGAGACGGTGCGCAAATATGCCCGGCAACTGCGCAGCCAGTCCGACCTGGTGGTCCTGCTGGCGCACATCACGGGCTCGGAAGAGAACGAAATCCTGAATTCGGTTCCCGAGATTCCGGTGTCGGTTACCGGCCATATCCACTCGGGATTGACCGAAGCCCTGTCGCATGACGGCCGCGTGCTGGTTCGCGTGAGGAGTTATGGCGAAGAACTGGGCCGGTTGGAATTGAAGGTCGATACCGGGAAGAAAGCGCCGGTCTGGTGGGCGTGGCGGCGCATCCCGGTGGAGTCCGCCAAGATCGTGCCGGATACAGCGATGGCTGAGCAGGTGAAGCTTTGGGAGGACAAGGTTGCCGCGCAGGTCGACCGCCCGCTGGCGATCTCAACCCGCGCTTTCAACAAAGCCGAAGTGAAGGGCCTCATCGAGCGGGCTTTGCGCGAGGAAACCCACTCCGATTTCGCATGGATGAACATGGGCGGCATCCGCGACACGCTGCCACAAGGGCAGTTGCTCGATCGCCAGATCTGGAATATCATGCCTTTCGACAACGACGTACTCATTGGTACCTTCAAAGGCCGAGACCTGCCGGCGGTAGTGGTTGGCGGCAAGACGATCGACCCGGACCGCGACTACACACTCGCCGTGAGCGATTACACTGCCGCCAATCAAGGCACGCAGGAGAATCTACGGACGACCGGCCTGCGGTTTCCCGACGACGCCGGGCGGATGCGGGATATTCTGCTGGACTGGTTCCGTAAGAAGAAGGTCATTGAAAGGGTGGAGTGAACATATGCCGGTGCTGATCTCTCTGCTCCGCGGAGTGAATGTGGGCGGCCACCACAAGGTGAAGATGGACGATCTGCGAGCGATTTACGAGTCGCTCGGCTGCGACGGGGTACAAACCTTCATTAACTCCGGCAATGTCATCTTCAAGACGGCGGCGCGCGATCTAGCGCGCCTGCGCAGCCGGATCGAAGACGCCATCGAGAGCGCTTGCGGCTTTCGCTCGGACGTGATGCTGCGCACGCCTTCCGATCTGCGCGGCGTGATTGCCAGTAACCCGTTCGCGGCGCGGCCCGGCATCGATGCGAGCAGGCTCGCCATCCACTTTCTGGCCGCCGATCCGAGCGCCGCAGCGCGGGAACAGGTTCTCGCAATTGACGCCGCCCCCGAGGAATTGCACGTCGCCGGGCGCGAGCTGTACATCTACTACCCGAATGGCATGGGGCGTCCGAAACTATCCCTGCCGCTGGTGGAGAGGACCCTGCGGACGTCCGGCACCAGCCGCAATTGGAACACCGTGCGGAAGTTGCTGGAGATGGCGGAGAAGCTGGAATCGTAGGCGCGGTAGGACCTCGCTAACTTGCCTCTCAAAGTCAAAATCGCCAAAGACTGCATGTTACCGGTGAGCCGCGATGCCCTGCCATGCCGACTTGGCAATCCATTTTGAGATTAGCAGGCGCCATTCCACGCCGAACGCTTCAGCCACTCACAACTCCAACAACAACCAGGAGGAGGGGAAATACTCCTCGCCGCTACGCACCGTCGCGGGACCAAACACCCAAGAAATGCGAGCAGCAGCGCATCCGGTTCGGCAATCCGGCCTTGATGCTAGGGTCGCTCAACAAGTCTCTGCCGGTAAAGACGTGAAACCCCCTGGCCCTCGCCAGTTTCTTGATGACATCCAATTGATCGCCGCGATAGTGACAGGAGACAAACAACGATTTCCCCTCCGGGAATGGCACACCGAACAAGGAACTGAATTGCTGAATCAGCGTGTTCACCAACGCCCAAAACACGTTGTTATCGTTGGCAGCCGGCTTAGTGCTTTGCATGGGCTGGAGCGGCTTGCTTCCCACCGGCCGCCGTAGTTCCTCGGGTAGCCGATCGTCAGCCGGAGATCTCTTGCAGCGCTGGATTCTTGCGGGGCCTCTTCGCCCGCGCAGGCTGCGAGCCTGCCCCACGACGTCATTCGGAACGCAGCGCATTGGCCGGATCGACCACTGTGGCGCGCCGTGCGGGCAAGTAACACGCCAGCGCCGCGACGGCGATCGCGGCCACCGGAACGGCTGTAAACGTCAGCGGATCGGCCGCGCTCACCTCGTAAAGCAGGCTCGACAGCACGCGTCCCAGCGCCAGCGCGCCCACAATTCCCAGAGCCACGCCCGGCAGCGCCAGCTTCACGCCTTGCCGCAGCACCAACCGCCGCACATCGCCGGCTTGCGCGCCCAGCGCCATGCGCAGGCCAAATTCATGCGTACGCTGGCTCACCGCATAGGAGATCACGCCGTAGATTCCGATCGCCGCCAACGTCAGCGCCAGTCCCGCGAACAGCGCCACCAGGAACAGCGCGAAACGCGGCGTGGAGACATTGGCGTCCGCGATGTCGTCCATGGGACGAACGTTCGCGACGGCCAGCGTGGGATCGAGTTGGCGCACCGCCTGCCGCAATGCGTTCCCCAGCAGGGCAGGGTCGGAACTGCCGCGCATCACCACCGCCATGTTGTTGTTGACGCCGACGGGCGACTGTTCAATGGGCCACCAGAGCGCCATCTCCGGCGTTGGGCTATCGGGCTTGTCTTTCACGTCGCCCACGATGCCGACGATGGTCATCCACTCCTGCTCCTTGGGGTGGTCGTCGATGGCGACGCGCCTGCCGAGCGCGTCTTCATTGGGCCAATAACGGCGGGCCATGCTCTGGTTGACGATTAGGGCCAGCGGCGCTTTCATATCGTCGGCGGGGGTGAAGAACCGGCCGCGGATTAGCGGAATGCCGGCGGCGTAAAAGTACCCGGGGCTGGCGACATGATAGCGCGCGTGGAAATCCTGGCCGGAGGGTGGCTTCGTGCCCTCGATATTGAGGCCGCCGATGTTGTCGTCATAGCCGGTCCAGGGCAGGTCGGTGCCGACTCCGGCGGCGCGAATTCCGGCTCCGGAATTCAGGCTGGCGCAGAGGCGGGTCCAAAAGCGCGGCGCATCCATGGCCTTGTAAGTGGCGTACGGGAGAGATACGCGGGCGGTGAGAAGATGTTCGGGGCGGAAGCCGGGGTCGGCGCGCAGCAGGTTCACGAAACTGCGCAGCATCAGGCCGGCGCCGATCAGGAGCAGGCAGGCCAGACCCACTTCGCCAACCACCAACGCGCTACGCAGCCGGAGATGCCCGCGGTTAACGCCGGCCCCGCGCCCGCTGCCGCGCAGCGTGTCCTGCACATCGGTGCGCGCGGCCTGCAAAGCAGGGGCCAGGCCGAAGAGGACGCCGGTGGCCAAAGCGACGAGCAGCGTAAAGGCGAAGACGGCGGCGTTGACGTGAATCGTATCGGCGCGCGGGAAGCCGGCGGGCAGCAGGGCCACCAGCCCGCGCACGCCCACCACCGCAATGGCAGTGCCGAGGGCGCCGCCGAGAAAGGCCACCAGAAGGCTTTCGGTCAGCATCTGCCGCACCAGGCGCGGCCGGCTGGCGCCTAGCGCGGTGCGCACGGCAATCTCGCGCTGCCGGGCCGTGGCGCGCGCCAGCAGCAGGCTGGCCGCGTTGGCGCAAGCGATCAACAGCACCAGGCCGACCGCGCCCAGCAGGACCAGAAGCAGCCGTTCGCTGGGTCCCACGATTTCCTGGTACAGCGGAATCGCCAGTGCCTGCCAGCCATCGAGCGCGCCGGGGTGCTCGCGGGCAAGCTGCGCGATCAGGGCGTTCACCTCCGCCTGCGCCTGCGCGGCCGTGACGCCTCGCTTCAGCCGCCCGATGGCTTCCAGAAAATGCGAGCCGCGCTGGGTGGGATCGCCCCGGAACGCAAACGGCCACCAGAGATCCACGGTTTCGCCGTGAGCTATGCCGTTATACTGGTTGCCGGGGTGTTCGGTGCCCGGCGGCATGACGCCGGCGACCGTGAACGGCCGCGCATCCAGGGTGATCTTCCGCCCGACGATGTTAGGTTCGGCGGCAAAACGGTGGCGCCATAGCCGGTCGCTCAGAATCACCTGCTGGTCGTTGCCGGGGATCTCATCGTTAGCAGTGAACTCGCGGCCGCGCGCGGGGTGCAATCCCAGGGTATGGAAAAACCCGGCGGTGACGGCGAAGCCGGTGAAGCGCTCGGGCTGGCCGGTCCCGGAAAGCTGCAGGTCGGCGTGGGCGTAGCCGGCGAGAGACTCGAACGAACGGTTGCGCGCCCGAAAATCGCGGAAGTCGAAGGGGTTCAGCGGGAACGTGGGGTAGGTCGCGCTGTGGAAGAAGACGCGCACGATGCGATTGGCCTCCGGGTATGGAAGCGGACGCAGCAGCACGCCGTCGATCACGCTGAAGATGGCGCTGTTGGCGCCGATAGCGAGCGCCAGCGTGAGCACGACGACCACGGTAAAGCCCGGGGCCTTGCGCAGCATGCGCAGCGCGTATCGCAGGTCGCGCCAAAGGGTTTCGATGTTATCCGTGCGTCGCATATCGCGGCATTCCTCCTGTATTTGCGTGACGCCGCCCAGTTTGCGGAGCGCGGCGAGGCGCGCTTCACCGGGCCGCATGCCCGCGGCCAGATTTTCTTCCATCTGCCGGTCGAGATGGAAACGCAGTTCCGTGTCGAGATCTTGCTCCACGCGGTTGCGGCGCCCCAGGGAGCGCAACCGCAGCCGGAGAATATCCCAACCGCGCCGCGGCTTCATTGCACAATCACCAGCCCCACGGCCCGCGACAAGCGCTCCCACTGCGCCAGCTCTTTCTCGAGTTGACCGCGACCCGCCTTGGTCAGCTCGTAGAATTTCGCTTCGCGCCCAGTCTCGGTCTTGCGCCACGCGGCGCGGATCCAACCCTGCTGCTCCAGCCGATGCAGCGCGGGATAGAGCGCGCCCTGGGTGACTTGCAATACGTCCTGAGAGACCTGCTCGATGCGCTTGGCGATGGCCCAGCCGTGCTTCGGCTCGAGCGCGATGGTGCGGAGAATCAGCAGATCCAGGGTGCCCTTGATCAGATCGGATGGCTTGCTCATGCTTGCCTAATTAATCTACAATAGATATCTAAGCTATTTACAATACGTCAGACCGCGCCGGGTGTCAAGAGTGGGCGTTAGCCAATCTTCACGGTGAGCATGGATATGGATCCGCCATCCACGCCCTCCACCGGGAAGGCGACCGTTTCGCCCGCCTGCCGCGACGCGATGACATAGAGCAGCGGCAGATAGTGGTCCGGTGTGGGGATCGCCAGGCGCGCTTCGCGCCCCAGCCGTTCGTAGTTGACGAGCGGCCGGTGCTCGCCGGCGAGGATCATTTCGCGCGCTTGTCGCTCGAAGTTGACGGCCCAATCGAACGGCTCGACGATGTGGCGTCCCCAGGCGTAGGCGTGCAGGTTGTGGACCAGGTTGCCGCTGCCCACGATGAGCACGCCTTCTTCGCGCAGGGGCGCGAGGCGCTCGCCCAATTCATAATGGAAGGCCGCCGGTTGGGTTTCATCGATGCTGAGCTGCGCCACCGGGATATCGGCTTGCGGGTAGACGTGGCAGAGCACGGACCAGGTGCCGTGGTCGAGGCCCCAGGTTTCATCGAGATTGACGGGGAGGGGCCGCAGCAGGGATTGCACGCGGCGCGCGAGATCGGGATCGCCAGGCGCGGGATACTGCACCTGGTAGAGTTCCCGCGGGAAGCCGCCGAAATCGTGAATCGTGCGCGGCGCGGTGGCGACCGTGACGCCGGTTTCGGGGACGAACCAGTGGGCCGAGACGCTGAGGATGGCTTTGGGGCGGGGGAGGGCCCGGCCTATGGCGTTCCAGGCTTCGGTGTAAGCGTTTTGCGACACGGCGTTCATGGGATTGCCGTGGCCGAAGAAGATGGATGGTGTCAGGGTTGGCATGTTTGCTCCACTTATTTAATAGCTTAGTTCTTTGCGTTATCTGCGCAGATGAACGCAGATAACAGCGGCGCGATTGGGCTGGTATACTGCCACAATGAAAACCGACCTTTACACGAAAGTTGTTCGCACTGGAATCGGACCAGGCGCACATGGGGCTGGCCCTATTTCCGATCGCCCAGTTATATCGGGTGGAGGAAGACGCACGTCCGCTGGGGGCGGATGACCGGCTACAGCTGCGCCAGTTACAATCGCGCCCCATTCCAGATAAATTGCGTAACTACCTGGAAGAGACTCAGCAGTCGCAGTACTTGTGGGAATTCTCATGAACGTCTCGTTGTTCAGCGCTCCCAGCGCGCGTCTGCTAGCTCTGGAAAATAAGGTGGACACAAAACTGGACATTGAATGCGTACATTTCGCAGCCGGGCCGAGAATAGCGGTTGAAGACAACAGCCGGATGCCCTTGCGGATTCGAGCCGAGGAAAAAGCGCTGCTTTTGCGTGCCGTAGCGCTGAAGCACACCGATTTGACGGATTTCGTGATTCGGAACGCAGTCGAAGCCGCCAGGGCGGTAGTCGAGGAGGCGGATCGTCTGCAGCTCTCCGAAAGAGATAGTCTCCGCGTGCTTGACCTGCTGGAAAATCCGCCTGCGCAGAACGCAAAACTGCTGGCGGCCGCTCGGGCATTGCCAAAGCGGCGGCGTAGCCGTGACGGGCTGGCACGCAGAGCCGATCGACAAGAAGCACAGTCGGCAAGCGTTCGATTGTGGCGAGGAAGCGCTCAACGGCTTCTTGCGGCGTTACGCCCGCAAGAGCCGCGAACTGGGCGGTGCGAAGACATTTCTTGCGATTGACGACACCGATAATAAAATCATTCTCGGCTGCTACAGTCTGAGCCCCGCTTCAGTTGGCTACGCACGTCCCCCGGATACCATACGGCGCGGCCTGGCACGACAGGATGTGCCGGGCTTCCGCTTGGCGCCCTTGGCCGTGGATCGCCGGCTCCAAGGACAGGGCCTTGGCGGGCAACTTCTGCTCGCGGCCGGCAGGCGCTGCCTTGTGGCCTCAGGGGAGGTTGGCGGTGTGGTGCTGGTCATCGACGCCAACAACGACCGCGTGGCACGCTGGTATGCCAGTTATGGCGCCGTGCCGCTGTTGGATGCGCCATTATCACTGCTGTTGCCGCTGGCGACCATCGAGGCCGCACCCAAAAAGCCCCGGAGATAACTATGGCTGCGGATCGCCGTGGTGGCTCCACTCCGGCCCCTTGAATCTCTTCCGCACCACCGCCACATACAACAAGCCCAAGCCAACCAACAGCCCCGCCAGCGTCTTCCCCGCCAACTCATTCGGCGGCATCGCCAGCACCACGCAAATAAACGCCGAAAACGCGACCGCCACCACGTTCAGCGGCCCGCCGAAACGGCCCAGGCTCCAGACGGCGTGGCTGGGCCAATCCGACCCCATCCGCCGCGCCCGCCACGCCAGCGCGATCGGAATCGTATAAGCCAGATACAGCGCTACAGTGCTGAGCGAAGTGACGACCGGCACCGCCTTGGTCCACAGCATTGCGGCCATGGACGCCCCCACGATCAGCCAGATGGCCGGCGCGGGCGTGCCGTGGCGTGGGCTAACCCAGCGCACCTGCTCCGCCAGCGGCGTGCCATGGTCGCGGGCCAGCGAATACAACGCACGGGACGCCGAAGTGATGCACGCCACGCCGCAGAACCACATCGCCATGGACGCCAGCGCTGCCATAGCGTTGCCCGCCTTCGCTCCCAGCCCCTGTTGCAGGATCGCGATCACCGCCGGAATCTGGTTGCCTTGTGCGTCCTTTGCCGCCAGCACCGCGGGAATACTATGTATGGCCAGCGTCAGCGCCAATAACAGGAAATAACCCGCCGCGCCCGAAACCGCGACTGACAGCACGATGCCCCAGGGCGCCCGCCGCCGCGGGTCGCGCGTCTCCTCCGCCATGTGCGCCGAGGCGTCGAAGCCGGTGTAAGTCCACTGCGCCTGCAGCAGCCCCAGAATGAATGCCCACCAATAAGGCGACCGCCCGTTGCCGTTCACCGCTTGAAACAAAAATGGCACGGGCTGTTTCGGCGCGAGAAAGAAGAGCGCCAGCACCACCGCGGCCACGCCGGCGATATGCACCGTCACGCTGAAGTCGTTTAAGATCGCCACCAGGCGAATGCCGTAGTGGTTCAGAAGTCCCTGCGTCAACAGGATGAACGCGAACATGGCGAACAGGTTGAAAGCCGTGGATGGCACGTTCAGAAACGGCAGAATAAACTGCGCGCAACTGTAGTTGATGCCCGCCTGCGCGGCGATCAGTCCCAGAATATTCAACCAGGCCACCAGCCAGCCCCAGCCCTTGCCGCCCAAGTCGGCCGCCCAATGATAGGTGGCCCCGGCGGTCGGATAGGCCGAACACAGCTCGGCCATGCTGGCGGCCACCGCCAATGTGAAGACCGTAGCCAGCGGCCATCCCAACGTCATCTCCAGCGGGCCGCCCATTTCCAGGCCGTAGCCGAACAGGGTGACCGCTCCGGTCAAAATCGAAATGATGGAAAATGAAATGGCGAAGTTGGAGAACCCGCCCATGCCGCGGAACAGCTCCTGGGCGTATCCGAAGCGGCCCAGATCGGCGCGATCCTGTTCCGGGAAAGACATCGCGCGCGGCGGCTAGAGTTCCACGTCCTTCTTCAGGTGCTTGCTGATGGCCTGCTCCACCAATTCCTTCAAGGTCTGGCCGGTCTCGGTGTGGACGAAAGTGTTCTCCACGATATCCCAATCCAGCTTGTAGCCGCGGGCCCCCAGCGTCGCCTTGATTTGCCCTGTGGCAGCTTCCGGCACGACCGTGAATTTGCCGGGCGGACGGTCGAAGGAGATGGTGATTGCGCCGCCATGCAGACTGGACTGGAAACCATAATCGTCACCCGCCAGGACCAGGTCGCCCTGCAGGGCTGTCAGTGTTTCGTGAGTGTGCTTCTTGAACTCGTGTTCTTCGATCATGCGATTCTCCGCTGCGGCCCCGAGATTCGTTCGATTGCGTACTTACCACCGTAGCATTCCAATATCGCAAGTGGGGCAGACCTCCAGGTCTGCGCGGGTTCTCCGGAACCCGCTCTTCCGCTCGCTGTGTCCGCTGGCGAACGGCGCCGCCTGAATTCGGACAACCGGCCATCCCATGCCGCCGCATTTTTGACAGATTGCGGTGGACCGCCAAGTGGATCATCCGCCTCACGCGCTTCACCATCCGTCAGCTCCGCAAGAGCCCCGGCTTCGCACTCACAATTATTCCGACCCTGGCCTAGGCATCGGCGCGACCACCGCCATCTTCAGCCTGTTGAACGCGGTGCTGCTGCGGCCCCTGCCGTTTCCCGATGAGGAGCGCCTGGTGTGGATGCGGCAAGCCGACATCGAGCCTGGCGTGCCCGCAGCCACCTCACATCCAGTATGGCCTCCTACCATAACGGCCGGGTCACATTCACCAGCCGCGGAGAGCCGCAAACGCTCGACGCACCCGTTGTCTCGGCGGAGTTCTTCCGCGTACTCGGAGTGCGCCCTCTCCTGGGCCGCGATTTCCAGGCAGCCGGCGAGCGTCCCGGCGCCCGCGTCGCCGTTCTGAGCTACGCGTTATGGCAGTCCGCGTTCGGCGCAGTGCTGCGCGATAGTTAAGTGGGGCAGGACTCCAGTCCTGCGGCGGGTCTCCAGACCCGCCCCTCGGCAGGCCCGGCGTGGACGCCGCCCGCAGGACTGGAGTCCTGGCCCACTAACCCTGTTACTATGACGGGCAGAGGTTCCTATGTTGCGCCTTACTATATACGGCGCGGCCTTCACCTGTCTCTGCGCCGCCGCACAGGGGCAAGAATTCAGCGTCACCAAGCTCGTCCGCGATGTGGCGCAAAAGGCCGAAAGCGCCACGCAATACGAGTTCGAAGGCGATCTTATGCTAGGCCGGCAGCGCGGTTCCACTCCGGGTGTAGTGGTCGCGCAAGCCAAAGTGCACCTGGCCGCCGGCCCCGGCGGTAAGTCGCTGCTACGCGTCGATGCGCCCGATAAAGGCGAATATCTGTCGATCTCCGACGGCCAGAAGAGTTGGGCCTATGTGCCCAAGCTCAAACAGTATACCGAGGAGGAATCTAGCGTGCGTGCGGACGGTGACGATGCGGACGACGATTCCGCCGCCAGATCCGCCGCCGCTGCCGACGTCGAAAGCGACCCGGCGGAAATATACGCGCGCCAGGTGCTTCCCATCCTGGCGCGCCTCTATAAGACCGCCGCATCGGTCTCGCGCGCCGGCCAAGCCGAGGTGAAGTTCGAAAAGAAGAAACAGAAATGGCCCGTGGTGCAGGTGGTGACCAAGAGAGACGCGCAGCAAGGCAGCAGTATGACCTCGCTGACCGTCGATCCGGAGACCATGAACATCGGCCGCCTGGTGTGGACCAATCTGACTTACCCGAATGGCCAGAAGTCAGTAGTGCAATTGACGGTTGACTTCCACAGCTTTCAAATCGGCGCGGCCGTGCCCGATTCCACTTTTGCTTTCGAGCCTCCCAAGAACGCCAAGCTGGTGGAAGTGCTTCCGATCCCCGGCCAAACGGGATCGGCCCTGCTTAACCATCCCGCGCCCGATTTCGAGTTGAAGACGCTGGATGGCGACCGCATCCGCCTGCAAGACCTGCGCGGAAAACCCGTGCTGCTGACCTTTTTCGCGAGTTGGTGCGGCCCCTGCCGCCGCGAGTTGCCGAGTGTGGTGAAGCTGCACGAAGAGTTTAAGGACAAAGGTCTGCAGGTGTTCGGGGTCAACGACGAGGGCAAGGGAACCGCGCGCCACTTCGCGGAAAAGGCCGGCCTGACATTCGCCGTTCTGGACGATTCCAGCGCCAAGGCGCATCGCCTGTACCGCGTGCGAGCCATTCCCGCCGCGTTCCTGATCGACAGGGATGGCAAGGTCGTGCGCTACCTGCGCGGCGGGCGGGATTACGATTCTCTCCGTTCAGCGCTCAAAGTAGTCGGCATGTAGTGCCTGGAGGGCGGGCAATTCTGCCCGCAGCCGGCTTTCAGCCGGCTCGCTTCACCCCACCCTACCGATTCCTTCTAAAAATCCGGAATCCCCAAGCATCCAGCGCCAGCGACGGCAGCGCCGATGCCCGTGGCGTCTCCACGCCCGGTGTGACATCGGTGAAGCCGGACGTGAAACCTGCCGCCCCGCCATCCACCAGCCCCAGAAACGGCTGATTCGAAAAGTTGATCGCCATCAGAAATTCCTCGCCACCGCCCCTCCGCAGATACGTCACAATGCGCGCGTCGTCGGAATTGCGCAGCCACTCCGTCTCGCCCTGCTGCAGCGCCGGATGCGCGCGGCGCAGCGCGATCATGCCGGTATAGAAGCGTGGAAACTCCGGACGGCGTTCGACAATCTTCCAGAACACCGGCAGTTTCTCGAACAGCGCCGGCGCGCCGGATTCGCTAGTGTCGCCCGCTTCCATGCCCTCGTAGAGCAGCGGCACCCCATCCAGCGTGAACATGAACGCCGAAGCCGCCAACGCGCCGCCCTTGCCAAACCGCACGATGGCGCGTTCTTCGTCGTGATCGTCGGAGATGCGCATGTGCAGCGCGCCTTTGGGATATTGCGCGCGCTCCTCTTCCCACGCCGCACGCAGCTCGCGGGCCGGCGCGCCCTTGCTGAAGATCCCGGCCAGCGTGCTGTGCAGCGGCCAGGCGTAATCCAGGTCGAAAGCTTTGGCCATCAGCAATGGATCGTGCCATTCCGCCAGCATCAGAACGCCGGGCTTCAGCTTGTCCAATTCGGCGCGTGCGCTCTCCCAGAAGCTCACCGGCACCATGCCCGCGGCATCGCAGCGGAACCCGTCCAGATCGAAATCGCGAATCCAGTAGCGCAGCATGTCGATCATGTAGGCGCGCAGCTTCGGATTGGAGTAATCGAGCGCCGCCACGTCCTCCCAATCGGGCACCGGCGGAATAATCTGTCCCGCGGCATTGTGTTTGTAGAATTCGGGCGTCTGCATCATCACGCTGTCCCAGGCGGTGTGGTTGGCCACGATATCGACGATCACCCGCATGTGGCGCCGATGTGCCTCGGACACCAGCCGCTTCAAGTCGTCCTTGGCGCCATAGTCGGGGTCGATGGCGTAGTAGTCGCGCACCGAATACGGGCTGCCGAAGGTGCCTTTGCGCTTCACATGGCCAATAGGATGGATAGGCATAAGCCATACCACGTCCACCCCAAGCTGTTGCAGGCGGTCCAGGCCCGCGGTCACTCCGTTCAAGTCTCCCGCCGCCGAAAAGTCGCGCGGAAAGACCTCGTAGATTACAGCGCCAGGTAGCCATGCGGGAGGAGCCGGCGCTGCGATGGCAGCGAGACAAAGGGCGATCGGCAGTGCCCAGAACGATTTCGTCATCGAGACTATCGTAGCGCCGCGTACCCACGCTGGGCCACGCTCGGTAACATGTCGCGGCTCAGTACGCTTAGACTATAGTGGATGCGCGCGATTCTCCTGGCGGCCATGGCCGTGCCGCTGTGCCTCGAAAGCGAAGTGCTGCCGATCCGTTCTTACACAACGGCGGACGGGCTGGCATCCGACCACATCAACTGCGTTGTCCCCGACTCCCGCGGGTTTGTCTGGTTCTGCACACCTGAAGGACTGTCCCGGTTCGATGGTTACCGCATAGTCAATTTTGACACCGCCGATGGGCTCCCGGACCGGTCTGTAGATGCCTTTCTGGAGACGCGCGCCGGCACCTACTTCGTTGGCACGGATCGCGGTCTTACGGAATTTCGTTCGAGCGCGGCCGGCGGCAGATTCATCGCTTACCGGAACCCGGCCAACGGCTTTGACAAGCCGATCTACCCGCTACGGCAGTCTACATCCGGCGGGATCTGGTGCGGAACCCGCGGAGGACTTTTCGAAGTATTGAGTGGCGGCAGGTTTCGTCGTCAACCATTGCCTGGGCCGGAGCGTACCCACGTCACGGACGTACTTGAGGTGGGCGGCAGTTTGTGGGTGGCCACGATTGACGGGATCGCAGTCTTCGGCAAGGAAGGCGCGGCGCAACGCATCACGAAGGAGACCGGCTTGCCGAATAATTGGGTGAATGCGCTGCTGATGGACAGGGTAGGCAGACTGTGGGCGGGAACGCGGGATGGGCTGGTGCTACTGCGCGATGGAGGCGCGGGCGGCAGGTGTGGCGTCCAGCGGGTCTACACAAAGAAAGACGGGCTGCCAGCGAACGATGTGATGGCGCTGGCCGAGGGGCCGGATGGCGCCGTCTGGATGGGGACCGCGGTTGGAATCAGCCGGCTGATTCCAGGCACCGGGGATGCAGTGTTCCAGAATCTGACCCGCAGCCAGGGACTCACCGATCGCCAGATCGTCGCGCTGGCCGCGGACCCGGCAGGGAACATGTGGGCCGGAACGGAGGGCGGCGGGGTAATGAAGATTGGGTCCGCCGGATTTATCACATTTCGCGAACAAGATGGGCTCGCGACCGATCGCGTGTTTTCGGTTTTTGGGGATCGCACGGGCACGGTTCTGGCGGTCACCCAGTCGGCAACTCAGTCGGGGCGGGCAGTCGCTATTTTCGACGGAGTCAATAAGTTCCGCACCGTCGGTCCCACGGTAGTTGGCGATAACCCAGGCTGGGGACAGAACCAAATCCTCCTGCAGAGCCGCACGGGCGAGTGGTGGGCGGCCACCCACGGAGGGCTTTGCCGGTTCGCGCCGACGAGCGCGGCGGGCCTGGAAGGGAGGCAGCCGAAGGCCTGTTACGCGCCGGATCTTAACGTGTTTCGCGTTTTCGAGGATTCGAACGGCCGTATCTGGGCCTCGGGGCAAATCGGATCGGCGAACCGCCTACTGCGATGGGATCCGGCCCGGAAGACAATCTCCCGGTTGGAAGACGGTCCGAAGGGGCATCAGTTGGTCAGCGCTTTTGCCGAGGACCACGATGGCAACATCTGGATGGGTTTATGGGGCACCGACGGCGGCGAACTATTCCGTTACGATGGTCGGCATTTCACCGCGTTTAAGTTTCCGGATGGAGGGCCGGCTACGATCTTCGCGCTGCTCGTCGACCACCTTGGCCGTTTGTGGATCGCTTCCGACGGCGCCGGGCTCGGATTGCTGGAGAACCCCGGCCGGGCGCCGTTCCATCCGCGGAAGTATGACACCGTGAGCGGACTGGCAAGCAACCAGGTCATGGCAATCGTGGAGGACAATACCGGGCGCATCTACGCCGGCACCGGGAAGGGCGTGGATCGTTTGGATCCCATCACGGGCCGCATCAAGCATTTCTCCGCTGCCGACGGGTTGCCGCATGGAGAAATAACGTCGGCGTTCCGCGACGGTTCCGGCTACCTCTGGTTCGCCACGACGCAAGGCTTGTCGAGGCTTACGCCTGCTGCGGAGCGGCCCCCTACGATCCCATCCGTGCTGATTACAGACCTGGAAACCGGGGGCCGGCGCTATCCGGTGTCGCAAGCTGGAGAAGCGCTCCTTCGGCCGCCGAAATTAGATCCGTCGCGGAATCAGCTGCAGGCCACGTTCGCAGGCTTTAACAACGAGCCGGGCGATAGCCTCTCGTACCGGTACACGCTGGAAGGAACGGATAAGACCTGGCATGCCACACGCGAGCACACGGTCAACTACGCGGCGCTGGAACCCGGCGGGTACCGGTTCCTGGTGAAGGCGGTGAATTCCGAAGATCAGGCGAGCGCGTCTCCCGCGGAAATCGACTTCGTGGTTCTGCCGCCGTTCTGGAGGCGCTGGTGGTTTGAAGGTCTGGCGCTGGCGGCCTTGGCGGGCTTGGTCTGGGCGGCGCACCGCTATCGCGTGGGGCAAGCCGTCAAGCTGGAGCGCATGCGGACGGCGATTGCGACCGATTTGCACGACGATATCGGCGCGAGCCTCTCGCAGATTGCGGTCTTGAGCGAAGTGGCCCGCGTACACGAGAATCTGGGACAACTGCAAGCCAACGACCGGTTGGACCGCGTGGCTACACTGGCCCGCGAGTTGGCCGATTCGATGAGCGATGTGGTCTGGTCGATCCGCGCAGAACCGGAAGGCGTGGACTCCCTGATCCGGCGCATGCGCGAGTTCGCCATCGATCTGCTGGAGTCGCAGGCCATCGCCTTCGAGTTGCGCGCGCCGGAGAAGAGCCCGCATTTGCAATTGAGCCTGCAAGCCCGGCGGCAACTCCTGCTCATCTTCAAAGAATGCGTTCACAATGCCGCCCGTCACTCGCGCGCCACCGCGGTGGTGGCCGATTTCGAAGTGGCTGGCCAGGAAATCCTGCTCCGCGTGCGGGACAACGGCCGCGGGATCGACGACGCCGGCGGCGCGCAAGGAAGGAATGGCGGCAACGGCATCCAGAGCATGCAGCGGCGCGCCGAGAGCCTGGGTGGCCGTATGCAGTGGTCCGCCAGCCCGGGCGGCGGATGCACGGTAGAGGCGCATCTGCCGGTCCGGCACAGCGCTTTTGGAAAGCCCGGCCTGTAACCCCCCTTGCCCCCCTGCATGTTCGTGTAGGTTCAGTCGGGCGGTGCGCGCGTGTTCTCAGGCGGATGGACCCCAGCGACTTGCGCCGTGGCGAGGCACTTAATAAGTTGCCGGCGCGCCAGGGGCCCGGCTGGAACTATCGGCACATACCTGCAAGTATATGCGGCTTGTATGCGCAGCCTTATGCGGTCATAGTTAGCTGAGAGCGGAAATGAGCCGCTCACTAACAAAAATGGAGATGCTTATGAAAACTTTGGAGAAGCTGCAAGAAACACGCTGTACGCGAGGCCGGATTCGCCGCGCACTCGGCCTCACGATCGGATTGGCCATTGTGGGGATGGCCGCCACGCCCGTCGAAGTCCTGGCGCAAGGAATACCCCCGTTTGTTTGGAATCCTAGCGGTTCCTTCCCGTACGACAACGGAGCCCTCCCGTCCCTGGCAGTGCAAGGGACCACCATAGTCGAGGTACATCAGTCCGAGTCGGGCGTTACCGGGCCCCTCTTTTACCATACTGGCCAAATCCTGGCCAATGGAACGGTACAATGGGCCGCCAGCTCGTTTATGTACGACAATGGCGCGGCGCCGTCGGTGGCCGTGAGCGGCACTTCAGTGATTGAGGTTCATCAATCGGACGCTTCGGCAGTTGGACCGCTCTATTATCACACGGGCAAGATCCAGTCCAATGGCACCATCACATGGGCGGGCAGCTCGTTCAAGTATGACAATGGCGCGGCGCCGTCCGTGGCAGTGGCCGGCTCGACTATTGTCGAGGTGCACCAGGGCCAAACCGGCGTGGGTCCACTGTGGTACCGCACAGGCGAAATCCAGCTTAATGGCACCGTCAAATGGGACTCCGGCGGCGCTTTGAAGTACGACAATGGCGCTCAACCGAGGGTGGCTATAGGCGGATCGACGATCCTGGAGGTACATCAGGCGGACTCAGGCGTTGTCGGCACCCTCTATTACCACGCGGGCGAAATCCAGGCCAATAGCACGGTACTGTGGGCCGGCAGCTCATTCTCCTATGACACCGGCATTGCTCCCTCGATAGCGGTGTCCGGCCCGACAGTCGTAGAGGTGCATCAAGCCGTCACCGGCGTTGGTTCCCTCTATTACCACACGGGCGGTATTCAGGGCGACGGCACCGTAACATTTTCCTCCAGCGGCGCCTTCCCGTATGACACCGGTCTCACGCCTGGCGTGGCTGTCTCGGGCCCGACCATCCTGGATGTGCATCAGTCAGCCACTGGAGTCTCAGCCCTCTACTATCACACCGCGGCTTATTAGAACAGCTAAACCCGCCCTCCGACGGTAGCGGCTCGGCCGATTCGGAGGGCGGGCAATTATGCCCGCAGCCGGCTTTTAGCCGGCTCTAGCAGCGCCTTCGCAAAGCATTACACTGAAGCGTGTACAGGATGACATAGTGGGGGGAATATCTGAAGCGGTCATCGGAGTGGCGGTTGTCGAAGACCAAAAGGAGATGCGCGAAGGTATCGCGTTCCTGATCAACCATACCGACGGCTTCGAGTGCCGGCATGCCTATGCCTCGATGGAGGCTGCCCTGGAGGGAATCGGGGACAATCCGCCGCGCGTCGCCCTTATGGACATCGGCCTGCCCGGACTCAGCGGCATCGAAGGAGTCCGGATTCTGCAAGCGCGTTATCCATCGATTGCGCCGGTCATGCTGACGGTATTCAAGGACGACGACCGGATTTTTCAGGCCATCTGCGCGGGCGCCTGCGGATACTTGCTGAAACAGACGCCGCCCGGCCGGCTGATGGAGGCGGTGAAGCAGATCGCCGAGGGCGGCGCAGCCATGTCTCCGGAAGTGGCCATGCGCGTAGTGAAGTTGTTTCGCCAAACGCCGCCGCGCGAAGCCGGTTCCGCGGGCCTTTCGCCGCAGGAGATGCGTCTGTTGAAGCTGCTCACCGAAGGTCATCACACCAAGACGGCAGCCGCGGAACTAGGCATCAGCGTGCACACGGTCACCTTTCACCTGCGATCGATTTATGAAAAGCTGCACGTGCATTCGCGTTCGGAGGCGGTGGCGCGCGCGTTGCGGGAGGGTCTGGTGCATTGAAGGCGCCGCCCATTGGGATTCAACCCGATCTGAACTACCATACACTGGGAGGCACCCCATTGTTCCGCGCAGCATTTCTCTCTTTGTTTTTTGCCGCGGCCATGGCCGCACAGGATGACGCGCTGGCCGGCCGCGTCGGCAACACCGGCTTCGTGCAACTGACGGCCGAGAGTTTCGCTAAACTCTCGCCGCGCGAGCAGGCTTTGGCTTACTGGTTGAGCCAGGCGTCCATCGCCACCGATCCCATAATCTACGGCCAGATGTCGCGATTCGGGCTGCGCCAGAAGCGGCTGCTCGAAAGCATCCTCGAAAACACGCCCACGCATCCCAAGAGCATTGTCGATTTCGCCATGCTGTTCTGGGCCAACAAAGGAAATCACAACGAGCTGACGTCGCAGAAATTTCTGCCCGAATGCACGTTTGAGGAATTCAAGGCCGCCGCCGGACCGAAGCTGGCCGCGGAAGTCGACGCGCTGAAAGCGTCGCTGTTCGACCCGGATTTCGAGCGGATGATCACGGCCAAGAGCCCGCGCGGCGCGCTCGACATTTTGCAGGCCAGTTCCAACGATTTCTACTCCGCGGGACTCAGCCTGGTGGATATTCAAGGCTTCCACGAGCGGTATCCGTTGAACTCACGCCTCGCCAAAGGGCCGGACGGCAAGCTGCGCGAAGAGGTCTACCGCGCCGGGACGCCGGATGGCAAAGTGCCGCCGGGCCTGTACGCGGAGTATCTGCGTAGAGCCAACAGCGCGCTGGAGCATGCTCGCGCTTACGCCGCTCCGCCGCAGGCGGCCGCGATCGGTTCGCTGATCCGTTTTTATCAGACCGGGGACCCGCACGATTGGGTGCAATTCGGCATCGACTGGGTGCGGGACAACCCGGCCGTCGATTTCGACAACGGCTTCATCGAAGTGTATCGCGACGCGCGCGGCGCCAAAGGCAGTTCGCAGAGTTTCGTCACCGTCACCGACGAAGCCCTGGCCAGCCGCATGCGCAAGCTGTCGGACAACGCGCAGTACTTCGAAGACCACGCGCCTTGGCTCGCCGAGTACAAGATGCAGGGCGTGAAGCCGCCGGTGGCCAAGGCCGTGGAAGCGCTGATCGAAACGGGCGACTTCCATGTGAGCACCATCGGCGACAATCTGCCCAACGAAAACGAGGTGCACGAGAAGTACGGATCGAAGAGTTTCATGTTCACCGGCAGCATCCACGCTTTGGAGCATGCCACCGGTTCCGGGCCGTTGGATGAGTTTGCAGCTTCGCCGGAGGAGATCGCCCTCGGCAGGAAATATGGCGACGAGGCCGGAGCCTTGGTGACGGCCCTGCACGAAGTCATCGGTCACGGGTCGGGCAAGCTCAGCCCGAAGCTGACTCACGAGCCCAGCTACTACCTGAAGGAATACTTTTCCACGTTGGAGGAGGCGCGCGCCGACTTGATGGCGCTGTGGAATGCCTTCGATCCCAAGCTGCGGGAGCTGGGGCTGGTCTCCAGCCCGGACGTGGGCAAGGCGATGTACGATTCTGCCGCGCGGACCGTGTTGATGCAGTTGCGGCGCATCCTGAAGGGCGACACCATCGAAGAGGACCATCAGCGCGGCCGCCAGTTGATCGTCCGCTACATCATGGATAAGACCGGCGCCATCGAGCAGATCGAGCGCGGCGGCAAGACTTATATGGCCGTGCGCGATTACGACAAGATGCACCAGGGGGTGGGGATGCTGCTGGCCGAATTGATGCGCATCAAGGCGGAGGGCGACTATGACGCGATCAAGGCGTTGGTGGATCGCTACGGCGTGCATTTCGATCCCAAAGTACGCGATCGGGTGGTCAGCCGCTATGCGAAGCTCAACATACCGACTTACTGGGCAGGCATCAATCCGCAACTGACCGCGTCATTCGCCGCGGATGGAAAAGTCGTGAAGGTGACCATGTCGTATCCGCGCGACTATATGCGCCAGCAACTGGACTATTCCGCTGAAAACCAGCCCAGCAGATAGTGGGGCAGGCTCGCAGCCTGCGCGGGCCTCGTAGGCCCGCTCTTCGGCGAGCGAAGCTCGCCCCTGGAGTTTCTACATTTTGTCCGCGGCCAATCGAGCGTCAAGCGGCGCCATGCGCCGTCTATGGCAGGGCAGGCCACTTCCCCAATAGCGCCTTAACCTCCGGATACTTCACTCGCGCGTATTCCAGCTTGGTTTTCGCCTCATCGCTCCACTTGCCCTCGTCGGTCAGCACGGTCCCCAAAACCAGGTTGGCCTTAAACGAGTAGCTATGCAGCTTCATCGCCTGGCGCGCCACGGCTTCGGCCTCCGCGTAGCGCTTCTGGCCTGTGAGCAACGCCGCCAAGTTGGTGAACGCCACCACGTGCTCCGGATTCGATTGCATCAGACGCCGGAACACCTGCTCGGCTTCGTCATTCTTGCCGGCCGCTTCCAACTCCAGCGCAAGGTTGTTCCAAGCCTCAAAGTACAGAGGATCGAGGGCCACGGCCTCCCGGTACGCCGCGATGGCTTCATCCTGCTGTTTCTTCTTGGCCAGGTGCTCCGCTTTTTCCGCGGCCTTGCGCGCCGCGCGCACTGGCTCGTGCGGCGTAATCGGGTGCTTGGCAATAGTTGGGTCGTCGGCCGCTTCAAAGCTGGCCGGCCCCAGGCTTGACCGGCTTTCGCTGGCGGGCGTCAACGCACGGGTTTGGTCGGTCGTCATACCGCGGTTCTGTGCCAGCAGCCCCGCCGTCAGTAACAGACTTCCCGAGGTAAAGAACAAAAGGCAGCGCATCCGCAGTCCCTCCGGCTCCATTTTACTTCTTCTGCAGCATTTTGCCGAGCTCGGCCTCTTTCGCCTCTTTCACCTGCGCGCCTTTGGCGAAGGCCTCCTTGCTGCCCTCCACATCGCCTTTCTGCCGCAACAACTGCCCCAGCGTGTTGTAGGGTCCCGGATCGCCCGGATCCAAGCGGATCGCCGTGCGCAACGCCGCTTCGGCGCCCTCGCGATCGCCCTTTTGTTTCAGCGCCGTTCCTAGCATGAAATAAGCCTGGGCGTAATCGGGGCGCACGGCGATAGCGGCTTGCATCTGTTTGGCGGCTTCGCCGAAGGCGCCGGTCTGCCAATACGCGATGCCCAGCGTATAGTGCGCTTCGGCCATGTTGGGGTCCAGTTCCATGGCCCTTTGCAGTTCGGCCGTGGCTCCCTCAATATCGTCCTTGTTCTTCAGCGCCACGCCCAGATCGTAATGCGCGCCGGCGAGATCCGGTTCCCGTTTGATAGCCTCCCGCAACTGTTCCACCGCCTGGTCCAGGTCGCCCTTCTGAATGCAGGCAAACCCCAGGTTGACGCGCGCCATGTTGTAGGAGGGGTCCGCATCCAGGATCTTCCGGAACTGCGCGATACCTTCATCCGCGCGGCGCGTCTTCACCAGCATGGTACCCAGGTTATTGCGCGCGTCCGGATCGGCGGGATTCAGATCCACGGCATGTTGGTAGGCATCCACGGCGGCGCTCAGATCGCCCGTATTCTGGTAGACCACTCCCAGTTCGTTCCACGCGTCCCAGTGCTTGCCATCTGCCGCGACGGCAGCCTTCAGATGCGCCAGCGCACCCGCGTCTTCGCCCTGCGATTTCAGGGCTACCCCCAGCTTGTACTGGTATTCGAAGTTGCCGGGATCGAGCGCCGCGGCGCTCTGCAGATGAGGAATACTGAGGCCGGGATTATCCTCCAGCCAATAGACTGCGCCCAGGTGGTACTGCGCCGGCGCGAACTTCGGGTCCAGATCGAGGGATCGCTGGAAGCTCCGGATGGCTTCCTCGCGCCGATTAAGAACTGCCAGCAGAAAGCCCACCTGGTCTTGCAGGTGCGCCGATTTGGGGTCCAGGTCGGCCGCCTGTCGATAAACCGCGAGTGCGCCGACGGCGTCGCCCTTCGCCTTCAGCGCCGCACCGCGTTCCTCCAGTTCCTGCACCGAATCGGCGGCGTGAGACAATATGCACAGCGCCAGGAGTACCGCGAGAAATCGCACTTGGCTCTATTATACTGGACGGTGGGGAACTGGTTTCAGGAAAGCGATGCTGCCGCGCCGCGGAGTGCTTGGGGCCGGCCGCGAAACTTGTTACTTGACTCCGCGTCCCGTTTTGCATAGACTTAGCGGTATTGTTAATCTTGCGTTAAATGAAGGATACTGGGGCCACTAGCGTCGAACGGGAGGCATTGCACTCTCAAATCGAGAAGTTGAACCGCAGCAGCATCCTGCATGGGTCGGAGTCTCTGTGCAAGCTCCTCAAGTATTTGGGCGAGCACTCGTTGGATGCGCCGGGATCGTCTTTGAAGGAGTACCAGATCGCCACCGAAGTCTTCGGCCGCCCTCCCGATTTCGATTCCCGGGTGGATTCCACGGTGCGCGTGCAGACCGGCCGTTTGCGGTCTAAGCTGGCCGAATATTATGCCGGCGAGGGAGTGCCGGATCGCCTGGTGATCGAGATCCCCAAAGGCGCTTATTCGCTCACCTATCACATCCGGCCGCCGGTGGAGACGCCGGCGCCTCCACCCGCCGCGCCATCCGGCCCCAAGTCTCCGGCGACGCGGTCTTATCCGCTTTCCTGGTTCCTGGTCTCCATCGCCATCGGCGCCGCGGCCGCGGTGGCGGGCACCATCATGGCGACCCGTTTCATGGCGCCGCGGCCGGTGGTCGGGAACGAGCAGCCGGCGCCCGCGCTAAAGGCTTTTTGGGGCGCTTTTTCCAATGGTCCGGAGCCGCCGCTGGTGGTTTACAGCAACGCCGAGTTCGTCGGCAGGCCTGAGGCGGGTCTTCGGTATTTCAAGCCCAGCCTGGACGCCGGCAAGCCCATTATGGATCACTATACGGGCGTCGGGGAAGTGATGGCCGTCCACGAGCTCGATCAGGTATTCGCCAGCCTGAAACATGAGCTGCATATCAAGCGGGGAAGGCTGCTGGCTTGGGACGACGCCAAGAACAGCGATCTCATCTTCATCGGCTCCCCCTCCGAGAACCTCTCCCTACGCGAGCTGCGCGGCACGCGGGATTTCGTTTTCGCCCGCAAACCCTCCGCTCCCCGCAAGGGCGACCTGATGATTTCCAATCTTCATCCCGCCGCCTCCGAGCAGGCCTCCTATCTCGCATCGGACGGGCTCATCACCGAGGATTATGCACTGGTAGCCCTCACCTCCGGCCCGAACCCGAGCCACCGGGTCCTGATCCTGGCTGGGATCACCACCTTCGGCACGCAGGCGGCGGTCGAGTTTGTGTGCCGGGCGCAGCGCTTGGACGAGTTGATTTCAAAAACCGGTCCCGCACCGTTTGAAGCCCTGCTGCGCGTGAAGGTGAGCGGCGGTGTGCCCGTGCAGTCGGATCTGTTGATTTGGCACGTTCACACCTGGGGTAGCGAGAGCACGAACTAACCGGGCTAGTGGGGCAGGCTCGCAGCCAGGCTCGCAGCCTGCGCGGGTTCTCCAGAACCCGCTCCTGGCGTGCTTTGCTTGCCTGTGGGCGCGTGTAGCTTGCCCTTGGGCGGGTCTGGAGACCCGCCGCAGGCGTAGACGCCTGCCCCACCAAATGGCCAATTTCCAGTAGGAGAGCGGCTTCCTTCTGGCCTAGCGCACACGGATCCGGACGCGCATCGCTCCCGTATATTGATCGGCGCCGCCGTAATATCCCGTCAAGTCGAGTGGGTCTCCCGATCGCGCCGTCGCACCTTCGAGAAAAATCACGTTCGGCACCGTGCCCACGCGCTCCCACACCAACCCCGGCAGTATAAATGGCTTTTCGCAACGCGCCAGTACGCGCCGGGGATCGGCCTTGTCGAACAGTATCCAGCCGGGTCCGTAGACCAGCTTGTCGTTGGCGCCGTTGTAAAGCAGCAGAATGCCCGCGTTGGTCACCTGCGGCGGCGGCCCCGGCTCCATAACGCGGTCGTCGAACGCGGCCGGCCGGCGGTCGAGCACCGGCTGTTTGGTGGCATCGGACCAGTGCAGCAGGTCATCCGAAGTGGCCAGACCCATATAGTCGCGATCCTTCCCGTCGGAATCCTTGCGCGTCCCCAGATAGTACATCCACCACTTTCCGTTGACGCGCTCCGGCACGATGGCGCCCGACTTGGTCCAGCCCGTGGTCCACGCGCCCTTATATGCCGGCAGAATCACGCCTTGCCGGCGCCAGTGCCGCAGGTCCGGCGAAGTCGCCAGGCACAGTTGCGCGTCGTGCAGGTTGTAGCCGGTGTAAGTCATGTAATAAATCGCACCGATGCGCAGTACGCGCGGATCTTCCACCCCGCCGCCCCGTTCGTATGGCGCGGCGGGCCCCAGCACCGGCTTGGGATCGACCTTGAAATGCAGCCCGTCCACGGATTCCGCGTAGCCGATCCGGGACGTGCCATGGGCGTCGCGCGCGCGGAACAGCAGCACAGTCTTACCACCGGCTAGGATCGCCGCCGGGTTGAACGCGCCGGATGCCATCCAAGGCGGCGCGGCGGGCCTCAGCACCGGCTGATCGCTCAGGCGCTCGGCTTCGATAGCGACGGAGCTGGCGGCCGCGGGCGGCGCGGTCTGCTGCGGGGCAAGCAGCGCCGCGAATAAAGTCGAAATAATTCCGATATACATGGCTTTAAGTAATATACTGTTTCTTGCCCCAACGCACACGCTATTTCTTCCCCGGCTTCGTCGCCGCCCTTCTCGTGGCGGCCCTCACCGCGCAAAACGCGCCCAAGAAGCAGCCCGAGCCCATCCAGGATTACATCCGCAAAATGTGGGGCGTGTTGACGCGGTCGAACCGCAACCTGGCGACTGCCGCCGTGGATCCCAAGTTCAAACCGTTGCCCACCGGCCGCTGGCCCGTCTATGTCCCCGCCAAAGAGAATGTCCGGCTGATCGAGCAGGCGTTGCGGCGGGACATGGCGCCGGCCGATTTTGAAAAGATCGAGATCCGCAAGCTTCCCGATAATGCGGCGGCGATCGAGGACCAAGGTCTCCTGTATCTGCCGCACCCCTACGTGGTGCCTGGCGGCCGCTTCAATGAAATGTACGGGTGGGATAGCTATTTCATCCAACTTGGCCTGCTGCGCGACAACGAGGTTCCGCTAGCCAAGGACATGGCGGACAATTTTCTCTACGAGATCCGCAATTATGGAAAAATCCTGAACGCCAACCGCACTTATTATCTGACTCGGTCGCAGCCACCGTTCCTGACTCAGATGCTGTTGGGCGTCTATCAGCGGAACAAGGATCGTAAGTGGCTGGCGGACGCCGTGCCGGCTGTTGAATCCTATTACCGCTTCTGGACTAGCGAGCCCCACCTAACGCCCAATACGGGCTTGTCCCGCTACTATGACTTAGGCGACGGGCCGGCGCCCGAGTCGGTTTCCGCCGAGCGCGACGCGCAGGGACTGACGCACTACGACCGCGTGGCGGAGTATTACCGTACGGAGAAAGTGACCGACTACGAAGTTGGTGAATTCTTCGATACAAAGAGAAACATACTTACCGATCTGTTCTACAAAGGCGACCGCTCGATGCGCGAGTCCGGCTTCGATCCTTCCAACCGTTTCGGTCCGTTCAGCGTGGACGTGATCCATTACGATCCGGTGTGCCTTAATTCGCTGCTGTACTTGATGGAGAGTCAAACGGCTGAGATACTCGCGATTCTAGACAACGGCGCAGCGGCGGACACCTGGCGGAAGCGGGCGGCGGATCGCGCGGCCACCATTAACCGCCTTATGTGGGACGCGCGGGACGGCCTCTATTACGACTACAACTTCGCGCATAAGACGGTGCGCCACTACTCGTTCCTCACTACGTTCTATCCCCTGTGGGCGGGCATTGCGACCAAGGAGCAGGCGGCCGCCGTGGAGCGGAATGTGGCCAAATTCGAGAAGCCCGGCGGCCTGGCCGACAGCACCTTCGAGAGCGGCAATCAATGGGACCTGCCGTTCGGCTGGGCGCCGCTGGAGATGATCGCGGTGGAAGGGCTGCGGCGGTACGGCTTCAACGCCGATGCCGACCGCATTTCAGACAAATTCCTATCGTTGGTGCGCGACGAGTATCTCAAAGTCGGCTTCATCGTGGAGAAGTACGATGTGGTGCGCCGCGGCACTGACAGCAGTAGCATCCGCTTCGGCTACCAGTCGAACCAGGCAGGGTTTGGGTGGACCAATGCGGTGTACACGCGGCTGCTGGACGAATTGCCGGCGGAGAAGCAGCGGGCGCTCGGGCAGTGAGGTATCGCGCGATGGTACACCGGGGGTGGCTTCACAGGGATCGAGCGCAGTCGGACGGGCAAGCCTACCACCTCTACTTCGCCCCAGCTTTCGCGCTGAACCACACCGCGCTCGGCGCATCGCTTCGGGCCGCGGCGATGCCGGGGCATCCGTCGCCGTCGGATTTCCCACCACGATATCCAACTTGCCTTCGCGATTCAGATCCGCGATGGCAATCGAGTACGGCACCCGCTGCCTGCCAACCAGCATGATTAATAAACCCCGCTCTCGATCTCCTGCACTTCTTCCGCACTCAGCCGGAAGTCCGCGGCGCCGATCACGCCTGCCACCTGCTTGGCCGACCGCATTCCCACAATCGCCGCCGTCACCGCCGGATGCCGTAGGGTCCACGCAATGGCCACTTCGCCCGGCGCGCGGCCGTGGCGCCGGCCGATCGCGCGCAGCAATTCGGCCAACTCCAGATTGCGCGTGAGCCGCGGCTCCTGGAAATGCGGCGTGCGCTGGCGAAAGTCGTCGGCCGGCATGGCGGCGATGCGCTCGCGTGTCATGGCGCCCGACAGCAGTCCCGATTTCATCGGCGAATACACGATCGCGCCGATTCCGTTCGCCTGCGTGTACGGCAGAACCCCCTCTTCGATTTCCCGCGAGAGGATCGAGTAAGGCGGCTGCAGCGACGTGATGGGCGCGATGGCTTGTGCACGGCGCAGTTGGTCGACGTTGAAATTGGATACGCCGATCCACCGCACTTTGCCCTCGCGCTGAAGCTGCGCCATCGCCGTCCAGCCTTCCTCGATATCCTCTTCGGGCTCGGGCCAGTGAATCTGATACAGGTCGATGACGTCCAGTTGCAGGCGGCGCAGGCTGGTTTCTACTTCACGGCGGATGGAGTCGGCCTTGAGGCTTTTGCCGATTTCGCGGCGTTCGTTCCATACGCGCTCGCACTTGGTGAACACGAACGGTCTCTGGGAGCGGCCCTTCAGCGCGCGCGCCACCACTTCTTCGGAATGGCCCAGTCCGTATACGGCGGCCGTGTCGATCCAGTTCAGCCCCGCGTCCAGCGCGGCGTGGATGGCCGCTACCGATTCGTCGTCGTCCTGCGGTCCCCAGGCGAAAGCCCAACCCCCGCCGCCCATGGCCCACGCGCCGATGCCAATGGCCGTGAGGTGCATGTCGCTGTTGCCTAATTGCTTGGTTTGCATGTCCGCTTTCTATAATAGCGAAGGCCAGTCTGGCGGAACTGAGCCGCTACCGTCGGGAAGCGGTCCTATTGAACTGTGATGGAAACCCCGGTTTGCGTCTGCACGCCGCCGATCGCCGCCACCACCGGGGCATCGCCCGATGGCAGACTCGGCACGGTCACGTCGAACTGGTAGAGTCCGGATTCGGTCAGCCCGGCAAAGATCGCATTCGCCGCCACACCTCCGATGGTAATCTGCACGGAATTCGTGGGCAGCGGCACCGCGGCAACGACAAGTTGGCCGGTTGGGGTCGCCGGATCCGTGGGGCCGAATCCCGTGCCGTACAGCAAGACGACTTCGCCCGGCTGTGCCGGCGTGGTGGTAACTCCCCCGATCAGCCCCGGCGCGCCCACATAGGTGTAGTTCGAATTATGCAGCGCCGCCACATACTTGCCGTTGTCAAAGGTGAACCACGATGGCGCATACGGTTGCTTTTGCGTCGTGAAGCTGTTGCTCTGCTGTCCAGCCGCCTTCACCTGGACCTGGACCGGGCCGGTGGCCGCGTCGTCCGGAGCCAGCACGTTGATTTGCGTCGGGCTGATGTATTCGACGTATGCCGGAATGCCGTCGATCGTTACTGACACGCCATCGAGCGAGGTCGGCAGCAGGCCGTTTACGAAGTCGCTGCCGCTCCAGGTCTGGGTGCTGGCGGACAGGTTCGTGCCGAAGATGGAAACCCATGTGGCCGACGCAAACCCGGATTGAAAGCTTCCTGCGTTCGTCACGCCCGCGATATTCCCGGCCGGCTGCGTGCCTGAAACCACCATCGTCACCGCCACGGTGGCAGGACTGCCGGCCGCCCCGGCCGCGGTAATCTGCACGTTGCCCGTATAGCTTCCGGCCGCCAGGTTGGCGGGGTTGGCGGATACCGAAAGGGTGGCCGGCGCGCTGCCGGACGCGGCGGACAGGCTGGCCCAGAATACGGTAGACGAGGCAGTCCAGGACAGCGTGCCCGAGCCGGTGTTGGCGATCGCGATGCTTTGCGCGGCCGGCGCAGCGCCGCCCACGGTGTAGTTGAATGTCAACGACTGTGGAGTGGCCGCCAGCGCCGGCATCACCACCGCCGCGGTCACCGTCAGCGTCACGCCGATCAATAGCGGGCTGTTGGATGCGCCCGAGTCGGTTATCGTAACCGTCCCGTTATAGGTTCCCGCGCTCAACGACGCGGGCGAGACGGACACGGAAAGGGTGGAAGGCGCGGTACCCGATGCCACCGACAGCGTGAGCCAGGAGTCGCTGGCCGTGGCAGTCCACGCCAGCGTGCCGGTCCCACTGTTGGCGATCTGGATGGATTGCGCCGCGGGTGCCGTGGCACCCACCGTGTAGGCGAATTGCAGGCTCGATGGCGTCCCGGCGAGGACCGCCGTCGGCACCGCCGCCATGATGGTGATGGCATCGGTTCCCGGCACCGCGACCACTTGGATGGTAATCAATCCGGTCATGGACGCGGGCAGAGTCGCGGTAATCGCCGTATTGCTCCACGACAATATTTGCAGGGCCGTTTGCGTGCCGGTGCTCACCGGAGTGGCGAGCACCTGGCAACTGGCGCACTGCGTCTGGAAGTCGGTGCCGGTGATGGTGATGGTGGAACCCGAACTGACGGTCCATCCGGGCGCGCTGTGCGGGGTAACGTCGAAAATGGCGGTAAGGAGCTTACAGCGCGCCGCCGAGAAGTAGCCCAAAGCCTCCGCGAGCGAGCCGCAGTTGATGGTGCCCAACGACGTACTGGTCGCCTGGTAGTCGCCCGTACCGTTTACGAAGTCGGTGTAATAAACAACGTCCGAATCGCCGCCGTTCGTCAGCGCAACATTTCCCCACGCGGCGGCGGTTAGGTCCGTGGCGTAGGCGCCGGTCTGATCCTCCAGGGCAAAGAACATCCCGCCGTAGGTGGATAAATTGGCGTCGTTCGCCGCCGCCACTCCGGTGGACTGCCAATCCGAAGTGCCACTCAGGAAGGAGCGCACAATGACCCCGGTTTCCTGAGTGTCGTCGGTTACGTTGGCAATTCCCGCGGCATCGCAGTCGAATGTGCCGAAGATGGTGTTGGTGAAAACGGATGGATCCACGTGACAGTAAGGGACAACTTGGGTCGGGGTGGAGGTCAGCAAAGCAAAGCCCAGCGCGGCGCTGGTTTCCGAGACCAGGCCATCGCTGGCGTTGTTGAGTTGGGTAGTCGCCGACAAGGTTGCCAGGTAGGGGCCGGCGTTGCCGATGACGGCCAGCGCGTTCACGCCGCGGAGATCGTCGCCGCGCTGGTTCCAGGTTGCCAGGTTCCACAGAAGTGAACTGCCCGGGATCAATTCGGCGTCCTGTGTCCCGGGCGAAGCGGAAAGGGTGGTCGCATAGTTGCCGGCTACGAACGACCCGAAATTCGGCGTGGCGATCAGGATCAAGTCGCGCACCAGGGGGGTCGTTGGCGGCGCGGCTGTGTCGTCGGTTTGCAGCCCAGCCAGATACGCGCGGGCGATCAGCCCTCCCATGCTGAATGCCACCAGGTCAATCTGCGGCACTTGATCGCCGTTGGCGTATTGAATGGAATTCAGATAGGTGCCTAGATCGCCGCCCAGCACTTCAATGGTCTGGTTAGCGTCTTCTACGCAGTTATCGAAGAAATACACCACCGGAACTCCGTCGGACACCAGGTACTCGGCAAGATTTCCGAAGGTATCCGCCGAGCTGGACGACACCGGACAGGTGCCCGTGAAGCCGGTTTCCCATCCGTTCAGCAATACCACGGGAGGGCGTGAGGAACCGGTCGGCACCGATTGCCTGGGCTTCACATCGATCGTCAAAGTAATGACGCGCTGCTCGCCCGTCGCGCTGATGGCTGACAGGGTGGCGGTATAATCGCCGGGCTTAGTCCGCGCGGGCGCGGCCAAGAGCACCCGGTCGCGCGCGCGGTTCGGCCCGGCAACCAGGGCGGTCGGCGCGCCGGGCATGTCGCCGTTGATGGTCACGCGCAGGCTCTTGGCTTGCAGCAGGAAGTCGAGTGAATCGGGCGGCACGGCAATCTGTACGGATTCGCCCATTCGCATCTCGTAGCGGCTCTGCTGGACTTCCAGCGGATGGACAGGCTGTATCGGGCCCGCCGCGCAGACAGCGCGGCAGAGCAGGAGGGCAACAACGGCGGCACGTAGCGAAACCTTCGAAATAGCGTCCAAGAAATAAAGACGCACGGCGATCCCAAAGCGCGCAGAACTTTGGTCTTAACCCATGGAGGGCGGGCAATTCTGCCCGCAGCCGGCTTTTGGCCGGCTTCGACAGGCTAAAGCCTGTCCCACCAAGAGCAGCCTGCCCCACTGGATGCCGGCCGCGCGATACTGGAGTTTATGTACCGAACCCTATGCGCGCTTCTCCTTTTGACGCCCATCGTCGGCGCCCAGACCGGACATCTGCTATTGCGGAAACCGGCACTGAGCCGGACCCAGATTGTGTTTACCTACGCCGGCGATCTTTGGACCGTGCCCCGCGACGGCGGTGAAGCCAAGCGGCTTACTACGGCGCCGGGAGTGGAAACCGACGCCGTGTTTTCGCCGGATGGATCGCTGATCGCCTTCACCGGCGAGTACGACGGCAACGTGGACGTCTTCGTGATGTCCGCATCTGGCGGCGTGCCGCGGCGGCTCACCTATCATCCGGGACAGGACGCAGCGGTGGGCTGGACGCCGGACGGCAAGCGAGTGTTGTTCGTCTCTTCGCGCGCCATTCCTAACGATGGCGCCCGGTTATACACGATGCCGGCGGAAGGCGGCGGACTGCCTGACGAACTGCCGCTGCCTATCGCACTGGAGGGATCGTATTCCGCCGACGGCTCGCACCTGGCATACGTCCCGCTGTTTCAGTGGCAGGAGGCGTGGAAGCGCTATCGCGGTGGACAAACGCGCAAGATCTGGATCGCTAACCTGGCGGATTCCAGCATCGTGAAGATCCCCAGGGATAATTCCAACGACTTCAACCCCATGTGGGTCGGCGACCGCATCTACTTTCTCTCCGACCGGGAAGGCCCGGTCACGTTGTTCTATTACGACACCAAAACCAGCAAAGTGACACGCGCCATCGCCAATCGCGGGCTGGACTTCAAGTCGGCTGCCGCGGGGCCGGGGGCGATCGTTTACGAGCAGTTCGGCGAGTTGCACCTGTACGACCTGAAAACCGGGCAGGCCAAGGCCGTGGCCGTGACGCTGGCGGGCGATATGCCGGAACTGCGGCCGCATTATGTGAATGTGGCCAAGCGGCTGCGCAATGCCGATGTCTCGCCGAATGGCTTGCGCGCGGTGTTCGAGGCGCGCGGCGAGATCCTGACGGTGCCGGCGGACAAAGGCGATGCCCGCAACCTGACGAACAGCACTACGGTGATGGAGCGCGAGCCTGTCTGGTCGCCCGACGGACAGAGCATCGCTTATTTTTCGGATGAATCGGGCGACTACGCGCTGCATATACGCAATCAGGACGGCACGGGTGAGGCTGCCAAGATACCGTTGGGCAAGGCGTTTTACACTACGCCGCGCTGGTCGCCGGACAACAAGAAGATCGCCTACCTGGACAACCACGGTCGCCTCTTTTATCTGGATCTGACGGCGAAAAAGCCGGTGCTGGTGGATACCGACTACTATCCGGGCAACGGCCTGGCCGCCGTGTGGTCGCCGGACAGCCAGTGGCTGGCTTACGCGAAGTCGCTGAAAAGCCACATGGCGGCGATTGATCTCTACTCGCTGGCTGAAAGCAAAAGCACGCAGGTCACCGACGGCATGAGCGACGCCGAGAATCCGGTATTCGATAAGAACGGCAAGTACCTATACTTTACCGCCAGCACCAATGCCGGCCCGGCCATGGAGGAGGACATCCAAAGAGTGGCGCGGCAGGTGACCGCAAGCGTCTATCTAGTCGTGCTGGCCAAGAGCGATGCGTCTCCGCTGGCGCCCGAGAGCGACGACGAAAAGAAGAAGGACGATTCCAAGAAAGAAGACGCTAAAAAAGACGACAAGGACAAGAGTGCCGAAAAGGCCGCCGAAAAGGTCGACGTAAAGGTCGATCTTGAAAAAATCGGCCAACGCATTCTGGCATTGCCGATGCCGCAAGTCCGCTACGAAGCGCTGGAAGCGGGCAAAGCGGGAGTTGTATACGCAATCGAAAGGGGACCGCGGATACCGGATTCGCCGTCCCTCTTCACGGTCCACCGCTTCGATTTGAGCAAACGGAAGACGGACGTAGTGATCGGCGGCGTCAAATATTTCCAGGTTTCGTTCACGGGCGAGAAGATGCTGTATCAACAGGACGACAAGTGGACCATAGCCGAACCTCCGCCCATGCCCGATGCGGCCGACGGACCGCCGCCCAAACCCGGAAACGAAAAGGCGCTCAAGACCCAGGATCTGGAAGTGCGGGCCGATCCGCCCGCCGAGTGGAAGCAGATGTTCCATGAAGTCTGGCGCATCGAGCGCGAGTTCTTCTACGATCCGCACTATCACGGGCTCGATCTGCAGTCCGCCGAAGAACGCTACGGCGTGTATCTGGACGGCTTGGCATCGCGCGACGATCTGAACTACCTGTTCACGGAGATGCTGGGCAACCTAACGGTAGGCCACATGTTTCTGGGCGGCGGCGACCATCCGGAAGTGAAGCATGTACGCACCGGGCTGCTGGGGGCGGACTACAAGATCGAGAACGGGCGCTACCGCTTCGCGCACGTTTACGACGGCGAGAACTGGAATCCCGAGCTGAAGGCACCGCTGACGCAACCGGGGGTAAACGTAACGGCGGGCGAATATCTGCTGGCGGTGAACGGCCGCGAAGTGCGCGCTGCCGACAACGTGTATGGTTTCTTCGAAGCGGCCAGCGGGAAAACCACGCTGCTGAAAGTGGGACCGGATCCTTCTGGAGCGAATGCGCGTGAAGTGAAGGTGGTGCCGGTGGACAATGAGTCCGGGCTGCGGCACCTGGAGTGGATCGAAGGGAACCGCCGCAAGGTGGATCAGGCGACTGGAGGGCGGGTGGCATACGTCTACATGCCGGATACGGGATTTGGCGGGTACACCAGTTTCACGCGCTACTTTTTTGCGCAGGTGGGCAAGGACGCAGCGATCATTGACGAACGCTTCAATCATGGCGGAGCGTTGGCCACCGATATCATCGAGTATCTGCAGCGCAAGTTGATGAGCGTGGCAACGGCGCGCGACGGGGCGGACTTCCTGCAGCCGCAGGGCGCGATTTTCGGACCGAAGGTGATGATCGTCAATGAATTCGCGGGTTCCGGCGGCGACGCCATGCCGTGGTACTTCCGTCGCGCGAACGTGGGCAAGCTGATCGGCGAGCGCACCTGGGGCGGCCTGGTCGGGCTGAACGGATATCCCGAGTTGATGGACGGCGGCGTGGTCATGGCGCCCAGCGTGGCCATTTGGAATCCCAACGGAACGATGGATGTGGAGAACCACGGCATCGCGCCGGACATCGAAGTGCCGCAGGATCCGGCGGCGGTGCGGCAGGGGCACGATCCGCAGTTGGAGAAGGCCATCGAGGTGGTGATGGAGGAACTGCGCAACAATCCACCTCCTGCGTTGAAGCGGCCGGTGTTTCCCGATTATCAGAAATAGGTGTAGTGGGGCGGCGCCATGCGCCGCATGGGCGAGCTTCGCTGGCCTGTGTCGGCAGAGTGCCGACACGGCACGCCGGGGGCGTGCGCCACGAGACCTACCCAACTGAAATGCCCAATCACCCGCGGCGAGCTACGCTCGCCGAAGAGCGGGCCTACGCCCTTAAGGAGTTACCCGGAATATCGTGCCGCAAGTCCCGTCGGGACACGTGGAGTTGCGGACTCCGCCCATTTGAGTTGTGCCGAAGATCTCTCCGTTCGGTCCGCGAGACAACCCGCCATAGATTTCTCCGCTGCCGGCGCCGGCCGTGCCGCCGTAAGCCGTGGTGCCGTAAAGCACGCCGTTCGGGCCAGCGGCCACGCTGGCATATGCGGGGTCCGATCCGTCCGGCCCGCAGCATCCGAAGGAATGCAGAATCGCTTCCGTCCAGGCGCCGCCGTCCGCCGGCGCGGTGAGTTGGAATACCGTGCCGTTGGTGGTTCCGATCAACGTTCCGGGCGCGGGTTGGAGCACCAGGAGTTTGGAGTGGAACCATCGGAGCCCCCCAGAAAGCTATACAACGTCGTAAAGGTGGGCTGCGCCTGACTGGCGCCGGGCCTCAGTATTAGTGCTCCCAGCATAATGGCTAAGCCGATCGCGTTCCGTTTGGTCATCCTGCCTCCGGACGATCCAGGTATACTCCGCACGAAGGTAAGCGGTCAATACTTTCTTGCCTGGACCAGTACCAGTGTCCGAATTACCGCCAGCATTCGAGGAAGCGTAAAATGACGTGATGGCCGTGCACACCGATCGCCTTTCCGGCACGTTCTGGCTCCTGTTCCTTTACGACGTGTGCGAGGAGATCCGGCTCGATGAACTGCGCTCGATTCTGGGCGCGCAGCCGGCGGGACGCGAGCCCAGCTTCCGGCGTCCAACGCCCGAATACGTGCGGTTTGAGAAGCCGCCGGTGATCGAATCCCTGGAACCGTTGCGGCTGGAAAGCGGCGAGCGGCTGCAGGCTCAGATGCACTACTACGAATACGGCGTGGTAAGCATCGAGCTGCAATTGCCCTTCGCGTTCGATTGGCGGGAATTGATGCGCCTGTCGAGTCGATCGATCGCGGCGCCGGAGATCGAGAAGCAGGCGGCCGATAGCGTCCGCCGCAGCCTGGCGCGCGCCCACCCGGCCCTGGTGAAACCGTACGCCGACTGGTTGACGGAAGATTATTACATTATCCAGATCCACCCCATGATGAAGGGCGATGGCGGCTCCGTCACAGCCCAGGAATTGATTGCGGAGCGCGGAGAGGAGATCGCGCAGGTGGTGCGCGGAGAAGAAATTCGCCTGGCTGACGACGAACGCACCGAAATCCTGCAATCGCGCCTTTCCTACTATCCCGACGATCTGGTGGTAGTCGGCTGGACCGCCGCGCTGGTCTACGACACGCCGGAAGACGCGCTGCCGGTGATGCAACTGCTGGAATACGCCAATTCGCAGTTGATCGAATTCCGTTATTACGACGAGACGCTGACCCGGCTGCTCGCCGACGTATACCGGTCGCTCGACAAAGGCACGGGCGTGCTGGCGCGCTGGCGGTTGGCGCGAGAGGCCGGGCGCCTGAATACCATCCGGTTGGATGTGCGCGAACTGACCGAACGGATGGATAATTCAATCAAGTTCCTCAGCGATATGTACTCCGCACGCGTCTACCGCCTGGCCGCGGGCAAAGTGGGCGTGACGGATTACCGCCGGCTGGTCGACGAAAAGCTGCACACGGCCGGCGATCTGTATCAGTTCATGGTGGACCAGTTCCAGCAGGGTCGCGCGTTTGTATTGGAGCTGATGGTGGTGGTCATTCTGGTGATTGAACTGGTGTTCTTGTTCGAGGGCAAGATGTGATGAAGAATACGTTTTGACCGTGTAGTTCTTTGACAAGAAAAGCGCCGTCTATATAATAATTCTATCTGCAATTAACTTGCATTCTCCACCCAAAAAGGAAGGTCATATGCGGAAACGGTGCGTGTTTCCTGTGTTTGTCGTGTGCTTGCTGTGTTCGGTTCTTCTGAACGGCTGCCATACAGGATCGAAAACCGAGTCGGAACAGCCCAAGGTAGGCGCTCTGCCGCCTAGCTCCGCTCTGCCCCCCAACTCGTGGATCGTGCCGGCGGATGTATCGCCCACGCAAAATCCTCCGCAGTCAAGCTGGACTGCCTTGGCCTGGCAAACGTTCGTGGCGCTGAACTGGCCCTCGGCCGTGCCGTCCAACTCCTCCGGCATCTCGGGCCTGCCCAATCCGCAGCTATCCATCGGGGCGAGCAGTTCGAACCAAGCCATGATTCCAACCGTCTGGCTGACCTATCGCAGCGTGGCCAACACCATGCTGCCGGGCGCGCAGGATCCGGGCGTTTGGCAGAGCAATCCGGTGGCGCTTCCGTCCGCGTGCGCGACGATCGGGTCTTTGCCGGTTTCGCCCGGATTCCAGCCCATGGTTCTCGATCTCGTCTCAAAATTCAGTAGCCCCGTCGTCGGCAGCAATGTCAATGAAGCCAGCGGCCCTCCGTTGATTGAGCAGTCCGGCTGGTTTGTCACTTACGATATTCGCATCGATCAGTCTGAATATGCGTATATCCAGCAGAACGGATACTACAACGCTGCGACGCAGATCGCCGCCGAGGCCGCCAACAAACAATTGCAGCCGATTCCCCAAACCGGCGCGGGCATGCCGTCGCTGGCGAACTTCGGCGCACTCGAAGTGAAGGCGGCTTGGCGCATCCTGGACCCCAAGAACGACCAAGCGATTATCCCGCGCTATTACACCCAGGTTGGATATTTCCTGCAGCAGGACGGCAAGACATGCCAGGGGCCGGCCTTGTTCGGACTCATCGGCCTGCATATTCTGCGATTGACACCGACGACCCCATCCACGTGGTTTTGGTCCACTTTCGAGCAAGTGGATAATGTGGCGCCCCCTCCCCAGGGCGGATCGGCGACTCTGGCGAGCGCCAATACTCCGAACGGGAACTGCAGTTCGGGGACCTACAATGTGGCGCCGACGAATTATCCGGCCAACCAGAACATCCCCTGGACTGGCACGGCCACGCCAGTGGTGAGCGTCTGTCAGGCGACCAACATCGATCCGGCTGTGGCCGCCATCAACAAGACCTGGCAGACTAACCTGCAGGGTACGGTTTGGGCCAACTATCAATTGATCGATACCATCAATCCGTCCGTTCAAGGGGGGCCTTCATATACGTTCGCCATCTCGACCGCCACCATAAACACGAACATCATGGCGAACACGACCATGGAGACCTACCTCCAGGGGGACGGTGCGGGAAAAGGCCAGAGCTGCATGGATTGTCACGCTTGCGCCACGCCGCAAGGCGCCGCGGGCAGCGCCACTTGCACGGGCACATCTTCGAACCAGATCTTCTCGTTCGTGTTGTCGAACGCGGGCCTGCCGGTGAGTGCCACGGCCGCGGCAAAGAAACGGCAGCAGCCGCGCCTGCCGAAGAAGGTGCTCGACATTCTAAGCGGCATGGGCAAGCACCGTTGACACCGCGAATCTGAATCGAAGAATGCGCTTGACATCCCCTATGCGTCTAGAGTATACATACACTAGACAGTGCTTCTAACGATCGATCTGCAGGACCGGCGTCCGATTTACCGGCAAATCGCCGACGGCATCCGGACGCTGATTGCCGGCGGCCAGCTTGGCGAAGGGCAGCCGCTGCCGCCGGTTCGGCAACTGGCGGCCGACCTCGGAGTGAACCTCAACACCATTGCCGCTGCATACCGCGAGCTGCGGAGCGACGGGCTGATCGTCGTCAAGCACGGTTCCGGCGCCACCGTGGCCGCGCGCGCCGCCGCGAAACACAGCCACGATGAACTCCGCCAGCCGCTGCGCAACGCGCTCACCCACATGGTCCTGGCCGGGTTGCGGAGAGGGCAGATTCTGAGCATGGTCGACGATGAATTGCGTGGCATGCTCAAAGGGGCTAAGCCGTGACCGAAAACCAGATCGTCGTATGGCTTTGCATCTTCGTCTTCGCCACCCGGATTCCACGGATCGTGGAGCGTTGGAAAGCTCCTCTGTTGCGCGGTCCGGGGTGGTTCTTCAGCGTGGAGGTGGCGCCCGATTTCCGGGAAGGCGCCGGAGCCGCGATTCTGCGCCGGTACCGGACGCGCCTGTTTCTGCCGTGGGCGATCGAGGTCCCAATCTTCATAGCCCTGCTCCTCGCCGGCCGCAATCTTTACATCATGGGCCTGATCGCCGTCGTCACCCCCCTGACCCGTCTCAATTATTATGCGGCGCAAAGGGCGGCGGAGAACCAGGCGCGGCGATCCGAGTTGCCGGGTACGAGGCATCCCGTCTCCGCGGTGGCGCTTTCCCTGCACCCCAGGACGCTGCGCGACTACACGAACCCCTGGATTGAAGCCGTGATCGCGCTCGCCCTGGGGGGATCTCTCGCCTGGCTGGGCTATCGTTACGCGACATTGCAGGACTGGCAACCGGTGCGCCTGCCGTTCGCCATGACCGTCATCTATATCTATCTGCAAGGAGGTGTGCTGCTGATCAAGCGCGCGATCGTGCGCGCCCGGTGCGTGGCGCCCGCGGATAACGCCTCCCAGTATCTGGCCTGGCGCGATAGCCTGCGCCGGCTCGCGACGGCCATCTGCGACTATGTGCGGCTGATGCTCGCGTTCGGCCCGCTGGCGTTCGACCTGCAGTGGGTCACCAAGCCGTGGGCCGGCAGCGCTGCGCAGCGAACGCTGCTGCTCGCCGCGTTCCTGGGGGGTGCGCTGGCCACATTGTTCGAGTGGCGGCGCAGACTGCAATACCTGGAGGTGGCGCGCCGGACCAAGCCCGCCAATTACCTGGTGCTGCCCGATGTTCAGGATACGGGATCGCCGGTCTGCTTCAGGCCTGCGTTGCCCGTGCTGTTGCTGAACGGCCCCAATGGATACGCGCTGAATCTGGCCAGCGCTCCGGTGAAGGCGGCGGGCCTGTACCTTGCCGGATTTGCCACGCTGTGGGTCTGTCTGACGCGGTAAAGGAGACATGGAATGCCGATCGAATGGTGGAAGTGTGCCCTCGCGTTGTGCGCGTATGGGCCGGCGATGTGGGCGCAAGCGGCGCCGCCGCAGGCCGGTATCGCCGGAGAATGGGATGGCGTCATCGCGGGAAAGCTGCACGTCGTGGTCCGGATCGAGAAGGCCGCCGACCAATCTCTGCACGGCGAGTTTGAAAGCGTGGATCAGGGCGGCGCGAAACTCGCGATTGACGAGGTTTCATTCGATGGTAAGCAGGCCGTCCGTTTCGAGTTGAAAACCATCGGCGCCACGTATGAGGGCGAGTTGAGCGGCGACGGCTCTGCGATCGCCGGCGACTGGCGGCAGGGTTCGGCCCGATTGCCGCTCACGCTGAGACGGCCCGGCGCCGCTCCTTCAGCCGCGGCCGTGGCGACGCTCAAGCCGGTCACTCGCGGCCGTGTGCCGCTGCAGCCGTGCCTGGCGCCCGACGGCGCCACACAGGCCCTGTGTGGAACCTACGAAGTGTATGAGAACCGCGCATCCGGCGCAGGGCGGAAAATCGCACTGAACCTGATGATCCTCCCGGCGCTGGCGGAGAAGCCGGCCGCGGATCCGGTATTCGCATTTGCGGGCGGCCCCGGCGGAAGTGCTGTAGCTACGTATTCGATGGCTTCATTCGTGAAGGACTTGCAGCAACAGCGCGACATCGTGCTGATCGACCAACGCGGCACGGGCAAATCCAATCCGCTGCCCTGTCCGCTCGATCGCAGCGAGGCGCAACTTCTGATCAACGGCCCGCTGTCGGTAGAGAGCTTTCCCGGATGCCGCGCGGAGCTGGAAAAGCACGCCGATCTCACGCAGTACACCACGTCCGATGCGGCCGACGACGCGGATGACGTGCGCCAGGCGCTAGGCTACGAGCAAGTCGACGCGCTGGGCGGGTCCTATGGGTCGCTGGCCGCGCTTGTATATCTCCGCAGGCACGGTGCCCATGTGCGCGCCGTGGCGATCGAAGGCGTGGCGCCTCCCGATTACCGAATGCCCCTGCAATTTGCGAAAACCATTCAGTCGGCGCTCGATCGCCTCTTCGCGAACTGCGACGCCGATGCCGGCTGCCACAAGGATTTTCCCGGCCTGAAAGCGGAGTTCGAGGCCCTTGTCCAGCGGCTGGACCGCGAGCCCGCGAAGTTCGACTTCCGGAGTGCTCCATCCGGCAAGCCGCAGGCGATTACCCTGTCGCGCGGGGCGTTTGTGTCGGACCTCCGGGTGCTGCTCTATGAGCCTTCGATCGTGAGCCAGTTGCCTTATATTCTGCACCGCGCCTACCAGGGCGACTTTAGCGGCTTCGCGGCCGTCGCGGTGGCGATGCGCAGCGCGGTGGATGGCGCTGTCGCCCGCGGACTGGCGTTTTCGGTGAACTGTTCGGAGGCGCTGCCGTTCATCGGCGAAGCGGATATCCGGCGCGAAACCGGGGGAACGTATCTCGGCGATTTCGACGTGCGGGTCCAGCAAAAGAACTGCGGTGCATGGGCGCACGCGACCGTGGCAAGAGACTTTCTGGCGCCCGTGCGTTCCGATGTTCCGGTCCTGCTGATCTCTGGCGAGGAGGATCCGGCCACGCCCCCATCCCTGGCTGCGCACGCCGCCGAAGGACTGTCGCACAGCCGCGTCGTGGCCATCCCGCACGGCACGCATCTGACGGGCGCGGCGTGCATCGACAATATGATCGTGCAATTCATCAAGGCAGCCTCGGCGGGCGGCATCGATGTGAGTTGTGTCGACCGGATCCACAATCCCCCGTTCGCGACGCTGGACCAGGCGGAGAAGGTGCGCGCACAGGCCGGGCGGTAAGTTGTTATACTGCTCGCGTGCCGCCATTACGCGCCGTCCTTCTCGCCACTTTTCTGATCGCTCTCCCGCCGGCCCCGGCGCAGGAGAATGACAAGCCCGCCGACAAACCCTCCGTCCCCACGCCCGCGGACACCTTCGCCGGGCTGAAGCTACGCTCGCTGGGCCCGGCGGTAACTTCCGGCCGTGTGGTCTCGTTCGCCGTGCACCCCAAAGACAAAAGCACTTACTACGTGGGAGCGGCCTCCGGCGGCGTATGGAAGACGGTCAACGCCGGCACCTCTTTCGCGCCCGTGTTCGATGGCGAGGGATCGTACTCCATCGGCACGGTGGTCGTCGACGCTAAAAACCCGAACGTGGTCTGGGTCGGCACGGGCGAGAACAACAGCCAGCGCAGCGTTTCCTACGGCGACGGCGTGTACCGTTCCGACGACGGGGGCAAGTCGTGGAAGAACGTGGGACTGAAGAAGTCCGAGCACATCGCGCGCATCGTAATCGATCCGCGGGATTCCAACACCGTCTACGTGGCCGCACAAGGCCCGTTGTGGGGGCCGGGCGGCGATCGCGGGCTGTATAAGACCACCGACGGCGGCAAGACCTGGAAGGCCGCGCTGACTATCAGTGAGAACACCGGCGTGACCGACGTGGTGATGGACCCGCGCAATCCGGACGTCCTGCTCGCAGCGGCTTACCAGCGCCGCCGCCACGTCTGGACGTTGATCGACGGCGGTCCTGAGAGCGCCATCTACAAATCGACGGACGCGGGGACCACCTGGAACAAGGTGAAGTCCGGTTTGCCCACGGAAGAAATGGGCCGTATCGGGCTGGCCCTGTCGCCGGCCAATCCCGATATCGCCTATGCCACCATCGAATCCATCGACAAGAAAGGCGGCGTCTTTCGCTCCACGGACCTGGGCGCCACCTGGGAGCGGCGCAGCGAGCACGACGAAGGGGCCATGTATTACGCGCACGTGGTGGCCGACCCCAAGAACGTCGACCGCATCTATGTCATGTCCGTGTTCTTGCAGGTTTCCGACGACGGCGGCAAAACGCTGCACAATCTCGGCGAACGCTTCAAGCACGTGGACAATCACGAAATCTGGATCGATCCGGACAACACCAGCCACTATCTGGTGGGTTGCGATGGCGGCGTGTACGAGAGCTTCGATCGCGCCGCCACCTGGGCTTTCAAGGCCAACCTGCCGGTGACGCAGTTCTACGATATCGCGGTGGATGAAGACGCGCCCTTCTATCGCGTTTACGGCGGCACGCAGGACAACTTCTCGCTGGGCGGCCCGGCGCGCACGCGCAGCGTCCACGGCATCACCAATGCGGATTGGTACGTGACAGCGGGCGGCGACGGCTTCCATTCGCGCGTGGATCCGCAGGACCCCGACACCGTTTATTCGGAATCGCAGTACGGCGTGCTGGTGCGCTACGACCGGCGCACGGGCCAATCGGTGGGCATCCAGCCGCAGCCCGGCGCGGGCGAACCGCCCTTGCGCTGGAATTGGGATTCGCCGCTGGCCATCAGCCCGCACTCGCATAAGCGCGTGTACTTCGCCGCCAACAAGCTGTTCCGCAGCGACGACCGCGGCGACTCGTGGAAAGCCGTGAGCGGCGACCTGACGCGCCAGATCGACCGCAATACGCTGCCGGTGATGGGCAAGATCTGGGGCCCGGATGCGGTGGCGAAAAACGTTTCCACTTCGTTCTACGGCAACATTGTGGCGCTCTCGGAATCGCCCAAAAAGGAAGGGCTGATTTATGCCGGCACCGACGACGGACTGATTCAAGTGACCGAAGACGGCGGCGCACAGTGGCGCAAAATCGACAAATTCCCCGGCGTGCCCGACGGGACTTACGTCAGCCGCATCCTGGCTTCGCAGCATGATGCCGGTACGGCGTATGCGGCATTCGATCGGCACAAGGCGTCCGATTTCGCGCCTTACTTGCTGAAGACCACCGACGCCGGGCGTACCTGGACCGCCATTCAGAGCGACCTGCCGGCCAACGGTCCCGTGCGGGCGATCGCGGAGGACCATGTGAATCCGCGGCTGCTCTTCTCCGGCACGGAGTTCGGCCTGTTCTTCACCATCGACGGGGGTAAGAAGTGGGTGCAACTGAAGGGAGGCATGCCCACCATTGCGGTGCGCGACCTGGCCATTCAGAAGCGCATGAACGACCTGGTAGTGGGCACTTTCGGCCGCGGCATCTACGTGCTCGACGACTACACGCCGCTGCGCGATCTGAAACCGGAAACGCTGGAGCAGGACGTGGTGGTGTTCCCCATCACGGACGGCTTGATCTACATCGAGACGCGGCAGTACGGCCTGCGCGGCAAGGGGTTTCAGGGCGAGTCCTTCTTTACCGCGGATAATCCGCCATACGGCGCGCAGTTCACTTACTACCTCAAGGATGAAATCAAGACCAAAAAGCAGCAGCGGCGCGACGCCGAAAAGGAGGCGGGAAAGAAGAAGGCGCAGGCGCCTTATCCCGGCCCAGCGGAGCTGCGCGCGGAAGGCGAGGAGGAAGCTCCCACATTGCTGCTGACCATCGCGGACGCTTCCGGGCGCGCCATCCGCACGCTCGCCGGTCCGGTGACCAAAGGCATTCATCGCGTAAGTTGGAACCTGCGCGAACCTGCCGCGGAGTTGCCGGGGCCCCGGCCCGCCGATGCGGAAGACGATCTGTTCAGCGAAGAACCGGCGGGCCCGCCGGTCACCCCGGGGCGTTACACAGTGTCGCTTTCGAAGCGGGTAGATGGAGTGGTTACGCCGCTGGCCGCTCCGCGGGAATTCAAGGTCGAGGCCGAGAAAGTGGCGGCCACCGAGGACGCGGCCCGCGGCGAGTTGTTCGAATTCCAACAAAAGGCCGCCAAACTGGAACGTGCGGTTTTGAGCGCGCGGGACACAGCCAACGAGTTGAACACTCGCATTGGCAAGATCAAGGAAGCCATCGACGCCACGCCTTCGATGGACAGAAAGTGGGCGGACGCGGCGCGCGCCTTGGAAAAGAATAATAACGAGATACTGCGCGCGCTGCGCGGCGATGAGATCCTGGCGCGGCGAAGCGAGAATGTGCCGGTGTCCATCGTGCAGCGGGTTGAGACCATCGTCGAAAACGAGCGGGCTTCGCTGCAGCGCCCGCCGGGCACCGACGTGCAGGCGTTTGCCATCGCCAGCGAGGAGTTTGCCGCCGTGCGGGAAAAGCTACGGGTGTTGGTGGATGTGGACCTCAAGGCGCTCGAACAGGCGCTGGATGCGGCGGGCGCGCCGTGGACGCCGGGCCGTCTGCCGGTGCGGTGATTGTGAGATGCGGTTTATGGTGCTACGTTTAACGGCCGCCGTGGTATACTACCCATTTGATACGATCCTTCCGGTGCAGGGAAACCGAGAAGCTTTTGTGCCGCCAGCACAGCCGCAAATTCGGCAACGTCGAAACGGTGGCGCGTCGAAAGCTGCGCATGCTGGAGGATGCCGAGATGCTTGCGGACATGGCGGCGGTTCCAGGAAACCGGCTCGAAGCGTTGAGCGGCGGCCGGGAGGGTCAGCACAGCATCCGGATCAACGACCAATGGCGAATATGCTTCGTTTGGCGCGATGGCGCCGCGGAGAGGGTCGAAATCGTCGACTATCAGTAGCGAGGTGAAACGAGAATGGCTAACGGCAATCGGCTTCCACCCATTCATCCGGGGGAAATCCTCCGCGAAGAGTTTCTGTCTCCTCTCGGCATGTCGGCAAACCACTTGGCTCTGGCCCTGCGCGTGCCTGCGACCCGTATCAACGACATCGTGAACGAAAGGCGCGGCATTACGGCGGACACCGCCCTCCGCCTGTCACGCTACTTCGGCACGACACCCAGGTTCTGGATGAACATGCAGGCTTCCTGGGAGTTGGAGACGGCGGAAGATGAATTGGGCAAAGCGGTGAAACGCGAGGTGCTGCCTCGAAGTGCGTGAGGTTACTGCCGCCCGCGGCCTGGAAGACGAGGCGCGACCGCGTAGTTCAGTTGCACCAGCACGATGAAACCGATGCTCACATAAGTGTTCACCAGGCACAGCAGCGCGCCGCCGGCATACAGCGTCTGCCCGATCAAGATACGGCGTTTAATAGCAGTGGCCACTGCCGGGGAGATGTCGTCCCGTACCAGCCCGAGGCCCTGCGCGCACACCCACGTGAAGTACAGCGTGCCGCCCAACAGCAACAGGTTCACCCAATAAACCAGCAGCGCGATCCGGTAAGCGATGAAGCCGGCCAGCAGCATGGTGGAGAACGGCATCATGGAAACCGCGAACAGAAACAAGATGTGCATCCACGATAGGCTGCGGTCCGACCGCGTCAGGTGGTTCAGTTGCGTCTGCTGGCCGACCCAGAAGATCCCCAGCGTCATGAAAGTCATGGCGCACATCCCGAGCCGCGGCGCGAGCGCGCCCAGCGCCAGCCACAGGTCCCGTTCGCTGCGGATCGCTTGCGCCACGGGGGCGCGCAGATCCAGCACCAGCAGCGTCATGGCGACCGCGAACACGCCGTCGCTGAGGGCCGCCAGACGTTCCACGCTTTGGCCGGCGATCCGGTTGTAGGAAGTGCTCATATCTTAATTGTGGGGCAGGACTCCAGTCCTGCGGGCCGACGTCCACGTCGGCCTCTCCGATTTCGTTACGGGAAGAGCGGGTCCTGGAGGACCCGCGCAGGACTGGAGTCCTGCCCCACCTGGGGCGGCCTCTCAGGCCGCCAGTATCTTCTCATAGAACGCTCGCAATCGTTCGCCGTACAACGGGCCGGCCGCCTCCACAATGTCGATGTGGGTGGCGCCCGCCACCATCCAAAACGACTTCGGCTCGTTCGCCGCCTTGAACACCGCGCACCCCATGGCGCAAGGGATGGTGCGATCATGGTCGCCATGAATCACCAGCAGGGGCACATGCACGCCGGCGATTTTACGCCGCGTGTTGAAGCCGCTGGCGAATAGCCGCCCGGCCCACGGCACGATCGCGCCTGCCATGGCCGAGAACGAAGTAAACGGGCACTCCAGAATCACGCCGGCGCACGGGCGGCGCCGCGCCAGATCCACCGCTACGGCCGAGCCGAGCGACTCGCCGTGCACCACGATCCGATTGGGCGCGTATCCCATGCCGATGAGCCGATCGTAGCCCGCATCCGCATCGCGATACAGCCCCCGCTCGGTGGGGCGGCCCGCGCTCTTCCCGTATCCCCGATAGTCCAAAATCAGGACCGCGGAACCCGCGGCCGCTATCTCGCGCAAATGGCCGGGGCTATGTGCCAGGTTGCTGCCGTTGCCATGCAGGTACAAGGTGACCAGGCGGCTGCCGGGCACTTTCACCGGCGCTTCCACAAACCATGCATGCAGGCGCAAGCCGTCGCGCGTGCGAAGCCAGACGTCCCGGGCGCCCGATTCCGATTGCGTGTGCCACCAGCCGCCCGGATAACGGGTGGGCTGATAGATCAGGCGGCTGATCACAAAATAGATCGCGCCATAGACCAGGGCGGCCAGGACTACGAGCCGCATGGCCGGAGGCGGCACGATTGAAGTATCCACATTCTGCCACTATACAAGGTTCGCCCTAGGCCCACAGGTTCAGCGTGCGCACCAGCGGCTCCGGCTGTTCATCGAACACCAGCGCCACATCGCGCCCCACCACGCGCCAGCGGTAGATGAAAAGCGCTGCGTGCGCCAACACGACCACTGCCACCAGCCAAACAAACCGGACGGGACGCTGCAGCATCCAGTATTCCAGTGTTAGAAATACCGACACATAAGTGGTGAAGCCGAATAGGTACAGCGGCCACGACACCTTTAAGTTCGCCTTCCCAGGCAGATAGGAACAAGTAAATGGGAACTTCTCGAAGCTAACCAATAACACTTCCACTAATAGCCAAGATATAACCGCACCGAACAACATATGCAGCAGCGCCGTCCGCCAACCCCAGAACAGCACGTGCAGCGGCAGTAGCAAAGCGAACAGCGGCGCCACGCCCAATACGATCATGGCTTTCTTCACACCCGCGAGACACCGCTTGGCCTCGCCGCGGTCCGCGACCTGGAACACCCAGTTGGCGCGCAATTCCGCGGGCACGGCGAAAACGTGCCGCATGCCGCACAAGATGAAGAAAGCCAGTATCAGCGGCGCTGGCAACAGCTCCGGTATGGGATGGTACATCCACGAACTGCCGCCGCGCGCCACCAGCACCGCCAGCCCCTCGAAGATCACGGCGCAACCGACGGCCACATACGCCGCGAACAGCAGTTTGTGGCGGCGGCTGCGCGTTAGGGTCTTCCAGATGAAGTAGAACGCCGCCTGCTGCAACCCATCGCGCACCACAAAGCGGTCGAGCGCGCGGCTTACCAACCTTTCCATGGCCGATGGCACAGTCGAAAACTCGTCGGCGCTTTCGAGCGACCGCGTGACATGCCGCTTATAACTCAGCAGATAAGTAGCCAGGGCGCCGGCTGTGGTCCAGCCCGCCGCCATGCGCGCCGACGCGGCCAGATGCCGGAACACCGGATTGGTCCAGCCCAATTGGGTCTGGTAGAGGCCTAGAAACCAGAGCGGCGGGAATGCATAAACCGCGGCTGGATTCGTCGCGGCGCCCGGCTGCAACTGGGAGGCGATGCGCGCGGAGAGCAGAAACATGAGGATCAGCAGCGCCACCAGTGCGAACTGTACATACGGCGAGACGCGCCGGAATAGACGGTATCCCAGCACATTCATCAGAATCCCTTGTACCGCGACGCACAGGAAGAATACGAAAGTATTCGCAGCCAAAATCGCGACGATGTGACCGCGGGCAAAGGGGATCACGTTGAGCACAGAGCCCTTCTGGATGACCACCGCCGGAAACATTACGGGTGAGAACGCGTTGATGGCCAGCGAGAAAATCGCCAGAAAGGCCAGCAAGGCCGCGATTTTCGCGCCGAACATGGTGCGCAGCCGGATCGGCAGCGGAGTCAGGTTGGCATAGTCGCGGCGGTCCGGAAAGAGCATCTCCCACTCGATCACCGTCACCAACCCCATCACGGTCATCGAAAAACAAATGAAGAATTCTTTTTCCCCCAGCGAGGCCAGGTCGCGCACGTACATCGGCGCATCCTGCAGCTTCACGTACTTCGACAGGAACAGGAACGGCAGCAGCATGCCGGGTGCGGCCAGTAGGGCCAGGATGTTGACCACGGTGGCGCGCATATCCGCGTCGTCGGAATTGATCGCCACCAAGTCGTTATCGAAGAAGCGGCCGAAGAAATGCCGCGCCAGCTCGCGGAATTGAGAGACTTCGTTTTCGAGCGCAGGCCCCATGGCGGCTCCTCAGGCTTGCATGACATCCACGATGTCCGCGGCGATCTTTTCGGTGTCTTCCAGCTGCACCAGTTGCGAAAAAATGTCTTCGAGCGACGGCAACTCCATCAGGTCCCGCAAGTGCGCCACTGAATCGTTCGCCACCACGCAGCCCTTCCGCAGAATGATGACGCTGTCGCACACTTTCTCCACCACCTCCAGCACGTGCGAGCTGTACAGGATCGCTTTGCCCTCGCGCGCCAGCGCCTTCAGCAGGTTCTTGAAGACCAAGCTGGTGGTGACATCAAGGCCCGAGAGCGGCTCGTCGAAAACCAGCACATCGGGGTTGTGCAGCAGCGCGGCCGAGATGAGGATCTTCTGCTTCATGCCCTTCGAATAGGAAGAGATAGGCGAATAGCGGTGTTCGTGGAGCGACAGCAGGTTCAACAGTTGGTCGATTCTGGATTCCAGCGCCGCGGCCGGCAGACAGCGCAACCGTCCGGCGAGTTGTAGGTATTCGCGGCCCGTCAGATATGGGTACAGGTTGGATTCTTCGGGCACGTAGCCGAGCCGCTTTTTATAACCGATCAGATCCTGCCGGATGTTATAGCCCTGGTATAGGATCACTCCGCGCGAAGGCTCCAGCAGCCCGGTCAGCATCTTGACGGTAGTGCTTTTTCCCGAGCCATTGGGTCCCAGGTATCCGAGCACCTCGCCCGGCCGGATGGTAAAGCTGACGTCGTCGACCGCGGGCCTGCGGACATACAGCTTCGTCAGGTTGCGGACTTCGAGCATATCATTGAGACACCTGTACGCCCGCAATTGTTCCGGGCTCGTGGGGCGGCGCCATGCGCCGCCGCGGGGCTTTTAGCCCCGCCCTTTCCCCAACCCGGGTCCCGGAGAACGCATGCACGGTCGAGAGGAAGGGCGGGTCTGGAGACCCGCCGCAGGCGTGGACGCCTGCCCCCCAGGGTCTTCAGACAGGACGCGGCCAGCCGGGCACTTCGCCCACCAGCGGTGCGGCATACTCCCGAAACGCGGGCAGCACGTCGTTGCCGTCCGGATGAATCCAGTCCGCGGGCAGCCACCGTTCCACGCGCGCCACGGTTTCGAGGGGTGTCAGAAATGTGCTCGAATCGCGCCGCAGTGCCACCATCGCATCCGTATGCCCCTCGCCGGCCGCCACCGCCGCCGCGCGCCCGCACGCGAATGCCTCCCGCCGGTCGAGCGGTGTGGCGAACTCGCCGCAGCATCGCCCCAACAGGCCCGGCTTTTCGGCGCGCGCGCGAATGCCCAGCGTCCCGCTCAACAGGCGCGCCAGCGTATGGCCCAGATTGGAAGCCAGCCGCTGCGCTTCGCTGTCCGCGCGATCCACGTCCGCCCCGAACGGCCGCCCGTTATCGTCGAGCTGTCCTTCGCATACGGCCACCACCACGCGCCCGAGGCGCCGGTACACGCGCTCCACATCCGCGGCAATACGGTCCAGGCTCAGCCGCCGCTCCGGGAAGTAGATCAGGTGCGGCGCGTCGTCTTCGCCGTGCCGCGCGAGCGATGTGGCCGCCACAATCCAGCCCGCGTTGCGCCCCAGCGTTTCGAGCACGCACACCGGCGAGGGCAGCGAGCGGTTGTCTTCGCCCACGTCGCGCGCGGCGCAGGCGAAGAATCGCGCCGTGGATGCGTAGCCCGGCGTATGATCGGTCACGCACAAATCGTTGTCGATGGTCTTGGGAATCCCGATCACCTGCAGGTCGTAGCGCGCGCTACGCGCGTGCCCCGCCAAACGCAGTGCCGTATCCATTGAGCCGTTCCCGCCGGTGTAGAAGAACGTGCGTACGCCGGCACGCCGGAAGACATCGAGCAGCCGCGCGTAGTCTTCCTCGGACAGTGGAAGCCGGCTGGATCCCAGCGCCGAGCCGGGCGCTTCGCCGATCCGCCGGACCAGATCCGCATCGAGCGCGAGCAGATCCACCAGGTCGCCGCGCAACAGCCCCGCGAGACCGTAGCGCGCTCCATACAAGCCGGCTCCGCGCCGCCGCTGCTCTTCGATGAGTCCCGCCAGGCTGGCATTGATCACGGCCGTGGGACCGCCGCCGTGAGCTACAACCGCATGATCGGGCATGTTAGTTGTGGGGCAGGACTCCAGTCCTGCGGGCCGACGTCCACGTCGGCCTCTGTGACAAGGCTGATTTCGTTACGCGAACGGCGGGCCTGGAGGACCGCGCAGGACTGGAGTCCTGCCCCACGCGATCACAAAGTCCCGCTAGCCGATGCCGACGTACCTTGACTATTCACCAACTGCACCGACACAGACCCAATCGCGCTAACGCTGCCATCCGTCACCGTGAACGGCAGCGTCAAAACAAACTGGCTGCCGTACTGATCCGACGTGCCGCTTTGGAACCAAGTACTGGCTGCGCTGGTCAGCGACACGGTGAGACTCGTCGTCTGCAGTGACTGCCCCGATGCGGGCGTAAACTGCAGAACCGCTTGTGACACTTCACGCGTGTTGGAATACGCACTAACCACCAACTGGAAGCCGGACGATGTGGCGGCAGCCGCGACTGAGGCAATCGCCGGCACGGCGGGCGCTATCTGAATCGTCTGGGTCAACGCGGCGGGTATTGCCAACGCGATCCCGCCCGCCTGCCAACTGACCGCGAGCGTGATCGTTCCGGCCACCGTCCCGGTTTGCAACGCGAAAGGCACCGGCGTCGTGCTACTGAGTGTCTGGAAGCTCAAGGTGCGCCCGCCGCCCGCAAACTGGATGGATGGATCGTCCGCCCCCGCAGCCAACGATGCATCCGGCTGGAAAGCCAGCGTGATTTGGCCGGAAATATTCTGTGGATAGGGTGCGCCCAGCGCCAGCGTGCCGCTCAATTGTTGCGCCGAAGCGGCGGTGCTCGATAGCCCCGTGAAACTGGCCGTCGGCGTAGCCAATACCGTCAGCGTGAACTGAAGGCTGGCTGTGTTCGACGCGCTGTCGATCACGTTTACCGTGAATTGGAAAGAGCCCGCCGCGGTGGGCGCGCCGGTAATCGCGCCAGCCGTGCTGAGCGTGAGTCCGGCGGGCAACGTGCCGGACCAGGTGTACGGCGGCGTGCCTCCAGCGGCAACCAGCGTTTGCGAATACGCGGTGCCCACCGCGGCGCTGGGCAGTGCGGCGGAGGTGGTAATGGTCAGGCCTGCAATCGCGATGGTGAACTGTTCGGTGGCGGTGGCCGAGACGCTATCGGTCACCTCGATCGTGAACGTGTACGATCCAGGCGTGGTGGGCGTGCCGCTAAGGACTGCGCCGTTGATGGTAAGACCTGGAGGCAGCGCCCCCGCGCTGGTGGTGAAGGTATAGGGCGGCGTCCCGCCTGTGGCCGTAAATGCCTGGCTGTAGGAAGCTCCCACTTTTCCGCCCGGCAGAGTGGTGGTGGTGATAGACAGCCCGCCAACAATCAGCGTGAACTGAAGACTGGCCGTGTTCGCGGCGCTGTCAGTCGCCGTCACGGTGAATTGGAACGTGCCGGTGGCCGTGGGCGTGCCGGTGATGACGCCGGCCGTGCTGAGCGCGAGTCCCTTCGGTAGCGCGCCGCCAGTCAGCGCCCAGGTATACGGCGGTGTGCCTCCCGCGGCAGCCAGGGTCTGCGAATAGCTTACGTTGAGCGATGCGTTGGGCAGCGCAGGCGCCGTGGTGATGGAAATCCCCGCCACCACGATGCTGAGCGGCTTCGTCGCGGTGGCCGAGGCGCTGTCGGTGACCTCGACGGCAAACGCGAACGTTCCCGCCGTGTTGGTTGTGCCCGTGATGGATCCGGCGGAGGAAAGCGTCAGCCCCTTCGGCAGAGATCCTGTCGAAATCGACCACGTATAGGGCGGCGTGCCACCGGTGGCCGTGAGCGTTTGCGAATAGGCGGCGCCCAGAGCCGCGCCGGGGAGCGCGCTGGTCGTAATGCTCAGCGCGGGAGCGACGGTTAGGGACACTTGTGCGGTAGCCTGGTGCCCCGCGCTGTCGTTTACTTGTACGGTGAAGGAAGCGGAGCCGGCAGTGGTGGGGATGCCGGTTACGGTCCCCTTGGTTCCGACGGATAAGCCCGCCGGCGGCAAACCTGTTGGGTTGCTCCACGTGTAGGGCGCCGTACCACCCGCGGCTAGCAGCGTATAGGAATAAGGAACGCCAACGGTCGCGCCGGGCAAGGTGGGGGGTGTTGTGACGGTCAAGCCATTCGCGACCACGATGGTGAACTGTCGGCTGGCCCTGGCGCTCAGCGAGTCCGTGACGGTCGCGGTAAATGTGAACGTTCCGGTGGCGGTGGGCACACCGCTAATGAGGCCGCCCGGGGAGAGATTCAGACCCGGAGGCAATGAGCCGACGATGATCGCCCAAGTATATGGGCTGACTCCGGCCGAGGCCGCCAACGCCTGTGAGTAACCCGAACTCAGCGATCCGCCGGCGAGCGCGGAAGGAGTGGAAATGCCCAGTGCCGCCGCTATGGTAACCGTCAATGCCGTACTGACGGTGACGTTGTTGCTGTCGATCGCCTGTACGGTGAAGGTGGACGTGCCCGCCGTGGCCGGGGTGCCGGCGAGTAGCCCGCCCGGGGTGAGCGTCAACCCGGCAGGCAGTGCGCTGCCGGCAGGTACGGACCATGTATAGGGCGACTTGCCGCCGGACGCCGCCAGTGTCTGCGAATACCCGATGTTCACTTCTCCGGCCGGCAGCGGCGAAGCCGTGGTAATGACGAAGACGATAGTGAGCGTGAACGTTTGTTTGCTCGTGCCGCCTGCGCTGTCGGTGACGGTGGCCGTGAAACTGCCCGTTCCTGTGGCGGTGGGAGTGCCTGTGATAGCGCCAGTGGCGCTGAGCGATAGTGCCGCCAGCGCGCCCGGCAACGGGCCGGCCGGCGACCAGGTATAGGGCGGCACGCCACCGGACGCGGCTAGCGTTTGAGAGTAATTCGCATTTACGGTGGCGCTAGGAAGCGTAGCCGCGGTGGCGATGCTGAGGACGGGACCGATCGTGATTGCGAACTGCTTGGTGAACGTGGCCGGCGTCGGAGACGCACTGTCCATCAATTGGACCGTAAATTGGAATGTGCCCGCTTGGCTTGGCGTACCACTGATCGTGCCGGTCGTGGTGCCTATAGGCAATAAGCCAGGCGGCAACGTACCGGTCGTCGACCAGGAATACGGAGGCATCCCTCCGCCCCCCGCCAGGGTCTGGCTATACACGTCGCCCATCGCGCCGTTGGCCAGCCCGCTCGTGGTAATCGTCAGCGGCGCCAGGTCCACCGCCAGTGTGAAAGACCCGGTCTGCGTCACACCGCTCGAATCTGTCACGGTGACACTGAAAGTCGAACTGCCCGGCGACGAAGGCGCCGTTCCCGTCAAGACTCCGCCTCCGCTCAGCATCGTCCACGGGGGCAATCCGGTTCCCGTCCACGTGTAGCCGCCCGTTCCACCCGACGCCGCGAATGCTTCTTTGTAGGCCAAGCCGACCGTGGCCGGCGGCAGCTGCGATGTCGTCGTAATCGCCAGCGCCGCGTTCACGGTCAGTGAGAACTTGCCGTTGCCTGTGCCGCCAATGCTGTCCGTCACGGTGATCGTGAAACTCACGGGACCGGCCGCCGTCGGAGATGCCGTCGACGTGAGCAGGCCAGTGGAGCTCATCGTGAGCCAACTGGGCAGACCTGTGGCCGCCCACGTGTATGGGGACACGCCGCTGCCCGTGACCGTGGCGAACTGTTGCGAGTATGCGGTGGCGCCCACTTCCGTGGCGGGCAGCGGCGAAGTTGTGGCGATCGCCACGGCCGGCACGATGGTTCCGGAGAACGACTGGCTCGCGTTTAGAGGGGTGGGCGTAGAGCTGTCGGTTGCAACGACGCTGTATTGATAGGCCCCGGAACTCACCGGCGTATCGCTAACCGTCCCCGTGGACGATATTGTCAAACCACTCGGCACGGTCGTGCCGCTGATCGACCATTTGTAGGGCTGCGTCCCACCCGTCGCGCTACAGGAGTCCGAATACGCAACGCCCACCTCTACCGGTCCCGTGGTCGATGTGCAACTCACCGTCACGGGGCTGACGGCGGTGCCCGTGTACGTCTGGCTGCCGGTGAGAGGAGCGACCGGCGTGCTGTCGGTAGCCAGCACCGTGAAACTGTAGGCGCCGGGGCTTTGCACTGCGCCGGTAATCTTTCCGCTGCTGGGATCCTGCGTCAAACCTTTTGGCAGTGTGCCCGCGCTGATGCTCCAGGCGTAGGGACTTATCCCGCCAGATGCCGTACACACCACCGACACCGCCGTCCCTGTCACTTCCGGCAGTGTAGTGGGCGTGCAATTCACCGTGAGCGTCTGCGCCCACGCGGCGCCGGCGGCCAGCGCCGCCAGCGCGATCGATCCTGCAATCGTGCGGCTCATTATGGTGGACCAAAGCCCGGGCTACCCGGGCTGATTACCGCACCCGAACTGGGTGGGGTTGTAGTACTCGTCGAAGATTTGCCTTTGCCTAAGGCCACTGCCGCACCCGCGGCGGCGGCTCCGCCGACCAGAGCCAGGATCAGGATGGTCTTGGACGACACGCCGGCCTGCGCGGGCTCCGCATTCGTTTGCGAGATGTTGGCCGTGGCCGCCTGGCCTTGAAACGACGTGGTCACGCGGATCTGGAATTGTCCGGCATTGCCGTTGGGCCGCAGTCCGCGCCCCACGGCTTGGCCGGTCTCGTCCGTCATCACCGTCAGGGAGGCTTTCCCGTCCGCGAACGTGCCGCTGGCGCCGTCGCCGGGAAGCAGGAAGGTCACCGCCACATTCGGGATGGCGTGGCCGTCCTGATCCACCACGCGCACCACCGGTTCCTTCGCGTGGTGCAGACGAATGTTGTTGATGGCGCCGTCGCCCTCGATCACCTCGATGCGGGGCACCGTAGCGGCGGACCGCGCCAGCACGGCGCACAGCAACACGGCCAGCGATTGGGTCGCCAGAGGCGCCCACCGCGACCTGCTCCCGCTCATGTAGTTCCTCCGATCGGCCATGCGATGAGTCTCGATAAAATGACCTAAGCTAAGATATTGTAACCTGCGACAGCAAAATTGGCATGCAACTATGACCGGAACGGCCGTGGCCCCGAAATTCGCAACCTGGAGCGCTCCGGGGATCTCCTTCCGGATCGAGTATTCGAGCGCGGTCGTCGACGAGATCCGGCAGACCGCGGTGGAGGGGTACCATCGCGTGCCGCACGGCGGCGTGGAGACCGGCGGCATCCTGTTTGGCACCCATCTAAAGAGCGCGGTGCGCATCAAGGCTTGGCGGCCGATTGCTTGCGAATACGCCAAGGGCCCGTCTTTCCTGCTTTCCGAGAAGGATGAGGCCGCCCTCACGGAGGCGCTGAAGTCGCGCCGCGGCGACGCGGAATTGGCCCGGCTGGAACCGGTCGGTTGGTACCGCGCTCACACGCGCAGCGAAATCCTGCTTTCGGATGCGGACCTGGCTTTCTTCAACCGCTTCTTTCCGCAACCCTGGCAGGTGGGCCTGATTGTCCGTCCCGCCAGCTTCGCGGCCACCCGCGCGGGGTTCTTTTTCCGCGAGGCGGACGGCAGCATTCGCACCCAAAGCAGTTACCGCGAATTCCCGCTGGCGCCCTTGGTAGTTCCACCCGCGGACATCACGGCGACTCCGGAAGCGCCGCCCGCTGCGGCCGCGCCGGAACCACCGCCTGCCGCAGCCGTGCCTGAAGCCCCGCCGGTCGTGGTGCCTGCGGCGCAAGCTGTCACGAAAGCCGCGGCCGAAGCCGCGCCCGAAGCTACGCCTGCACCGCCTCGGCCCGAACCGCGTCCGGCGTTGGAGTTCAAACCCTACCCGCCTGCCCGCAGCGCCATCGAATGGCAGAACCCGCGGCCGAACGCGCGGCGAAAATGGTACGCCACGGGCTTGGCCGTACTGGCGGCCGCGATCCTGGGATTCTGGCTGCTGAAGCCTTCCCACCAGGGCTTGGCGCTGACTGCCACGGATGTCAACGGCCAACTGCGAATCGCCTGGGATCGCACCGCGCGGCCGATTAGCCTTGCCAGATTCGGATCCATCGAAATCGACGACCATGGCGTCCGTACCCAAGTGGACCTGACGGCGGCGGATCTTCGCTCCGGCAGCGTCTTTTATGAGAGACAATCCGGTGACGTATCGGTCCGGCTGATGGTGGATGCGCCAGGGCGTCCGCCCGTCGCGGAGACCGCTCGTTTCCTGAAAGCTGGCGAGAAAGCCTTGCCGCCCGTGCCACGAGTGAACGCCACGGCACGGAATCCGGAACCGGCGAGCCAGGCGGAAGCCAAGCCGGGGCCTATCGAGACGCCGCCTCAGGAAGCGCCGCCTCTATCCCTGCAGACTCCGGTTCCGATTCCCCCGTCTCCCGCTCCGGTCGAACCCGCACGGCGCGTGATTACTTTCCAGGCCCCTAAGGATGCCCCCCGGCGGGCGTCCACCGATATTCCGGCCATCGCGCCGCCGAAGATCGAGAATCTGCCGGCAGCTCCGCCAAACGGCCTGACTTCCGTTCTAGGATCCTCCCCGGTTCCGTCGGCCGCGCCCGCCGCGCCGCGTCCGGCAACCGCAGCTTCGGGAAGAATCATCTGGACCGGTAAGCTCGCGAAAAACGGCCGCCTCGTGGTCGAACGCAATCAGGCCTCGTCCGGCGCTGTCAGCGGCGCCCTGCCCGCGGCGGCGGCCCACGTCAACGCTTATCCCGGAGATCTGACCGCGGGCGGCATTACACTCTTCACGGCGGACCAAAAGTACTCCCAACCGGTTACCGAGAAGGCCGGCGCGGACAACGGCTGGAACCCCACTACCTATACTTGGGACCCCAAACGCGCCGCCGGGATTCAGGTGGTGGAGCAACCCAGCCCGCAGAACGGCTATAAGCTGGTGCTGCATAGCGAAATACCGAAGCTGTCGGTGGTGGTGCTGGAGTGGCGCGCTGCGCCATGAGCTGCCGTGGGGCGCACGCACCGGCGAAAGACGATTTGTTAACGGCAGAAGACAAAATTTCGGAACTCCAAACCGAGGGTTTTTGCGTTCTCAAACGCCATTTCTCCAAATCCGCGATTCAAGATTGCCGGGAGGCGTTTTGGCCGATTCTCCTCGACTACTTAGGGAAAAATCGGGACCAGCCTAACCGCGGTGAGCATCGCCACTTTCTGCCGATGCCTTTTGATCCACCCTGCTTTGCCCCTGAATTCTTCTTCGACACGGACGTTCTCAGCCTGCTCCGCCGTGCCATGGACGACCGGATCGTAGCCGATCAATGGGGTTGCGATGCGCCGCTGAAAGGGTCGAAGCGTCAGGAATTCCACGTGGATTACCGGCGGCCCTTATTTTGCGAAACGCCGGACATGCCGTTGCCCGCCTACATGCTGGTGGTCAACTTCGGCCTGATCGGAATCGCGCCCGAGCACGGTCCGATCGAAATTGCACCCGGCACCCACAAGATGCCCCGCAGCCAGGCCCTACGGTGTGTTGCGGCAGGCTCAATTGAGGCGCGGCCGGTGACTCTGGATTTAGGCGATGTGCTTATCCGCCATCCGTGGGCTTTGCATCGCGGCACGCCTAATTTGACCGAGACGCCGCGCGCGCTCCTGACGATTCGTTACGTGCGCCGCTGGTATGCGGACGACAGCCGCGAGGTCAATTCACTTCCTCTGGCGGTGTGGCAATCGCTCACGGCGGAGCAACGGAGCATGATGCGCTTTCCCGTGGTCTGAAAGCCAGCCCCGCATCGCTATATAATTGTTGACCAGCACTCCATCGCATGTATTTTCCCGGCAGCATCCGCGCGGCAGTCGTACTGGCATTGCCCACCCTGGCGCAGGCGGTGGACTTCGCCACCGAAGTGCATCCCATTCTTGCGGCGCGGTGCGCGCCCTGCCATAGCGGCGCGAAGCCCGCGGCAGGCTTGTCGCTGACCAACCGGGCGTCGGCGCTAGCGGCAATCGTGCCTGGCGACAGCGGCGCCAGCCTGCTGATCCAAAAAGTCACCGGGCAGCGCGGCGCAGTCATGCCGGCTTCGGGCGAGCCACTGACGGCGGCACAGACTGCCACTCTGCGCGCCTGGATCGACGCGGGCGCGGTTTGGCCGGAGACGGCTCCAATACCAACTGGCTGGGTCGCGCCCATCGCGCCGCGCCAGGTCGATCTGCCCGCGGGCGGCGAGCCCCATCCCGTCGATCGCTTCATCTCGGCATACTTCGCGCAGCATGCGATCGCCTTCCGCGCGCCGGCGGACGACGCGCGATTTGCCCGCCGCGTCTACTTCGACCTGTGGGGCCTGCCCGCCACGCCCGCGCAACTGGAAGCCTTCCTGCACGACCGCGACCCCGCCAAACGCGCGCGCCTGATCGATGCGCTGCTTGCCGATGCGCAGCCCTACGCGGAACACTGGATCAGTTGGTGGAACGACCTGCTGCGCAACGACCCCGGCAGCAACTACGCCGGCGAGCGCAAGTCCATCACCACGTGGCTGCTCGGCGCGCTGCAACAGAACCTGCCTTACGACAAAATGATCGCGGCGCTGGTGAACCCGGTGGCAAAGACCGACCCGGACGGTTTCCTGATCGGCGTGAACTGGCGCGGCGACATCAACGCCAGCCAGACGCCTTACATGCAGGCGGCCCAAAACACCGCGCAGATTTTTCTGGGGATCAATCTGAAGTGCGCCTCCTGTCACGACAGCTTCATCAACCGTTACAAACTGCGCGAGTCGTATGGCATGGCGGCGCTGTTCGCGCCCGCGAGCCGGCTGGAACTGGTGCGTTGCGACGTCAAGACCGGCACGTTCACGGGTCCGCAACTGCTCTATCCCGAACTGGGCGCAATGCCCGACGATGCGCCGCTCGCCGAACGCCACGCCGCCGCCGCGCGATTTTTCACAGACCCTAAGAACGGCCGCGTAGCCCGCGCCATCGTCAATCGCTACTGGCAAAAACTGTTTGGCCACGGGCTGGTGGAACCGGTGGACGAGATGGATGGCGAGCCCTGGAACGCCGATCTGCTCGACTGGCTGGCATCCGATTTCACGGCGCACGGCAGCGATTTGAAACGCCTGCTGCGGCTGCTGCTGACGTCGCAGGCGTATCAATTGCCGGCGGCACTCACCGCCGAGCAGCCCGAAAAACCGTACGTGTTTCGCGGGCCGCGGGTGCGGCGGCTGTCCGCGGAAGAATTTGCCGATACCGTGTCGGCCATCACCGGGGAATGGGGCCTGCTTGAGAAAAGCACCGACAAGGACAAGGCGGCCGCTCCGGCGCGCGACTGGCAGTTTAAGCCGTCGCAACTCGCGCTAGCGCTGGGCCGGCCCATACGCGATCAGGTCTTCACCACGCGCGACAATCGCCCGACCACCTTCCAGGCGCTGGAACTGGTGAACGGCGGCAGTCTGGAGAACAGCCTGCGGCGGGGCGCGCTGCGCTTGCTGGGTCAACTGCCGGCGGCGCCGGAGAACTTATTCGATAGCGGCAGGCTGGATCGAGGCGCGGTGGATTTCGACGTCGACATCTCCGGCCTGAAGCAACTGTGGCTGCTGGAGGAGAATGCCGGCTCTTACGATCCCGCGCGCACCGTGGCGGGCTGGGTCCGGGTGGAATTCTTCGGCCCCCAAGGCGTGAAAGATCTGGCCGATCTGGCGCCGGCCGGGTTCGCGCGCGAGCGGGTGACGGTCAAGCGGGAACCGATCGGGGAAGCCCTCATCATGCGGCCCGGCAGCCGCCTGGCGATTCCGATCGATGGCCCAGGCTACGTGCGAATACGCGGCCGCGTGGCCCTCGACGACCGTTCCACGACGGACGACATCGAAGGCGCCGTGCGCTTTTTCATCTTCGGCGCGGAGCCCGACCACGAGCGGCTGGTACACGTGTCCGGATCGCCTCCGGTGCCCGCGCCGCCGCCTCTGGCGAGCGTCGACGAGGCGGGCCAGCGGCTTTATTTGCAACTTTTCGGACGCACGCCGAACTCGCAGGAGGCGCGCATCGTAAGGAACTATTTTACGGGCGGCAAACTGGCGCCGGCGTCTTTGGAGGATCTTCTATGGAGTTTATTGCTGCATCCCGAGTTTCAATACTTGTATTAGCGAGCTGCGCGGCGGCCATGGCGCAAAATGCCGATGCCGGGGCCGCGGTATATCAAAAGCATTGCGGACAATGCCACGATAAGGGAGTGGGGCGCGCCCCGCAGCTCCTCACCTTGAGCCTGTCGACGCCCGAGCAGGTCCTAGCCGCGCTGACCACCGGCAAGATGGCGGAACAGGGGAAGTCGCTCACGTCCGCGGAGTCTCGTTCCGTAGCCATGTTCGTCACGGGAGGCAAGTCCTTCGGCGCCGACGCGGCGCTCGCGCAAGGGGCGTGCGCCGAGCCCGCACCGGCTTTCGAGAAGCCGTTCGCCGGCCCTTATTGGAACGGCTGGGGCGTGGACACCAACAATCGCCGCATGCAACCGGCGGCTATGGCGGGCCTGCGCGCGGACCAGGTTCCCCAACTGAAACTGAAATGGGCATTTGGCTTCCCCGGCGCTGCCAAGGCAAACGCGCAACCGACGGTGGTGGGGGGACGCATCTTCACCGGCAGCGACACGGGCAAAGTCTATGCGCTCGACGCCGCCACCGGCTGCATCTACTGGACTTTTAAAGCCGATCGGCCGGTGCGCAGCGCCATCAGCATCGGGCCGGTGGGCGCCAAGTGGGTGGCATATTTCGGCGACCAGCACGCGCAAGCGTATGCGCTGGATGCCGCCACCGGCGCGCTGTTGTGGAAAGTGCACGTGGACGAGCATCCCGCCGCGATGATTACGGGTGCTCCGGCGCTATTCGAGGGGCGGCTGTATGTGCCGACTTCCTCCTACGAGGAAGTCACCGGCCCCGGACCGAAATACGAATGCTGCAAATTTCGCGGCGCGGTGACGGCGCTGGATGCGGCCACGGGCAAACAGATCTGGAAGAGCTACACCATCGCGGAAGAGCCCCATCCTACGCGCAAAAGCAAGCAGGGCACGCAGCTTTGGGGACCGTCGGGCGCGGGCGTCTGGTCTTCGCCCACCATCGATCCGAAGAAACACGCCGTCTATGTGGTCACCGGCGACGCATATTCGGATCCGCCCGCGCGCACCAGCGACTCGTTCCTAGCCTTCGATATGGACACAGGGAAGGTGCTTTGGTCCCGGCAGATGACCGCGGGGGATGCTTATATCATCGGCTGTCCGGCCGGCGATAATTGCCCCGAAACCACAGGTCCGGACTTCGATTTCGGCAGCTCGCCGAACCTGGTGGACCTGCCGAATGGCAAGCGCGCGCTGGTGTCCGGGCAGAAATCCGGCATGGTACATGCGCTCGATCCCGATCAGCAAGGCGAGGTGTTGTGGAGCGTGCGCGTGGGCCACGGAGGCCCGCTCGGCGGAGTGCAATGGGGTAACGCGTCGGATGGCCAGAATGTCTATGCGGCGGTCTCGGACCACTTCGCTACACCGAATCTGAAGGAGGCTGGCGGGATGTTCGCGCTGAAACTGGCGACCGGAGAGCGGGTTTGGTCCACACCCGCGCCGGCGTGCGATAAGCCCAACTGCAGTCCGGCGCAATCGGCGGCCGTGACGCTGATTCCGGGAGTGGCCTTCTCGGGATCGCTCGACGGCCACCTGCGCGCCTATGCGACCGGCGATGGGCGGATCGTTTGGGACGTGGACACCGTTGTGGACTATCAATCGGTGAACGGAGTGAAGGCCAAGGGCGGCTCTCTGGATGGGCCTGGCCCGGTGGTCGTGGGCGGGATATTGTACGTGAACTCCGGTTATGGTCAGTTCGGGGAGACCCCGGGGAATGTGTTGCTGGCTTTTTCAGTGGATGGGAAGTGATGACCTTCGCGGACGTCGTCAAGCTTGCATCGTCGGTCGGGAAGGTCGAGGAGAGCACCTCGTACGGCACCCCGGCGCTCAAAGTCGATGGCAAGCTGGTGGTGCGTTTGCGTGAAGATGGCGATTCGCTCGTTGTAGGCACGACCTTCGAGGAGCGCCAGGAGATGATGGCTGCCGACCCGGAGACATACTATATCACCGACCATTATCTGAAATACCCGTGGGTGCTGGTTCGTCTGTCGCGGGTCGATCCCGATGCGATGCGGGATCTGCTCGGCAGGGCCTGGCGATTGGCTTCGGCGAGCCAGCCGCGCACGAAGCGGAGATCCAGCCGCGGTAAAGATGGCCGGCAGTAAGATGAAGGATGTTCGCGAGGATGACGGAGGCCGATGGCCGGTGGAGCGGTTGTTCAGACGATTACCGAGCTTTACGAGCGGCGTTCGAGAATTGTGAAACGCCCGCTCGATGCAGGCTGCTCGTATGCGGAATCGGCAAGCCCGGCGAGATCGCCCATGCGATTGTCTTTCTAGCCTCCGACGAAGCGCCCGGCGGGGATCTGGCTCTGAATGGACGCGGCCACCGACCGGAGATCGGCCTCGGACAAGCCGAGCTTGCCATAAAGCGGTGTCGATATCGGGCCGGGGCTGACGGCGTTCACGCGGATTCGTCGATCACGATGGATGCCGGATTTGCGAAGATCGGCAACAGCGCCTGAACCAGGAAATACGGCCCCTTCACGTTGATCGCCAAAAAACCGGTCGAACGCGGCCTTGTCCCATTGCTCGACGGGCTTGAGCTCGACGACGCCGGCGTTGACGAGCAGGATGTCGAGCGCGCCGAATTCGTGGCGAAGCGTCTCCGCGAGTGCGCTCTGTGCGGCTATATCGCTTGCATCCGCGGGCGGTTTCCAGACCGATGCCGCTGGTTCCGCCGTGCACGCTTCCCTTTGAGCCTCTCCAAGATAATTTATCTTACACGGGTTGCTCCACCGCGGGCGGCGCCATGGCGGGTTGCGCCACGGCCGCGGCGCCGTACTGCTCGAAGAAGTGCGCGATGGTCTTGATGCCGTCGTAGTAATTTTCGAGACGATACTTCTCGTTGGGCGAATGCAGGCCGTCGTCCGGAAGGCCAAAGCCCATCAGCACCGTGGGAATGCCCAGGTAATTGGCAAAGTCGCCCACGATCGGAATGGATCCGCCGGAGCGGATGAAAACGGTCTTCTTGCCCAGGATGTCGCTGAACGCCTTGGCGGCCACTTGGATGGCTGGATGGTCCGGATTCACCGACAGCCCCGGCCCCGAACTCAACACGCGCACCTCGAAATGGATGCCCTTGGGCGTGTGCTTCTCGACGAATTCGCGGAAGCCCGCGACCACCTTTTCGGGATCCTGCTTGGGCACCAGCCGGATGCTGACCTTGGCGGTGGCCTTTGCGGGGATCACGGTCTTGGCGCCGGCGGCGGTGAATCCGCCCGCGATGCCGTGGACTTCGAAAGTCGGCCGCGCCCAAACCCGCTCCAACACGGAGGGCTTCTTCTCGCCGGTGAGCTCGCTCGATCCAACTTCTTTCAGCCGGAATTCCTCTTCGCTGAACGGCAGACGCTTCCAGCTTCGCTTTTCGGCGGGCGCCGGTGGCTCGACAGCGTCATAGATGCCCGGCAGTTGGATCACGCCGTTGGCGTTCTTCATTTTCGAAAGCAACTCCACCAAGCCGAAGATGGGATTCGGCGCGGCGCCGCCGTACAAGCCGGAGTGCAGATCGCGGGCGGGCCCGGTGGATTCCACTTCCATATACACCAATCCGCGCAGGCCGATGCAGAGGGTGGGGATACCGTCTGCGAAAAGCTCTGTGTCGGATACCAGCGCGACGTCGGCTTTCAGTTTCTCGGGATTCTCGGCTACGTACTTGGCGATGGACTCGCCGCCCACTTCCTCTTCGCCTTCCACCAGGAACTTCACGTTGATGGGCAGAGTGCCGTCCGCCGTGCGCAGCGCTTCGATGGCCTTCACGTGCATGTACATCTGGCCTTTGTCGTCGGCGGTGCCGCGTCCGTAAATGTTGCCGTCGCGCACCTCGGGCGCGAAGGGCGGGCTGTTCCATTCTTCCAAGGGATCGGCCGGCTGCACGTCGTAATGGCCGTAGCACAGCACTGTGGGCTTGCCGGGTGCGTGCATCCAATCCGCGTAGACCAGCGGATGTTTGGCAGTGGGGACGATCTCGACATTTTCCATTCCCACGTGGCGCAGGCTGTTGGCCACGAACTCGGCAGCGCGATCGATATCCACGCGATGCTCGGGCAGCGTGCTGATGCTGGGAATGCGCAGGAATTCTTTCAGTTCGTCAAGAAGGCGGTCGCGATTCT
>JBEKMJ010000037.1:0-73283 GCA_050008575.1 Bryobacteraceae bacterium
ATAGGAGTGCCAACCAGGAAGCATAACGAAAGCGGTAACGACGCAGCAGAGGAATGATTAACCCGCGGTAGCCGGCAACATGCTCATTCAGCGGGAGTTGGGGACAGCCCAAGCCATACGTCCCGACAAACGCCCTTGAGTCTGGGAATCTTCCTGTTTCACTGGCCGCGTGGTCATTCCGGTGAGTGCTGCCGAAGCGGGATCACGGCACACCTCGGAAAGTGAGACTTCAGTCTTGGGGAAGGTGGACTGGACGATATCGGCAGATATCAAGGCGGCTACCAGCTTGTGCGATTCAGAATCCGTCGTCGATGGTCCCGCGCACGCGGCGCGTTATCTCAGCAGGATCTTCGTCAACCGAAAACGCCGCCCGACGTTCGAAGTCGTGTGGGACCAGTGACGTCACGGCGCATCCGCGTTTGACCGGAGGGGTCGAATTCATCTCTCACACGCCCATGCGAAACGCATTGGTCCAACGGATTGATGACAAATGGCTCTACCGCTTTAGCCAATCGCCGGGTAAGATTGAGGCGGTGTGAATAAACTCCGTCTCGGACGTCACGTCTTGGGCGTGGCGGCGATCTTTCTTGGGGCCATCACCTTGGTTTGGCATGACTTCAACGGCTGGCAGCGGATCGATGCGCTCGGGAAGGGATCCCAGCGCGAAATTCTGGCGTATATAGTTGGAGCCATCGAGATCCTGGCTGGACTGGCGGTGCAGTGGTCGCGTGCCACGCGGGCCGGCGCGATCACGCTTACCTGCGTCTTTTCGTTCTTTGCCCTGCTCTGGATCCCGCGCATCATCGCGACGCCGCTGGTGTACGATCCCTGGGGCAATTTCTTCGAGCAATCGTCTCAGGTAGCCGGGGCGCTGATCGTGTATGCGACCGTTGGCCGCGCCAAGGCCGATCGCAAACCAAGATTGGCGCGCCTCGCATACCTCCTGTTTGCGATCTGTGTGATCTCGTTCATGCTGGAACAGCTCATCTCTTTGTCCGCCACGGCATCTTTCGTGCCCAAGTGGATTCCTCCGGGACAGATGTTCTGGGCCATCCTGACTACGATTGCGTTCGCGCTGGCGGCCATCGCACTGCTCGTCGAGCGTCAGTCGCGACTGGCATCGCGCCTGACCACGGCGATGATCATCGGCTTCGGACTGCTGGTCTGGCTTCCTGCGCCATTTGCGAATGCGCACCAACTGTTCAACTGGGCAGGCAACGGGGTGAATCTGGCAATCGCCGGCGCGGCATGGATCGTCGCCGATTACCTCGACCCGACGGATGCCCGCTAATCGCTTAGTGGGACGCGGGCGCCGCTGGGCCATCAAAACCAGCCCCCGGACGGCACGAGGCCATTGAAGCGCAGATACGTGACGAGATTGCCGTAATGCAAAGCGTCATGATTTGCGACTTGCGTCAAGACGAACATCTTGTTAGTCTTGGCGCCCCAGAAGTCCGCCGGGTCATTGAGGTGCGCATCGGTGAACCCGGAGTACACGCCATCGCAGTAATCGAACGCGCCTTTGAGGTGGGCCATGATCTGGGTCTTCGAACCCTTCGCGGGAGCCGTGGCGGGGGTCGCTTCACCCTTGACGTTTGAACACAATATGTAGGATATATCCGCCACATGATTCAGGATCTCGGCAAACGAGCGAACGTCCTTCGTTGGCCGGTACCTGTACTTGGACTCTGGCATCGCGTCCGCCGACTTCATGATCTTGTCCTGCATATTGCTACGAAAAATGGATATCGTCGCCGTCAGCGGATTCGGCGCCATAATCGGATTGGGCATGCCTTCTTGGGCGTTGGCCAAGGACGCCAAGACGGAAACAGATACCATGCCAATAGGAACCACGACGCGAGCAATGGATCGAAACATTAAGAATCCTCCGACGACGGAATCGCACTTTTGGACCCACTCTTCATTCATGGAAAATACCGGAGCGGCAAGGAGTTGCGGGATCTTGTCGTCGACGGAAGCCAAGCCGGCGTCCCGGTTTTGCCAAAGCGGTGTTCGCAAACGAACGGCAAGCCGCTTGCCCGTACCGGAAGACGTTCCAGCACCATCGTTGAGACCGAGTCAGGCCAGCCCCGCTCGACTACTGTCACCGGGATGCGCTGACGATGGTCAGTTGGTCGAAACTTTGGAATGGCTGGCCCGAGTTGCTTCACGATGCGGCCGACTCGGGCTAACAAGCCCAATGGCTACCTGCTCGGCTCATACCGCATCGCCACCGCCCCCGAGCCGAACTCCAGCCGGCTCACGAACCTCAAGTCGACATGCTTCGATAGCCCCGCGAACAACGTCGGCCCGTGGCCCGCTAGCCTGGGCTGCACCACGAACTCGTACTCATCGATCAATCCCAGCTCGGCCAACGCCAGCGGGAGCTTCACGCCTCCCACTAACAGTCGCTTACCCGACTCCCGCTTGAGCTGCTGAACGGCCTTCCCTAGATCCCCGCGCACGAGCTCCGCGTTCCAATCGACCCGGTCCAGGGTGCTCGACACGACGTACTTCTTGGCCGCGTCGATCGTCCGGGCGAAGGGTTCCATCCAATCAAGCCTCGCTCCCGTCCGCGCCGGCGGCCGCCACGCTGCCTCCATCATTTCGTATGTCACCCGGCCAAAGAGGAGGGCATCGGACTGGTCGAGGTTCTCGGCCGCGTGACGATGCAAGTCTTCGTCCGCGAACATTGCACGATGATCGCAGCACCCGTCCAATGTGACGTTGATGTAATACCGAAGGGGTCGCATTACGCAAGAGTACCGCCGATGGGGAAGACTAGCAAGGTTAGCCCGCTTCAGGGCTAGGAGCCACTCACGTAACCCATGACGATGACAATTTGAGAGCTGCTACTAGTTCCGCAAGCGCGGCATTCGCATCGTCCGCTCCGCAACCGAAATTGCCCGCACCGGACGGCGTGACGAAGTTGCCGCTGGGCGCGCGTGAACGCATCGCCAACTCTGCGCCCTCGATAGCTAACGATAAGGACAACGCCGTCGCGTGACGCGCGATTGCACGCGGCGGGTAATTGATTATCCCAACCTGTCCGTATTTGCCGCGTAACTTTTGCGTCGCAGTGCCGTATAAAGGACATGCACCTGCGGTGGGGAGATCTGCGGTTTGGAATCCGACAGCTTCGCCTGAATCCGACCTTTACTTTGGTGGCGGTTGCTTCGCTGGCTCTGGGAATCGGAGCGAATACCGCCATCTTTCAATTGATTGACGCAATCCGGTTGCGCAGTTTACCGGTCGGCAACCCCCAGGAATTGGCATACATCGATTTTGCGGAAGGATCGCACCGCGGCGGCTGGTGGTCGACGCGCAGTGCCAATTTCACATCCAAACTCTGGGACAGCGTGCGCCGCCAGCAGCAGGCTTTCTCCGATGTGCTGGCATGGAGCGCCAAGCCGTTCAACCTCAGCCAGGAAGGCAAAGCACGCTACGCCGAGGGCCTTTTCGTCAGCGGAAACTTCTTCAACCTGCTGCAGGTTCCGGCGGCAGCCGGTCGTGCATTTCAGGTGCAGGACGACCAGCCAGGGTGCGGGTCGCCGGGCGTGGTGATCAGCTATCCTTTCTGGCGGAGCGAATTCAATGGCGATCCGGCGATCACCAACCGGACCATCCGGCTGGATGGCAGAGTCTTTCCGGTCATCGGGGTGGCCGCACCTGGCTTCTTCGGTGTCGAGATCGGGCAAAGGTTCGATGCGGCTATACCGCTTTGCGCCGATCCTTTTTTCTGGGAGCCGGGCAAGAACCGCATACCCCAGCCGACCGCGTGGTGGCTTTCGTTAATGGGCCGGTTGAAGCCGGGCTGGACGATCGAGCGGGCGAATGCCCAAATGCAGGCCGCCTCACCGGCGATCATGCGCGAGACGCTGCCGCCCGCTTATCGCGCCGATATGGCGAAAGGTTACCTGGCCAACAAGATTATCGTCACGCCGGGCGCCACCGGAGTCTCGCACTTGCGCCGCCAATATCAGGATCCGCTCTGGATTCTGCTCGCAACCACCGGATTGGTGCTGCTGATCGCCTGCGCGAACCTGGCGAATCTGCTGCTGGCGCGGGCCAGCGTGCGGGAACGGGAGATTGCGGTTCGCCAGGCGCTCGGCGCGTCGCGCAGCCGGCTTGTCGTGCAGTTGCTCTCCGAAAGCCTGCTGCTGGCGCTTCTAGGGACGGGGTTCGGAGTCGGATTGGCTGCCGTTCTGAGCCGGGCGCTGGTCGGATTTCTGGCAACGCCGGAAAGCCGGATGTTCGTCGGATTGGAGTTCGACTGGCGCGTCCTGGGATTTACGGCAGGCCTGGCGATGACCACCTGCCTGCTATTCGGTCTGGCGCCCGCGCTCCGCGCCACACGGATTGCGCCGGCTTCGGTGATGCGCGCGAGCGGCCGCGGACTTACGGCAGGCCGCGAACGATTCAGCTTGCGGCGCGCGCTGGTGGTTGTTCAGGTGGCCATGTCGCTGGTGCTCCTGGCCGGCGCGCTGCTGTTTGTACGCAGCCTGCAGAAGTTGCTGGCCATCGATCCCGGGTTTCGTCCGGAGGGAATCGTGGCGGTCGGTGTGGACTATCGCGCCGCACATTTTCCGAAGAGCAGAATCCTGGAAATCAGGCGGCAAACGCTCGAGAAACTCGAGGCTCGCACCGGCGCCATGGCGGGCGGTGAGGTGGACATGACGCCGGTCAGCGGTTCGGGATGGGATCAGAACGTGTTGGCCGAGGGTTCGGCTGGACCGCGGATCGATGCCATGTTCAATCGCGCGGGCGCGGGCTATTTCCGCACCATGGGGACGGCCTTCGTCGCCGGGCGCGACTTCGACCCGCACGATAACCTAACGGCGCCCAAGGTGGCGATCGTGAATGAAGCGTTTGCGAAACAGGTTTTCCACGGGAAGAATCCGGTGGGGTTGTCATTCCGGCGGGAGGAATCGGCCGACAAGCCGGACACGGTGTTTCAGGTGATCGGGTTGGTGCGCAACACCAAGTATTACGAATTGCGAGAAGACTTCCGGCCCATCGCGTTTGTATCGGAGGAGCAGGAAGACGATCCGTCTCCGGATGGAAGCTTCGTGCTGCGCACGAACGCGCCGCTGGGGGAATTCTATCGCGCGGCCGAACAGGCTGTGGCGGAAATCCACCCGGGCCTGGGTACCGAATTCACGGTGCTCACTAAGCAGATTAAAGATTCGCTGATGCGCGACCGGCTGATGGCGGCGCTGGCAGGTACGTTCGGTCTGCTGGCGGGAGCGCTCGCGGTTTTGGGCTTGTACGGCGTGATCGCCTACATGGTCGCCCGCAGAAGAAATGAGATCGGCGTGCGCATTGCGCTGGGAGCGAGCCGGAGCCGGGTGATCGGGCTGGTCCTGCGGGAAGCCGTGCTGCTGCTCGCCATCGGGTTGACCTTGGGCACGGCGCTGGCGGCATGGGCGGCACAAGCGGCAGCCTCGATGGTGTACGGCCTGACGCCGCGGGATCCGGTGACCTTGGGCGGCGCGGTTGTCATGTTGGCGATGGTTGCACTGTTCGCCAGCTATGGACCCGCCTGGCGAGCGGCCCGGCTACAGCCGATGGACGCTCTGCGAGACGAATAGAAGAACCCGGATACCGAAAACACCCCGGCTCGGGCGCACGCGTTGCGGCAGCTTCGGTACGATGCTCAACTATTCGCGCCCGCCGAATAGACGTCGATAAGAGGTGACAACGTGGTCGGGTTCTTTGTGCGAGCAACGCGAATTTTATGGCAGCACCCGGAACGGCACGTTGCTCGACAGCTTCCCGCCGGGTGTCACAACCTGGACTGTCCCGGTGTCCGCGCCGGTTGGAACGGTCGTGGTGATGAGCGACGACGAAACAACGGTGAATGTCGCCGCAGTGCCGTTGAAGCTGACGCTGGTCGCGCCGGTCAGATCGGTGCCTAGAATCTTAACGGCGGCTCCCACCTTGCCGGAGGTGGTCTGCGTTTCCACAAACGGACCCAGACCTACAGACAGGCGGAAGACCGTGCCGTCATTATTGGCACCGCCAGCGGTCGTTGTCCCGTAGAAGCTTCCGTTGGTGGCTTGCGCCAGCCCGCCGTTAGCTCCGGCGCCTTCAGGAGACGGGCCCTCGAAGCTGTGCAGCGTCGTCAGCGTGCCCCCCAGGGTGATTTCGAAGACCGTACCAGCGTTGTTAGCCCCGCCACAAGCCGTTGTCCCGTAGAAATTGCCGTTGGTGGCTTGAACCAACCCGGCGTCCGGGACGGAGCCGTCAGTGCCGTCGAACGTGTGCAGCGTGGTCAGCGTGCCACTCGGGGTGATTTCGAAGACAGTCCCCCATCCCTCCCCCCCGCCGTCATCGCACCAAGAGACGCCGCCAGCGCCGCCCCCAGCTGTGGTTCCGTACAAATTCCCGTTGGTGGCTTGAATCAGTACGTTGTAATGGCCGTAGCCGTCCGGACAGCCACTTAGTGCGCAAAAGCTGTGTAGCGTCGTCAGCGTGCCACTCGGGGTGATTTTGAAGACCGTCCCATAACCGTAGGCCCCGCCTGAGAGGGTTGTCCCGTAGAAATTCTCGTTGGTGGCTTTAACCAACCCGGCGTCGGGGCAGGAGCCGTCAGTACCGTCGAAACTGTGCAGCGTGGTCAGTGTCCCCGCTGGAGTGATTTCGAAGACCGTACCAGCGTTGTTGGCCCCGCCAGAGCACGCCGTACCGTAAAAGTTCTGGTTCGTGGCTTGCACGAGTATGGATAGAGGGAGGGAGCCATCAGTGCCGTCGAAGCCATGCAGCGTCGTCAGCGTGCCGCTCGGGGTGATTTTGAAGACTGTCCCATTACCGTAGGCCCCTCCTCCGAGCGTTGTCCCGTAGAAATTCCCGTTGGTGGCCTGGACGAGCCCCTGATAGGGTTCATCGCCGTCCGTGCACCCGCTTTGGGCGCAAAAGCTGTGCAGCGTCGTCAGCGTGCCACTCGGGGTGATTTTGAAGACCGTCCCACCGCCGTAGGCCCCTCCTGAGAGCGTTGTTCCGTAGAAGTCACCATTGGTGGCCTGGATGAGAGACATCGCATAAGGACTAGCACCGTTGGTCCCATCGAGACTTATCAGAGTCGTGAAAGTCTGCGCAGGTAGGCCAATCGCCGTCGTTGCGCACAACACAAAAAGCGCGTAAGCGTGCTTCCCCAGGTTCAGCTTGCCCAACTCCCTAGCGCTAGTGATTCGTTTCATTGGTGCGCTCCCTTCGTGATTTCCCCTTTCTCGTCTCGCAACCGCGGATCATATCACAATCGAGAGGAGTCCGGCGGAAGCCGACCGATGCTACCCATCCAGGTCTGCTACGCGGAGCCGGAACCGCAAGATCGACTCCAACAGAAGGCATCCGATGTACTTCAGTTTGACAGTGGTCCTGTCAGAAATCCGTAGATTCCCCGTTCCACAGGCACGGAAGGGAAAAAGGAAAGGCCGGTAAAAGCAAAATCCCACGCGCACCAAAGATAGCCAGACACACCGGCACCAATTAGCAACGCACCGGCCAGAGTGAGCGGAACAAGTTCCGTCAAGGACTTCCCGGGATGTGTTGACAAGATGGAGTAGGGGCTCCATCCGGCAACAACGAAGCCAACCATCAGCCGGAATGAGAGCAGTACGACGAGGATTCGTATTTTGAAGTGTCGGGTCACCAACAGAATTCTTGCACCTTTAGAGAGTCTTGTCTACCGGGTGGCAGTTGATTCAACGCGCGCCCTCGCGGCGGATGAAGTGCCCTGGCCCCGCGCACCATCTCCTCGCCCATCGCGCCGCCCATCCGCCCGCCGGCGGTCGCGGCGACGGACGACGGGCGGCGGGGGAGGAACGGGCCGGCGGCATCGGCGCTGCCCGCCAGCCATGCTCTTGGGCTGCGTGCCGGTGGGGCTTCGGGGAAGGGGCACGGCTGCTCGGTGCGGGCGGCGTATCGCGCGCGGCCTCAACTCGCACACGTGGGGCGCCGGATGCTCGGGCTCGGTCATCGCGTCGAGCGGCGTGCGCCCTCGCGGCGAATGACGGCCCTGGCCTTGGAACAGCGTCTCGTCGCCGATTCGCCTCGCCCATCCGCGCGCGGGCGGTCGCGGCGACGGACAACGGGGCGGCCGGAACGGGCCGGCGGCATCGTGTGCGGGAAGCGCCAGCCGCGCTCCCGGGCGCGCCAGTCCGAGGCCGTGGCGCTCGCGATGGGGCATAGCGAGCGGGGTTATCGTAGATGGTGCACTAATGGTGAACGACGGCGGCAAGGTGGGCGCGAATAGGTCCCTATTGCCCATTTCATGGAACGGCGTTTCACAGGATCGACCGCGACGGGCGTCGAGCCACGCTTCTTAGTAGCGGACTTCTTTGGGGTTTGCCGGTGCGAATGGGATTTATCAATTGTTACTTCCGACATCGCTGCTTACGTCGTTTTGACCTCGCTCCCACACCTGGAGTTTGCGGGTGACACATCCGATGCTGGAAGTTTTCCTGTTTTCGCCAGCCGTTCCGGATTCCGGGCGAGCAGAAATCTGAATCGCAACACGAGCTTGCGGTATGCTTGTTTTCACGACACGCAAGGAGGTTTCGATGAGCCATGATTTCGGCATTTGGCGCACCTATCGTAGGGAGAGCGCCCTGCAACAGAGTTTTGCCGCGCTCTTCCTGGTTCTGATTTGCAGCGTCGCTCCCTGTCTGGCGCAGGCGCCGACTCTTCCGGCCTACGTCACGCTTCCTGCGCAGGTGCAGCTGAAGCCGAATTCTATCCAGGAAGATTATGGCGAGGCGGAGTTCAACATCAGCGGCAAACCCAACGCGGTCCAGCGCGGCAGACACTGGAATGGTAACCTGACGCCTCTCAACGTGCCCCGCAGTACCGATCCGGAAGCGGTCTGGGCGCAGATCAAGCCGGCCCTGGTGCGGGGCGGATGGACCGTTATCTCCGAGGCGCCCGGTCAGGAGAAGTTTGCCCGGTATCAGAAGGACGGCCATGACACCTGGTTCGGTCTGTGGATTTTCAATGCAGAGGAACTGCGTTTGGACCTCGTCGAAGTGGGGCCGCCGGCTCTCAAGCTGAAACTGAACGCTCCCGCGGCGAAACCCGAAACGGTCAGCGTCAGGACCGGTGACTTTCCGTATCTGTCTCCGCTCCCCGGCTCCATAGCCGGAAGCGGCCATCTCGACGACTCGCCAATGATGATAGATGTGGACGTTGACAAGAACAACCACGAGAAGCAAGTCGTCGGCAGCGGCTCGATCATTAAGTCCTACACCCTGCCTCCGCCGCTGGGAACAACGGTCCTGTTCGCCACCGTCTATCACGAAGCGCTCACGCAAGCGGGCTGGACGATTGTTAAACAGATCCAGAACGTCCACAGCGCAGACGCGCTTCTCAATGCGCACTACAATGCCAACGGCCGCGATATTTGGGCGTCTTTGCACAGCGGCGGCGGAGACTACACGATCCAAGTCGCCGATGTTGGCGGCGAGGACATTGGCAAGGAACTGGACCGGGATTGCCACGTCGCGCTCTACGGCATCCATTTCGATTTCAACAAAGCGACATTGCGCCCGGATTCGGAGCCGATTCTGCAGAAAATACTGGCGTTGCTCAAAGCGAGACCGGACGTTAAGTTGGAAGTGCAGGGACACACCGATAACGTCGGCGGCGACGACTACAACCAGAAACTGTCCGACTCGCGAGCGACCGCCGTCCTCGAGTGGCTTCGCGCGAAGGGCATTGCGGCCGATCGCCTGACGGCACACGGCTACGGGCTGAAGGTTCCTATCGCCGATAACGGCAGCGACGAAGGCCGAACCAAGAATCGCCGGGTAGAGATCAAGAAGCAAGGGTGTGGGAAATAAGGGTCACCTACCGCTCAGCATGTTACTTAGCCAGTCTAACAGGTAAAGCGAGAACAGCCCTTCCGCCAGCTGACGCGGCGGGTGGCGGCTTTCGTCCTGTTCCAGCTTCCACCTGGTGGCTTAACGGCCCCTACGGCGTAACCAAAAAATGGCCGCTTGCACCGGGTCCATCAGGAAACTTTCGCGACCTGGCTCCCTTTGGCTCACGCCTTCGCCGCGACTGTCACGGTGGCCGGCTCGAGGCCGGGAGACGTGGCGGTCACGCGAATCTGCCCGGCGCTCGTGGTGGATTGCACGATACCCAGGCACATGCCGTGGCAAGCCTTCCTGATTTTGCCTTTGAAGTCCGCTCCCATGTCAGCCATATTGCCGTTGTCCACGCCGATAAGTCTGCCAGCTCCCTGGACTTCGAACGTGATCTCATTGTCTGCATCCGGATGCAAACGACCCTGCGCGTCCAACACCTTCACGGTGACGTGGGCCACATCGCGCCGGTCAGCGCGGACGGCGTCGCGGTCCACAGAAAGGCCGAGGGCGGCCGGGTCGCCTGTCGTTGAGATCTGCACTTGTACGACCTTTCCGCCCTTCATCCCCACCGCCTTGAGAGTGCCGGGCTCGTAGGGCACATCCCAGGCGAGGTGGAGATCGCTGGTGGTCCGGACGGCGCCCGGCGGCGCCGGCGCGTATTGACCGTATCGGCCCTGCATACCATATCGCGGGAACGTGTAGCCCTTGACCCCTATCGACCTGCCATTGAGAAACAATTCGACGCTATCGCAATTGGTGTAGCAAGTGACCGGCACGAAGACACCCTCGCGGCCCTTCCAGTTCCAATGCGGGAAGAGGTGCAGCACCGGCTTCTCGCTCCATTGGCTCTGGTAGAAGTAGTAGCCATCCTTGGGGAACCCGCAACTATCGATGACTCCGGAACTGGAGCCCCTGGATGCGCCGAAAGCTTCGCCCAGGTAATCGATTCCCGTCCACATGAAGTCGCCGGCGACGTAATCGTGGGTGCGCACGAACTTCCAAAGTTGTTCCGTATCCAGGCCGCGGATGGCGCTGCGGCCAAATCCGCGTCCGCCTCCCACCGCCGGCACGACTGCGGAGGGTGCCGCCAGAACCGCGGCCTGCCCTGGCGAGGCCGGGACCATGCCGCCATAGTCCCCGCGTTGCCCGCCCATACCAGTGCTTTCCGTTCCGATCATGCGCCAGTTGGGATGCGCGGCTTTGTCGAGGCTATAGTACAGCTCGCGCCGCTCTCGCCAACGATCGGCGTAGTTGTATCCCACGACATCCAACAGGCTCAGAAACTCCACCGGCGCCGCTTTCGGTTCGGCCGCAATCTGGTCACAGCCAGCCGTGACCGGGCGCGTGGGGTCTTCCCGATGGAAGATGGCCAGCAATTCCCGCAGAATCTCCACGCCATGCTCGCTGAGCTGGTCGCCGATTTCATTGCCGCAGCTCCACAGCACGACCGAAGGGTGATTGCGGTCCCGCCGGACGAAGTCCGTCACGTCCCGTTCGTGCCACTCGTCATAGACCCTCGAATATCCGTTGCCGCGCACTTGTCCTTTACCGGCCTTCCACTCGTCGAAGGCTTCGTTCATGACCAGGAAGCCCATGCGGTCGCAGAGATCCAAAAACTCGGGCGCCGGCGGATTGTGGCTAGTGCGGATGGCGTTGCAACCCATCTCGCGCAGGACCTCGAAACGCCGCTCCCAAACGCGTTCCGGTACAGCCGCCCCAACGGCCCCTCCGTCGTGGTGCAGGCAGACGCCATTCAGCTTCACGTGCGCGCCATTCAGCAGCAACCCGCGGTCGGCATCGAAGATCGCTTCGCGAATGCCGATGGGAGTCTCGTACTCGTCCACCACCTGCCCGCTCACTTGCACCGTGCTGCGCACTCTGTAAAGATACGGTGCGGCCACACTCCAGAGCATGGGCTTATTGACGGTGAGAGTCTGCTCGAACTCGTATTCTGCGTGAGGGCCGATCTCCTGCGCGCTCTCCACGGTCTGGACCACCTGGCCTTCGCGATCGACCACCGCGGTAGCCAGCGTGCAAGCTGCGGCCGCCGCTGTTTCGTTGCGGACCCGCGTCTTGACGTGAACGGCCGCGGAGTCCTCGGATACCCGTGGCGTAGTCACGAACGTCCCCCATTGGGCGATGTGGACCGGATTCACAGTAACCAGCCACGTGTGCCGGTAGATGCCCGAGCCGGAGTACCAGCGCGAGCTGGGCTGGCGGGAGTTATCCACCTTTACAGCCACTACGTTATCGCCGCCGGCATTCACGTGCGGGGTGAGGTCATAGGCGAAGCTGATGTACCCGAATGGCCGCTTGCCAAGGTATTGCCCGTTGATCCACACTTCGCTGTTCTGGTAGACGCCATCGAATTCGATGGATACTTTACGGTCCCTGTATGACGCCGGGAGGCGAAAGCGCTTCCGGTACCAGCCGGTGCCGGTCGGGGCGTAGCCACCCGAGCCGCCACTGGACTCATTCTGGGCGAAGGGTCCTTCGATGCTCCAGTCGTGCGGCAGGTCGAGGCTGCGCCAGTTGGCAGCCGCGAACGCCGGTTGCTGCGCGCCCGGAGCATCGCCCTTGAAAAACTGCCAGTCGAAGTCGAAAGAGTCGCGGATACGCGCGGGCGGTTCCGGCGTTTGGGCGACCAACTGGCTGGCGGAGTCGAGCGCCGAAACCAGGGCCGCCGCTCCCAGCGCCCGGCCGAGGAGGCCGCGGCGGGTCATCGCATCATTCGGATTCATCCTAACTTCCCCTTTTGGCCACTGCCGGAGTCTCGCGACGCCGACAAACCGAGACGACGTACCGCGGCCGGCACGGCCTGGGTAGGACCGGGTTACGGCGACGCCGGCCAGTAGCACTGCAACGTTTTGAGGGTTCATAACCGGAGTCAAGCGCGTTGCTTCGCCGCGAGTCTGCTGGCGTAGGGATTACGCTGCAGAACCGTGGGCCTTGTGGTAAGCCGCCCACCTTCTCTTCGTCGCTTCCCTTATGGCCTTCAACCCCGCCGCCGACATCTTCCGCTTCTTGGGCCTCGCCGGTGTGGCCGGTTGCGCCTGCCGCTTCTTCACCGCCGCCCATCTCGCTCTCTGCGCGGCGGCGATCATGGCGCGGCCCGCTTTGCTTATCGTCCGGCGCTTTGCCGGAGCAGCGTGATCCGTTGCGTTCGCGGACGCTGGTGCTGCACGTTCCCTTTGGACGGCTCGGACCGCGCTTTCCGAGTTGCGCGTTAATCTCGGCTATCTTGGACGCGATTCCTTCGAGCTGTTGCTGATACCCGACGATGGCCATCTCCAGCGGCGTGTCGTTTATCTTTGACATTTGGTGTTCCTCCCCAGAACACTGAACTGCGACCGTGTTTCAATCAGTCTGGTCGCGATTTGATTCTAACACTGAGGTAGTGCCAACCGGTCAATGCCGGTGACTTACGTTTCGGCGGGGCGTGTAGACTGAGTGCAACCCTGATTCGTGGGCGCGACCGAGGGCAAGACCAAGCGTAGCTGCGTCGAGAGCCTATTGACGAGGATCAAATTATCTCGCGATATGCAACAATAATACTAGTGTCGCTCGGCACGCCGGGGTACCGGGATACAATTCACAAGATTCTTCCGCGAGAACATGTGCGTCTTACAGCCTACATTACGGCTGTATGATGCTTGGCCCTACGACCATAACCGTAGCTGTTGACGCTATGCTGTCATAGACAGTGTCCGCGCCATAGACCGCGGTGAATGAGTGAATACCGGGGGCAAGCGTCGGGAGGACGATCCCGGCGAATCCACTATTCAACGGTTTCACCCCTAAGGATACATTTCCATCCAAGAATGTCACATTTCCATTGGGAATCACCGTGGAGTTGGCCGGCGGAACCACACTCGCTATGAGCGTGATCGAAGTTCCTTGGGTAATTGGGGAAGCCGGAGTCGCACTGAGGTTTATTATTGGTGTTTGGTCAGCGAAGGTTAGAGTTATGGTCTGCGTGTTCGTTTCGCTTATCTTGTACTTGCCGGTAATGCCTACGGAGCCGATCTTAGGCTCCAATTCAAGCGTACCATCCTTTGTAAACGCAAATTTGATACTTACCTTAACCTGATGTTGACTTAGTGCAGGAAAATCATTTAGTCTTTCTGCCATCTGTTGCATAGCTGCTGTAATGGCTTCTCCGAGCGTGGTCGCGGAACTGGCCTTTTCTTTGGTCTTGCTCTTGGCAAGACGAGAAAGAAATTCCGAGTGATCAAATGGTTGCGCCCCCACCGGTGTGGGAACACTATAGGTAAAGTCAGAATCCGCGGTTACTTGCTTATCGAGTTCCCCAGCCGCTCCGCCGATGAATAGCACTTCAAGAGTGCCGTCGTGATCGACCAGCGTTTGAAAGTCCATATCCGCTGTAGTTAACTGGAACCTGCCTGCGGGATCAAAATTCGCGCATTTCGCCTCGTTGATCGCGTCCACGACAAGTGCTGTGGCCTGGGCCAAATTTATGAATCCTTTGCCGGATTTCAGCGCTTGAGCGTCGGCTGACTTTCGCGTGAGGCAGTCGATTACTGGGGCGGCACTAGAAGGGTTGTTGATGCCTGGCACTTGGGCTAGACCAGGTAGTGTTAGCAGGAGACATAGACACAGGTTGCAACGTCGCATTGCTCTAAACTCCTTTCAGAAAATACTAGTCGGAATCTCACTTTTGGGCTTCGATTTCAAGTTAGTGTACATCCAACCGGGCGGAGCATCTCCGCATTATGAGAATTTAATTGTGCTCGGTCTGCTGGGCTGCTCACCCAAACCGGTCCCCACGACCGTTCCTGAGCGTCTAACGCCACCCGTCGCGTAGCCGCCGCCCTGCACGACCGTCTCGCGGTCGATGCACGCCTCTCGTTCGGTCCTCACACGGGCACGAACTCTCGTCGAAAGTCTACATCCCGACAAACCTGCTATGCCTCAAGTGCCGGTCCTCGGTCCACTCCAGGAACTCGACCCGCACTTTCAATTCCGGCCCCACCGGCACTCCTTCATCTTGTCCGCCTCAGCCCTTCGCCCCATCGACCCGGCCGATTTTCCGGCAGATTGCAGAACGGGCACGCCTCGACCTCCAGCGGCCTCATTTTGCGCAGCAGTTCCGCGCGTAACGCCGGCGTGAATCCGCTCCGCGTCCGCGCGACGTACACCAGCTTGCCGTCCACCACGTGCCCGACGATCACCGTGTCGAAGGTGCTTCCGCCGACTGAATAGCCGCCGATGATGAACTCCTGGGAGCGGTTGACCCGCATCTTCATCCAGGCACCCGACCGTTGTCCCGATTCGTATCGGCTGTTAGCACGCTTGGCCACCACCCCCTCAGGGCCCTGCGCCCGTATGGACTGAATCAGGTCCGACAAGCTGGCCTCCAGCACCGGCGAGCATCGCACCGGCTCGGGTAGCTTTGGCAGGACGTGGTTCTCCAGCAGATCCCGCCGCTTGACCAATGGCTCACCCGTCACGTCTTGGCCGGACAAGATCAACACGTCGAACACGTAGAAGTGGACATCGGTGACACCGTTTTGTAGCAGGCTGAATACGGGCTTCCCGGTTGCATCGAGCGCCACTAGCTCTCCGTCGATTACGGTTTCATCCGGCAGCTCCGTCAGCGCCGCCACAACGCCCGGATAGCGCTTGGTGAGGTCCTTGTCGTTGCGGGACCGGAGCCGGACCTGCCCGCCGCTCTTGATCGCCAACGCCCGATAGCCGTCGAGCTTGACCTCATACCGCCAGCCGTCGCCTTCCGGTAATTTGTCGGTCCGCAGCGAGAGCATCGGTTCGATAAACCGGGCTGTTCGTTCTGCGCTGGGCACAATCAAAGGATCGCACAAACGGCTTCAAGACACGCTTGACCCACGCTAAACATCGAAGCGGCGCTTGCTACTTCGCCCCCGCCTTCGTGCTGAACCAAACCGCGTTCGGCGCATCACTGCGCGCAGCGGCGATGTCGGGCCATACGTCGCCGTCCAGATCCCCTATCGCCACACCGTAGACCGCTCCTTTGCCGTCGCCCCAGGGGATCTCCAGAAAGTTCGTGCCGGTCCCATCGTTGAAAAGCACCGAACCCGGCGCGCCCGCGTTCCCCACAACGATATCGTTCTTTCCGTCGCGGTTCAGATTGCCTATAGCGACCGAGTACGGCACCCGCTGCTTGCCGACCAGCAGGATCGGGTCGCTGAAGTCTCGCTTCCCATGATTGAGATAGACGAAAAGCCCCTGTCGTTCGCCGCCCACCACCAAATCGACGCGTCCATCGCCGTTCAGATCCCCGGCGGCCGCAGCGCGCGCAGCCGAATTCGGCGGTCCGACCGGCGTCTTTTGGGCAAACTGTCCCTTGCCGTCGTTCCAGAAAATGACACTCTGACCGCCGTCGCGATGTGGCACAAACAGGTCAACCGCGCCGTCGCCGTCGAAGTCCGCCGCGACAATGATCGTCGCCGACTCCGTCCCGGCCAGGGGAGTGCAAGACGGGAATTGTCCCTTGCCGTCGTTCAAGCAAATGAAGCTGGATTCCGGGTGCTTCGGCGGATCGCCGCGATTGGCGGCGATGATGTCGGGATATCCGTCGCCGTTCAGATCGGCGAGCGTATCGTAGCGCGTCGGCCATTTTGGATCGCCAAAGGTTCCCGAGACGTGGAAATTGCCTTTGCCATCGTTGAGATACATCAGCTTGCGATCCGGTTGGTCGTTGCTGATCACCACGTCCAGATAGCCGTCGTGATTGACATCGGCCAACGCGGCTGAATATGTGCGATCCGGCGTGGTTCCCAAGTCGTGAGCCGTGAAGTGGCCCGTCCCGTCATTCAGCAGTACCCGGTCGAGCAGCGGCCGGTGCCGTCCTTTTCCCAAAACGAGATCGGGATACCCGTCGCCGTTCAGATCGCCGATGCTCACACTCGCCGAGGTTTCCCTGCACGCCTCGCGCTCCGAGCGGCTCTCAGAAGCTGGAAGGAACCATAGCAAGGCTGCTTGAGTTTTGACGGTGCCCACGCCGGTGAAGGAGAGAGCGCAACATCAAACATCAAGCACGATCCACGCGGGAGCGTGGTCACTGGCATTTTCCTCACCCCGCACACATCGGTCTACACCGCCGTCTACCAACCGCTCCAATATCGCCGGCGAGAGAAGGAAATGATCGAGCCGCATGCCCTTATCGGCCGGCCATCGCTCGCGCTTATAATCCCAGAATGTCCAAAGCGGCCCATTTGGGTACAATCGCCGCAGCGCATCTGTCCAGCCTTGAGCGAGCATTCGGGCAAACGCCTCGCGGCTTTCCGGTTGGATCAGCGCGTTGTCATCTAAGGAGCGCGTTGGATAGATGTCCTGCGGCGTCGGCACGACATTGTAATCGCCCGCCAACACGACCGGCACGCCGGCCGCAATGAGTCCGGCGGCGTGGGCGATGAGGCGTTCAAACCACGCAAGCTTGTATTGGAACTTCGGGCCAGGCTGAGGATTTCCATTCGGCAGATAGATGGAAGCGATCAAGACTCCGTTCACGGCCGCCTCGATGTACCGCGCCTGGGAATCCTGAGGATTACCGGGCAGGCTGGAGCGGACCAGCACTGGAGCGTGATCTCGCGCCAAGATGGCCACGCCATTCCAGGAACGCTCGCCCTGCCAGACGGCCTCGTATCCGAGGGCGTGAAGGGAATCCACGGGAAATGCCTCCTGCGCAGCCTTTAGTTCCTGGAGGCAAACGACATCCGGTGCAACTTGGCCGAGCCAAGCCGAGAGATTCTCCAGACGCTTGTTGATGTTGTTGATATTGAAGCTCGCAATCTTCACTGTTCCTGCCTCGATCTTGCAGCGCGTCCTGCCCTGAGCGCTTTTGTAACGGCTGAGACACCCTGACTCCAATCGTGATTGACCGGGATAACTAGGCGCCTGGCCACGGAAAAAGAGATTCTAACCCCGAGCCGCCGAATCGCCCAAGAACCTGAACCGCCTGGACACTGAACGCCGGAACACGCGAATGCTCAACTCAAGGCATCCCGGACTTCAGCCGTGATCGCATACGACCGCAACCGCGCCGAGTGGCTGAATATGTGGGATGTGATCATCAGCTCATCCGCTCGCGTTCGCGCGATAAAAGCCTCCAGCCCTTCCCGAACAGGCCGAGGGGAACCAATCGCCGAACAACTGAGCACCTGCTCGATAATCGCGCGCTCATGTGGCACAAGCCCCTGCTCGTAGTCCGGTATCGGGGGCTGAAGACGCGATGGCCGACCGGTGCGCGAGTTCACGAACGCGCGCTGCACAGACGAAGCGAGAAGGCGCGCTTCGTCATCGGTATCAGCCGCGATAACGTTAAACCCCAACATGACGTAAGGGCGATCCAACTGCGCGGATGGCTGAAAATGTTCCCGGTAAATCGCGAGCGCCGCCATTATCTGCGCCGGAGCGAAGTGAGAAGCGAACGCGAATGGCAGACCTAACTCCGCTGCAAGCGTGGCCCCGAAAAGGCTGGACCCCAGAATCCAGACGGGCACATTTAACCCCTCTCCCGGCACCGCATGAAGTCTCTGCCCTGTCTTTGCGGGTTGAAAGTAGTGCATCAATTCAACGACATCCTGGGGGAATTGATCGACATCGGACGATAGGTTTCGCCGGAGTGCTTGGGCGGTCATCTGATCGGTGCCGGGCGCGCGTCCCAAACCCAAATCGATCCGGCCGGGGAACAGCGACTCCAGAGTGCCAAACTGTTCCGCGATCACCAGCGGGGCATGATTCGGCAACATGATGCCCCCGGCGCCGACACGGATGGTAGACGTGGCAGCCGCGACGCGCGCGATCAAAACAGCGGTGGCGGCACTGGCGATTCCGGGCATGTTGTGGTGCTCTGCCAGCCAGTAACGGCGGTAGCGCAGTCTCTCGGCATGTTGTGCGAGATCAACTGTGTTGCGAAAGGACTGCGCGGCGTCGTTGCCTTCCAAAATGGGCGAAAGATCCAGGACGGACAAAGGGATCATGATTTGAATCTTGCCAATCAACCATGATACCCGTCGCCGACTGCTTCACCTCTCGGCTGATCCAGCGGCGCGGCAGGCCGGGTTTGTCAGCTTCGATCCCGACACGCGGCATTACTGCATGATCACTGTTCCGGCACCGTGGCGCGACACGCCGGGGCCGACGTGGCAATTGGTGGCCGCCATGCTGCGGAACCAGAGTGGGGAATTGGAGGAGAGGCCGCCGGTGCCGCCAGCCCAGCAACGGCTCACGTTTGCCTAGCTTCGGCGAGTGCATGGGGTGTTGTTCGCGGCAAGAGTTCACATCCGCCGGGCAGGGCTTTTCCGGGCCAAGTGACGCCGTCGCTGGAATCCCACGATAAAGCACACCCGCGAATCGTCGGCCTTTCGACGGGTCAGGCTGGTTCGATGGTGGTCCGACCTGAGCGTAGGTCCCGAACCATCTATAATCGCGAGACGATCGTTTGGCTTTCAGGACCGACTGGTGCCGGAAAGACGTCCATTGCCCATCTGCTAGGCGCATCCGGTCATTCGGTCGTAGCAGAATATGCCCCTGAGGGCCTGTTTCAAACATTTGCATGCCATCCCAGCGAAGGGCTTTGAGCCGCTACAGCGCTATCTGATGCACGCAAGGGCCGACGCATGGAAGAGAACCATGGGTTCGCCGTCTGTCGTTTTCGATCGCAGCATAGACGAGGACATCGAGGTCTTCTGCAATATGCACAAGCGCGCTGGACTGTTGACGCCCCACCGATTCGACGTGCTCGCGCAACTGGCGGCAACTCTCCAGGCTCAGATCCCCGCTCCCGATTTAATCGTCTACGTTACGGCGGACTACGAAGGTCTGTTGAGGCGCATACGATCCGCAACTGCGCCACCGGCCATAATATCTTTCCGGCTCCAACTGCCCGCGGGCACATCGAGCCGTCCAGCTTGAAGAGGCAACACCGGAAGGTGTGCCGGGGGGCGGGTCTGGAACACTTTCCACTTTACACTCTTAGACATACCTGCCTCACCGGGTGGGCGTCCCACATGGACCCTCGGACCCTGGCGTATCTGGCCGGCCACCGCGACATGTCCATCACCAAGCGGTACATTCATCCGCAGGAGCACACGACGCGCGCGGCCATGGACAGGGCGCGAGACGCACAGGGTGCGCACAAAAATGGGCACAGTGAGCTTGACGCGCCCGTCGCCAATCACGGCAGGCCCGCCGTAATTAGCTGATAACTTAGGCGGTTAGTGGTGCGCCCGAGGTGATTCGAACACCTGACCTTCTGGTTCGTAGCCAGACGCTCTATCCAGCTGAGCTACGGGCGCATGGAAGCGTTCCTCTTCAATCTACCGTGTCCGCCGCTGTCCGCGCAACTGCCGCGGCTTGCCCGGTAACCCGCGCTCCGAAACGGGCGTCCCTACAACGCGATGATGCGCGGCGAAGGGAAGCGCTGGGCTCTCCGGCTGGCGTGCTGTGTAACACTTGTGTCTGCTTGCGGCGCCGCGACGTTCGAGGAACTGTCCCGCCAAGCCGCCGCCGCGCGCGACGCCGACCAGGTGCCGCAAGCTATCGATCTCTACCGGCAAGCCCTGCAACTGAAGCCCGACTGGTCCGAAGGCTGGTTCTACCTTGGGACCCTCGATTACGATTCCGACCGCTATGCGGATGCGCAGCCGGCTTTCGCCGAATTCGTCAAGCTGGCGGACAAGCCCGCCGGCTGGGCATTCCTGGGTCTGTGCGAGTTCGAAACCGGCGGCTACACGCCGGCGCGCGAACATCTGCAAAAGGCGCTCGCGGGCGGTCTGGCGCCGGAAATCGAACAGGTCGTGCGCTTCCACCAGGCGCTCCTACTCACGCGGCTGGGCCTTTTCGAACAGGCTTGGCATTGGTATAAGGCGCTGGTGCGCCGCGGCATCCACGATCCCACTCTGATCGCCGGCCTGGGCCTCAACTCACTCGATAAACCCATGCTGCCCAAGGAGACGCCGCCCGATCAACGGGAGTTCATTGCCGCCGTGGGCCGCACCGCCTACGCCTGGATGTCCGGAGACAAAGCCGCGGTCGAAGCTGCGTTCCACGCCCTTTTGGAGGCTTACCCGGCCGCTCCCGGCGTTCATAATCTATACGCCACATACCTGCTGGGTGCCCACCCGGAGGCCGCGCAGCCGGAATTGCGGCGCGAACTGGAAGTCAATCCCCAATCGGTAGAAGCGCGGGCTTTGCTCGCGCTTCTATTACTGCAGGCCGGTGCAGCCTCCGACGCAGCGTCCTACGCCAGGAGGGCGGCTGAAGACCGGCCCTCCTCTCCCCTGGCCCAATACGCTTACGGGTTGACCCTCGCCGATCCCCAGGAGGCTGCCGCGCACCTGGAAATCGCCGAACGATTGGATCCTTCAAATTTCGAGTATCATGTAGCGTTGGCTCATGCATACTCGCGATCAGGCCGTAACGACGACGCGCGCCGCGAGCGGAAGATCTCCATCCAGTTGGCCCGGGAAAGCGATCCGCACGGCCCGAGCCGGTAGCGCCCTGGAGATCTGCCTCGCGCTGATCCCCCTGGCGTGCGCCGCTTCGGGACCCGCCCGCCCCACCACATGCGCCACGTGCCATCCTTCCCAAGCGCACTCGCAGCCCGGCACCGGCATGGGCAACGCCATCGAACTGCCGCCGGACCAGGAGAATCTGAAAGTCCACCCTAAGCTGACCTTTGAGAAAGACGGCTATACTTACACCGTCGAACGCAAGGGCGATCTGAGCGCCTACACGGTGCGCGGCGCCGCGGGCGAACTCTCGCTGCCCATTCAATATGCGTTTGGCGTCCACATGCAGACTTTCGTCTTCCTATACCAGGGGCGCTTCTATGAGAGCATGGTCAGCTATTATCCAAAATTGAACGCCTTGGCCATCACTCTGGGCGACGAACAGTTGCGGCCTCGTAATCTGGTGGAAGCCATGGGACGCGAGACGTCCAGTCAGGAAATCGCGATCTGCTTCGATTGTCACGGTACCGGCGGCGTGAAGCAGGGCAGGGTGACGCTCGACTCTCTCAAACCGGGTGTCACTTGCGAGCACTGTCACACGGGCGCGTCCGCTCACATGGAAAGCGCGGCGCAGGGCAAGGCCGCGGCGCTTCCCGCGAAACTAGGTCAACTGGGCGCCGAGGACATGTCGAATTTTTGCGGCCAGTGTCATCGCACTTGGGAGTTCATCGTCAGGGCGCGGGAGTGGGGCGAAGTCAATGTCCGGTTTGCGCCTTACCGGCTGGCGAACAGCGAGTGCTTCCTGGGCGACGACAAGCGCATCCGCTGCACCGCTTGCCACGATCCGCACGCCAGCCTGTCTCGCGACGAAGCCGGTTACGATCGCGCTTGCCTGGCTTGTCATGCGGCCAAGCCGCGAAAGCCGTGCCCGGTCTCGCAGAAGAATTGCGTCGGTTGCCATATGCCAAAAGTGACGCTCTCGGATGGCCACGCTGTTTTTACCGATCATCAGATCCGGATCGCCTACCCCGGCGACCCCTATCCTAACTAGCGCGTCGGGACAACTCCCGACATCGCGCACATGCAGCGCGTGCGATCCACTAAGGTAACTTTGTTAACACTTCCAGCGTCTATCAAGGCGGCTATATTGACCGGTAGGTAAGGAGAAAAATACTCCATGTCGAAGGTTCAGTCTCTCTCCTTGGCACTCTCGCTTCTGGCTTGCGCGGCGCTTCTCCGTGCGCAGGACGATTCGTCTGTACAGCCCTTCTCTCCCGAGCAACTCGATAACCTGCTGGCGCCGATCGCCCTCTACCCGGACCCGTTGCTGGCCCAGGTTCTGCTGGCCGCTACTTTCCCCGATCAGGTCGATGAGGCGGCCCGTCTTTGCCGCGCCGGCACCAGTTCCGACGATATCGACATGCAGCCCTGGGATGTCAGCGTCAAAGCCGTGGCGCATTACCCCACGGTCCTTTATATGATGGCGGACAGCCTGGATTGGACTACCGCCCTGGGGCAAGCGTATGTCAACCAGACCGACGACGTAATGGCCTCGGTGCAGCGGCTGCGCCAGGAAGCCAGCAGCGCGGGGAACCTGGTTACCACACCACAGCAGGACGTGGAGGTGGACGATGGCAATATTGAGATCTGGCCCGCCCAGGCGCAGTTCTGCTACGTGCCCATATACGATCCCGGTCTGGTCTTCTTCGGTTCCGGCGGCGTGTACGGCGGACCCGTCATTAGTTTCGGCACTGGTTACCCCATTGGCGTCTGGCTTAACTATGACTTCGACTGGCGGCATCGCCGCATTTACTATCATGGCTGGTCGGAAGGGCGCGGCTGGATTGCCCGGTCCCGTCCCTACGTCCACATCAACAACGTTTATGTGAATTACAACTTGAAAAATGTCGCCGCCAACCGCGGTGTTACCGCTCGCGCGGTAAATTACAGTAATCTGACTCGCTATAATAGCGTCCATCAAAACGTGAACTACGCCAGGACGCGGGTTAATACCGGATTCACCGGTGGCGCGCCGGCCAACAGCGTGAATAACAAGATCATCCAGCGCAATGGGAACGTCAACGATTCGCGGATCGATTCCTACCGGGGCCGTGAAACCAGTCAGCCGGCCACGCAACCCGAGCCAAGCCGCGCCGAGCCGAGCCAACGGGCGGCCGAGCCGCCGCGCGCCCCGGAGCGGACAGAGAACCCCGCGTTTGGCGGCAACCGCGGTAACATCGATGCGAGAGCATCCAGCCAGCGCGGTCAAAGCAGCCGTGCGCAAGCTTCCCACCCCGCTCCCGCGCCCAGGTCTTCCGGTGGCGGAGGATCGCACGGCGGCGGCGGTGGCGGTGGATCTCACGGCGGTGGTGGAGGAAGGCACTAATGAATCCGCGACAAGGTCACGCCTCAAGAGAACGCTGCACACTCGTAGCAGCCGCATTGGCGATGCTTCTAACCGCGCCCATGGCACCCGCGCAAAAGGCCGCGGACTCCAACCAGACCCGTTTTGCGGCCCCCGATGCGGCCGTTGAAGCTCTGGCGCGCGCGGCCCAAGCGAAGGACCAAACCGCGTTGACGGCGATCTTCGGACCGGACCGCGCCAAACTGTTGACGGGCGACCCGGTGGAGGACAATAAAGCGCTGGAGCGCTTCGCCGCCAACTTGGAGAAGTCGCACAAGCTCGAGAAAGTGAGTGACACCAAGCTCACGCTCCTGGTGGGCGAAGACAATTGGCCATCGCCCATTCCCATCGTCAAGGACGGAAGCCAGTGGCGCTTCGACACCGCCGCGGGACTTGAAGAAATCCTCAACCGGCACATCGGCGAGGACGAGCTTTCCGCCATCCTGACTTGCCGTGCCTACGTGCTGGCGCAGTGGGAGTATTTTACGGAGGCCAACGGCACCGCCCAGGACGGTTTGGCGGTCTACGCCCAGAAGTTCGTCAGCACGCCGGGCAAACGCGACGGACTTTACTGGGAGACGCCTTCGGGCGCCAAGCCCAGCCCTCTCGGCAGCCTGGTCGCGCAAGCCCGCGCCGAGGGCTATGCGGCAGGCCAGCCCCGCCCCGCCGGAGCGCCCAAGCGCCCGTATCACGGATACTACTTCAAGATACTTAAACGCCAGGGTGCGCACGCGCCGGGCGGAAGGTTTGGCTATGTGCTCAATGGCAACATGATCGCCGGGTACGCGCTGATAGCTTATCCCGATAAGTGGGGTAGCTCCGGAATCATGACCTTCATCGTCAACCAGCAAGGCCGTGTCTATCAGAAGAACCTGGGTCCGAAAACCGCGGAGTTAGCCGCGGCGATCGTGGAATACGACCCGGACACAAGCTGGAAGCTAGTCACGGAGTAAGTGCCGCGGCCACGGTGACCGAGCCGCGGCCAAGGTGACCGAGCCGCGACCGTTAGGGAGCGGTCACAGGCTTGACAGTAACACGCGTAGCGCGTTGCCGCCCATGATCTTGCCAATATCGCCGTCCGTGAATCCGGCCTGGTAGAGCGCATCGATCAACAGGCCCAGTCCGGTGGTGTCGAACGGCGCCACCACCGCGCCGTCGAAATCCGAGCCAAGGGCCACGGCATCCACCCCCACGGTGTCCGCCGCGTGGCGTATGGCGCGGGCGATGGCCGCCGCGTCCGTTCCGCACACAGCCACTTCGAAAAAGGCGATCCCGATCACGCCGCCTGTATGGGCGATGCCGCGAAGCTGTGCGTCGCTCAAGTTGCGGCTGTTGTCGCACGTCGCCTTCACGCCCGTGTGAGAGACGATCACGGGGCGCGTGGCGATGGCCAGCACGTCGTCGATGGTGCGTGGCGCGGCGTGCGCTACGTCCACCAGCATGTGGCGAGCTTCCATGCGCCGGACCATCTCGCGGCCCTTGTCCGTGAGCCCGGTTTTCTCCACGCCCGCCGACGAGCCGCCGATATCGTTGTCGAAGAAATGCGTGGGCGCCATCATGCGGACGCCGGCATCGTAGAGCCGGTCGATGTTGGCCAGGTTGCCGTCCAACGCGGGTGCGCCTTCGATTCCGAGGAAGCCGGCTGTAATTCCGGGTTCGATACGGCGCCGGTCCAAATAGGCGTGCAGATCCGCCGCCGACCGGATGATGGTGAACTTGCCTTGCGCGCGGGCTTCAAAGTCGCGCAGCCGCGAAGCCTGATACAAAGCGCGCTCGGTGAGGCTGCTCCAGGTGGCGGGCGGCCAGCGCTCCACGATGGAGAGCAGCGTGATGTTGTCGGAGTCGGGCGTGTTGCGCTGGAAGTTCAGGCCGCGCGGCGTCTTGGTGACGATAGTGAACGCCTGGAGCGCCACATGGCCTTCGATCAGGCGCGGGATATCGACCTGCCCGCGCGTGCCGCGGGCTAGCAGGTCGCGCGACCAGAGCAGACTGTCGGCGTGCAAATCCACGATGGGGATGCGGCTTTCCAGATCGCGGGCGCGCGCGGAGACATGGTACGGCGGCTTGCGCAGCACGCCGTTCATGGAGTTCTCCACGTATCCGGGGAGCCCGACGAAAGCTGCGGCAAGCGCGCCGGCGACGATGCCGATGGCCCAATAGAGTTTGCGCATGGCTATCGCGCAATGGATCCGGGATCGAGCCCCGTGTCCAAATTGAAGCCGCCACCGACCGCGCCGACCGCGGCCGTCTTTCGTTCCAGGCCGATGAGTTGGCGCAAGCGGTACACGGCTTCGATGCCGGTGCAGTGCGCGCCCAGCAGATTCTGTAAGCCGAATTCCTTCAGTTTCGACGCGGTCCAGGCCAGCGTTTCGTCGCTGGCCTGGTATAGGTGGAAGCCGCCCAGCGCGGCGTAGATGCGAGCCGGCGCAATCTTGGCGCGCGCATAGTCCAGCGTATTCACGATGCCGGAGTGTCCGCAGCCCGATAACACCACCAGACCTTTGTCCGTAACAATCACCAGCGACTGATCCTCGGGCAGATTGTCTTCAATCGTCTTGCCATCGGCCAGACGCAACATGCGTCCCGGATTCCAATTCTTTTCGGGATACTTGCGTGGAACCGGGCCGGTCAGCCACACACCGGGAAACAGTTCGCGAGTCTGGGTGTACTCGATGAAGGTCCCGCCGGCGCTCTCATAGTCGCGCTTGGTGGCGATCATGGTATTCACCTCGCCTGCGCCGCCGTCGGTGCGGCTTTGGAAGATGCCCGCGCCCACATGCGCGCGGGCCAGCGCCGCCGGGTTCGATTTGGCGTATTCGCGGCGTAGCGTCACCAGTCCCGCGGTGTGATCCAGATGATGGTGCGAAAGGATCACATCCGGCACATTGGAGAGATCGATATGCAGCTCGCGGGCGTTGCGCAAAACAGTGTCCGGATGCGCGCCGGTATCGAAGAGAATGCGGTGGCCGTCCGCCACCACCAGTGCCGCGAATCCCCATTCGCCGTAGCCTTCATCGGCCGTCAGCATGGTGGAGAGCAGACGCACATCGAGCGAGGTAACTTTATCGGCGGCGGAGCCGGCGGTCGCCGCCGCCAGCAAGCACGCGATCCGTGCGGTTCGGCTGAACATAGCATGCTACGTTAGCACAATCGAGGAGGGACGCCGATGCGGCTGTTGTGGCTTGTGCTTGTCGCGGCGAGTTTGGGTTTTGGCCAGCAGCGGGGCATCGTGCTCGCGGATTTGACCTGGGTGGAGGCGGAGAAGGTGCTGACACCGGAGACCGTGGTCGTGATTCCCATCGGCGCCGAATCGAAAGAACACGGGCCGCACCTGAAGCTGAAGACCGACTATCTGGAAGCGGAGTATTACAATCGGCAGATCCTGGAACGCGCCGATGTGGTGGTGGCGCCGACGGTCAACTATAGTTTCTACCCCGCTTTCGTGGAGTATCCAGGCTCGACCTCGCTGCGTTTGGAAACCGCGCGGGACATGCTGGTGGACATCTGCCGCAGTCTGGCGCGCTTCGGCCCGAAGCGGTTCTATGCGCTGAACACGGGCGTTTCCACGTTGCGTGCGCTGCGGCCCGCCGCCCAGACGCTGGCCGCCGAAGGGATCGTGCTGCGCTACACCGACATTCTCGAGGTCGGGGCCGAGGCTGAGAAACGCGTCAAGAAGGAAGAGGGCGGGACGCATGCCGATGAGATTGAGACGTCGCTGATGCTCTATATCGATCCGGCGTCGGTGGATATGCGCAAGGCGGTAAAGGACTACCACCCTTCGGAGAGCGGCGGGCTGACCCGCGATCCGCGCAAGCCCGGCGCCTATTCCGCCAGCGGGATCTATGGCGACGCCACGCTCGCTACGCGGGAAAAGGGCGAGGCCGTGGCTCGCGCGACGGTGGAGGGCATGCTGCGGGAGATCGAGTCGCTGCGGCGCCTGCCCGTCGTTAGTGCGAAGTAGCGAAGTGGGGCGGCGCCATGCGCCGCCACGGGGTGTGATTTATACTTGTACAAGCACCAAAGGCCTGCCAAATGCAACCACTACAACCCGAACAAGCCATTTTTCTATTGCAGCAAGCTTTGCCGTCGCTCAAGAACGAGCACCGCGTCACCCGCAAGATTATTGAAGCTGTTCCCGCCGATCAAGGCGATTATCGCCCCGACGGGATCTCCAAGAGCGCGCTGGAACTTGCCTGGCACATCGCTTCTGCCGAGAACTTCTTTCTGGACGGGATCGCCGCGGGTGAATTCAACTATAGGGGTGGCAGCCGGCCGGAACCCATTCGCACGGCGGCCGACGTGGCCGCCTGGTACGGCGACGCGTTCCAAGCTAATTTCGACCGCCTTACGCGCATGTCCAGCGATCAGCTCATGAAGGTGGTCGATTTCCGCGGCATGTTCCAGTATCCGGCGGTCATGTATCTGCAATTCGCGCTCAACCACTCGATCCACCATCGCGGTCAGTTGTCGGTCTACTTGCGGCCGATGGGCGCCAAGGTTCCGTCGATTTACGGCGAGAGCCACGACGACGCACAGGCCCGCGGAAGCGCCCAGGCCCAGGCGGGAACCGCTTAGGCGATGACCGAGCAACAGCTCCGGGAGCAGTTGCGCAAAATCTCCGCTCTGTACGAAGGCGCCACCACCCCCGGAGAGCGTAGCGCAGCCGCGGCGGCCATCGAGCGGGTGAAGAAAGCGATCGCGGCCATCGGGTATACCGAGCCGCTGCTCGAATACCAGTTCACGCTGCCCGATCTTTGGCAACGGCGCTTATTTTGGGCGCTCTGCCGCCGCTATGGTTTGGAACCGTTCCGCTACAAGCGGCAACGCCAAACTACGGTGATGGTGCAGGCTCCCAAGACGTTTGTGGATCGCACTCTCTGGCCGGAATATCGGCAGCTCAGAGACGCGTTGAATCATTACCTGAACCAGGCCACCGACCGCATCATCCGGGAAGAGATCTACGGTGGCGCCGATGGATTTCAAGCTCGATAGGCCCCAACCTCACCCATCCCCCCGTCGTCTTTTCCCCCTTCCCGTGCGTCTCAACGATTTGGGGAATTACTCTCAGCTCCGGCGGCTGGCAGCCTTTGGCACGGGCGCGGGGATTCAAATCGCCGGCCCCGACCTGGAGGTTGCCATCGCGCGCGTCCGCCCCAATGCGGTGCAGGTGCTGGCGCGCACCACCATCCCGCGCTTTCGCGAACGTCCCGCCGCGCAATGGGGTGCGGAGTACAGCGCCTTGCTGGGAAAGTTGGGCACGCCGCATTTAAGCGCTACGGTGCTGCTGCCCAGGCCGGAAGTGATCGTGCGGCAGATTCCTCTGCGCGGCGTCCGGCCGAAGGATCTGGAAGCCGCCATCGCCTTTCAATTGGATGGGATTAATCCCTACGGCGACCAGGAAGTGCTGTTCGGCTTTACGCCGCTGGGCGAAGGCGGCGTACTGGTGGGCATCGTGCGGCGCGAGACCGTGGATCGCTACCTGGAACTTTTCACGGAGGCGGGCATCGCCACCGGTTGCTTCACTTTCGTGGCGGCCGCGATTCACGGCGCGATCCGGCTGTCGGCTCCTCCGCCGCGCGAATTCGTGGCGCTGGGCCATCTGGCGGGCGCCGCGGGCTCCGGCGTGGAGGTCTACGGCGAAAGCCAGGCGCGTCCCGTTTTTTCCGCGGAGTTCGATTTGCCCGCGGAAAAAGCCGCCGCACTCGCCGCCGCCGAATTGCGCCTGCCGCCCGAAACCGCGCCCATCGCGCTCGAAAGCCTGCTGCCCTCGCCGCGCGTGAATCCGGTGGAAAACGATCTGGCGCGCAATCCCCTGCCATACGCCGCCGCCCTGGAAAGCGCCTGCCCGCGGCTGGCGCCGCCGGCTAATCTACTGCCTCCCGAGCGGCGCGAGGCAGCTTCCCACGGTATCTTCATTCCCACCGCGGTGGCGGCGGCGGCACTGCTGATGGTGCTGGGGGCTAGCCTGGCGTGGCCGGGTTACGAACAGCGCCAATACCTGAAGGGGCTGGACGCCGAGATCGCGCAACTGCGGCCGCAGGCGGCGCGGGCGGCGCTGCTTGAAGACCAGAATCGCCGCATGCGCGCGCGGGCGCGGCTACTCGCTGAATTCCGGTCCCGCACGCGTGCGGATCTAAACGCCATCGACGAACTGAGCCGGCTGTTTCCGATGCCGGCGTGGGCCAACACCATGGAGCTATCGCGCGACGGAGCCCTGATCGTGGGCGAGGCCGACCAGGCCGCCCCGCTGATCAAAGTGCTGGACGCCTCGCCGCTGTTTCACAATTCCGAATTCAACGGCATCAGCAAAGTGCAAAACGCCGAGGTCTTCCGGCTGCACACCCAGCGGAGGCCCGGCAAATGAACACCGGTACGCTGGACCGGCGCACGCTGCTGATTTTAGCGGCGGGAGTGACTGTCGTCCTGGTGCTGCGCTTCGTGGTGATGACGGACAAACGCCCGGAGTTGGTGGCCGCGTACGATTCGGTCCCGCTGGCCGAGCAGAGGCTGGCGAAACTGCGCGAGACGGCGGCTACCGTGCCGGGTAAAGAGAAGATCGGCAAGCTTGCGGCCGGCGAGTTGGCCGCGCGGGAAAAAGGCATGATCCTGGCCGACACCGCCGCCCAAGCCCAGGCGCAGTTGCTCGAAATCATCCGCCGCGTGGGTAAGGACGATGGCATCGACGTGCGCGGCGCCGAGGAGATGAAAGTGCGCCCGCTGGCCGACGATTATGGAGAAGTGGTGGTGACCGTCTCGTTCAATTGCCGCATCGAGCAATTCATCAATTTCATGTCGGATTTGGCGAACCGGCCCGAGTTGATCGCCACCAGCGACATCCGGGTGGCCGCCAGCAATCCCAAAGAGAAAACGGTCCTGGTGCGGCTGGGACTATCGGGCGTGGTGCCGCGCAAACTGGTGCCGCAGAAGAAGGGGCCGGCCTCCTTGTGAAGCGCAAATTGTTATTCGCGAACCTGGCGCTTCTGGCGCTGAGCGTGGCCGGCGGGGTGCATCTGCGCCGCGAATGGATCGCCGCGCGCGCCCGCGAACAAGCCGTGCTCCGCAAGCGCATCCAGGCTACGCCGCCGCCGCCCATGACGCCGCTGCCCGCCAACGAGCCGGTGAAGGCGGTCGATTATAACGACATCGCGCAGAAGATGCTGTTCTCCAAAGACCGCAATCCCGTAGTGGTGGTGGAGCCGCCGCCCGCGCCGAAGGCCATACCCATGCCGGCGCTGCCGTTGTTCCACGGCGTACTGGACCTGGGCGATGGTCCCATTGCCATCATGAGTGAGGGCCCGAAAGGGCCGCATCGCGATTACCAGCCGGGCGACAAGGTGGGAGCGTTCAAGTTGGTGGCGGTGAACAACGACGAACTCGTGCTGGAGTGGCAAGGCCAGACCATTACGAAGAAAGTGGATGAGATCCTGGATCGAAGCACGGCCGCGCCGCCGGCGCCTGGCCCGGCGGCTGCCACTCCAGCCGCGCCGCCGCCGCCGCCGGCGCCCGTGGCTACCGCGGCCGCCAAGCCGGGTGGGGATCTCACCCCGGGCATCAAGGCCTGCCAGCCGGGAGATACCTCGCCGGCCGGCACCGTCGCCGATGGCATGCGCAAAGTGATCAAGGGGAGCCCTTTCGGTTCCAGATGTTATTGGGAGACTGATAAATAAGACCGCCTGCTCCGCAAGTGGTCGCCAAAAGGAGTAAATCGCGAATGAGAATTTTAATATGTATGGGTATCCTGTCGGGGGTCCTGGCGGCCCAGGACTCCACCAAGACCTCGCCGCCCCCGGCGGCCAAGCCGGCCAAGAAGGCGGCCACCTCGACCGGCATACCGAGAGACGCCGTGGAAACTACACCCGGGTTCTACCGTTGGACCGATAAAGATGGCAAAGTCTGGACCTATCGCCGTACGCCGTTCGGCGTCACGCGGTGGCCCGCGGATTCCGTGGATGCCGTGCAGAGCGCGGCCGACAAGCGCAGCGCCGAAGGCGAGCGGATCACCGCCGTCCAACAAGGCGACTCCATCCGCTTCGAACAGGGGACTCCCTTCGGCAAGCGCACTTGGGTCCGCAAGAAGACCGAGTTGAACGAGTCCGAGCAGCGCATTTGGGATGTCCAGCAGAAGAACAGCGCTGCCCGGCGTACTGCGGAAAAGGAGTAGGTAGTGAGATCCAGCATGAGAAGGCGTGAAAACATCGCGGGTAGTCCACCACGGCGGATACAGGATTTGTCTTGGTGGCACAGGCGGTTCCGCCCGCGGTCCGCGAGTCGCTGCCGCAGCCTCTTATCGGCAGCTATACTGACGGCGTGCTGCGGAGCCTGGATCGCTTCGGCGCAGCAAACCGCGCCTCCTCCTCCCGCGCGAACTCCGGCGAATGGCGGGATGCCATCGTCCACGCCATCCCCCGCGCCATCCACCACCGCCCCGCAGACCGGCCCGCGGCGTTCCACCGTTACCGATACTGGCGGGTTAATGCTGGAGAACGTGTCCCTGTCGGAACTGATCGACATCGTGGCGCGGCGGCTGAAAATCAACTACCTGCTGGATCCGCACTTCAAGGGAGGCAGCGTTACCATCCACACTTACGGTGAAATGAAGTCCGCCGACCTGATGCCTCTGCTCGAAACCATCCTGCGCGTGAACGGCGCGGCGCTGGTCAAAGTCGGCGACCTCTACCGGGTGGTGCCGGTCGAGAAAGTATCCCAGATGCCGCTGCCGCCATCCGTTAACGGCAAGGACTTTCCCGACGACGAGCGCATGGCCTTGAACCTGGTTTTCCTGAAGTACGCCACCGCCGGCGAGATCTTGAAGCTGATCCAGCCGTTCCTGGGCGAAGGCGCCGCGGCCGCCACATACGACCCGGCCAATCTCCTGATCCTGCAGGATAACAACCGCAACATGAAGCGCACCATGGATCTGCTGGCGCTTTTCGACAGCGATTCCTTCGTCAGCCAGCGGGTGCACCTATACGAGGTCAGCAACGGCCGGCCCACGGATCTGGTGAAGCAACTGGAGTCCGTTTTCAAGGCCGTATCGCTTTCCGACAAGGCCGGCGCGGTGAAGTTCGTGCCCGTCGATCGCATCAACACGATCGTCGCGGTGGCGCCCAACCCGGGAGTCTTCGAACAGGTGGGACAGTGGCTGAAGAAGCTGGATGTTCCCGTAAAATCGCCGGCTGGCGCGGTGGATAATTACGTCTACCGGCTGAAGTACGGCCGCGCCGAGACGGTGGCGTTGGCCATCATGGCGTTGTACAGCGGCAACCCGCAGGCATTGTTGGCCCTGAGCCAAATGAATAACAACATGATGAGCGGCATGATGAGCAACATCGGCCCGGGCACCGGCGGCATGGGTATGGGAGGCATGGGCTACGGAGGCGGGAGTTTTGGCGGCGGGGGCTACGGCGGCGGTGGTTATGGCGGCGGGGGCTACGGCGGCGGCGGCACAGGCTACGGCAACACAGGCGGCAATGGCGGTTACCGTGACAGCGCCATGAACCCCTTCGCCAGCATCATGGGCAGCAATACTGGGACGCAGGCAGGGACGCAGGCTGGCGGGGCGGCGGGCGCTACCGGAGACCAGACCGGCACGTATCTGACCGGCTCCGGAGCTTCCAATACGCACATGCCGCGCGTCATCCCGAATCCGTTCGACAACACCCTGCTGGTGCAATCGACCCCGGAGGAATGGGAGCAGATTTCGCGGCTGCTGGTGCAGTTGGATGTGGCGCCGCGGCAGATTCTGGTGGAAGCCAAGATTCTCGAAGTACAACTGACGGGCGAGCTCCAATATGGCGTACAATCCTACCTGCAAAACAAAGGCACCGCGGTGACCACCGGTCTGACCGGGCCGGGCCAAGCCGGCGGCTTTCTAGGATCGGCGGTCAATGGCGCGCTGACTCTAACCGGCGGCTTCCTGGTAGGCCACAGCCGGGAATTGCTGGCGCAACTGTCGGCCATGGAGAGCACCGGCAAGGTCAAAACCATCAACGAGCCGTCGCTGATCGCCACCGACAGCATCCCCGCCGTGATGAATGTGGGCCAGACGGTGCCCACGTTGAGCTCCACGGTAGCCTCGGGAGTGCAATCCGGCGGCAACACCCTGTTCGCCAACAACGTCTCCAATGTGAGCGCGGGCGTCACTCTGATGGTCATGGCCCGCGTCAACTCCAGCGGCGTCATCACCATGCTCGTCAACCAGGAAATCAGCACGCCGGGTGCGAATACCATCACCAACATTTCGTCGCCGTCTTTCACCAACCGCAGCTTCCAGACCCAGATGACGCTGCAGGACGGCGATACGGTGGCCATTGGCGGCTTCATCCAGGAGACCGTCAACGAATCGTCCGGCGGAATTCCGTTCCTGCAGCGGATTCCGTACCTGGGCGCGGCTTTCGGGTCCAAATCGAAAAGCACGACCCGCGACGAGTTGATCGTCTTCTTCACGCCGCACGTGATCTACGACACTTCGTCGATCGCGGAAGCCACCGACGATTTGAAAAACGGGTTGACGCACATGAAGCGGGAGTTGAAGGACGAGCAGTAGCACGTGGCGAGCAAAGCTCGCCTCTGGAGTTCGCACATAATGCATGCCTGAGTGGGGCAGGCTCGCAGCCAGGCTCGCAGCCTGCGCGGGCCTCGCAGGCGCGCTCTTCGGCGAGCGTAGCTCGCCTTTCGGCCGGCCAAGCACGCCGCCGTCCCCTCAGTCGCGCTAGACTAAAAGCACGCGAGGGCAATGGCAGCCAGGAACCTGCGACAGCGCATCGAGGAACTAACGGTGGTGGCCGATATCGCTTCGGCCATGCTGTCGCCCGTCGAATTGGGCCAGGTGCTGCATGTGGCGCTCGAAAAGGCCAGCCGGGCCATGGGCGCGCCATTCGGCTCCATCACGTTGCTTTCGGCCGATAAGACCCGCTTGGAGTTCGCCGCGGTCTACGGATTGTCCGCCGATTACGGCGAACGGTTCCGCGAGATCGGCCTGCTGCCGGCGGACGAATCGTCGCCCTCGGGCATGGCCTTTTCCACCGGAAAGCCCTATTGGGTGGCGGACATCGCCCGCCATCCGCTGTGCGCAAGCTGGAAACATATCAGCCTCGGCGAGGGCGTGCGCGCGCTCATTTGCGTGCCGCTGATGCTGGGGGGAGAGCCGGCCGGCACATTGAATCAATACCTGGCCGTGCCGCACAAATTCCGCGCGCATGAAATCCGCCTGCTGCAGGTGGTGGCGCAGCAAGTGTCGCTGGCCATCGAACGCGCCCGCCTGTACGACCGCCTGAAACAGCAGCACCAGGCCGCGCTTGCCGCGAGCGAACACAAGAGCCGCTTCCTGGCCACCATGAGCCACGAGCTGCGCGCGCCCATGACGGCCATCGTGGGCTTCGCCGATCTGCTGCGCCAGCAGATTCCCGGATCGCTGAACGCCGGGCAGATGCGCGACGTGCGCATGATTTCGGCCAGCGCCCAACACATCATGGCGGTGCTGAACGACGCGCTCGACGTGGCCCGCATCGAGGCCGGCGAACTGGAATGCCTCATCGAGCCGGTGGACGCCGTCGAAGTCATCACCGAGGTCACCGACATGATGGCGCCCCTGGCGCGCGCCAAGCGCCTGGCGCTGGACGTCGTACGCGAGCCGCGCCAGCCGCGCCAACCGCACGAGCGGCTGATGGTCCGGTGCGACCGCCAGCGCTCCAAACAAATCCTGGTCAATTTGGTTTCCAACGCCATCAAGTTCACCGCGCACGGCCGCATTCAGGTGAGCGGCTTCCGCGACGCCGCCATTCCGCATCGCGCGCGCATCGCCGTCTCGGACACCGGCATCGGGTTGCGCCCCGACCAGGTGCCTCTGCTGTTCCAGGAGTTCCAGCAGTTGCCCACCCCCTACCAGCACCTGGGCGCGGGCTTGGGACTGGCCATCAGCCGGAAGCTGGCGCGCATGATGGGCGGCGATATCGAAGTGAAAAGCGACTATGGCCACGGCAGCACCTTCACCCTGGAGCTGGAGACCGCATGACCGCGCACACGCTGCTGCTGGTGGACGACGATCCCGCCGTACACGAACTGCTGGCGGCCGTGCTGCGCCGCCCGGACTGGCATATCGAAAGCGCCTACGACGGGTTGGAGGGACTAGCGCGCGCGAAGGCCCGTTCTTACGATCTGGTGCTGACCGACGTGCGCATGCCGGGCATGGATGGCCTGGAGCTGCTGCATCAAATCCGGGAAATCAGGCCGGAGGCGAAGGTCATGGTGATGACCGCCGACAGCACCCCCGCCAACATCGTACGCGCCATTCGCGATCAGGCGTTTTCCTATTTCAGCAAGCCGTTCTCGCCCAGCGCGGTGGCCGATATGATCGCCCAGGCCGTCAATACGGGACACTGGCAGGACGATATCGAAGTGCTCTCGGCGACTCCGCAATGGATCAGCCTGCGGCTGCGCTGCAAGATGGAAACGGCCGACCGGCTGATGCAGTTCGTGCGCGAAATAGAGATGGACTTTCCGCCGCACGACCGCGAAAACATCGCCGCCGCCTTCCGCGAGCTGCTGATGAACGCCATCGAGCACGGCGGCGGATCGGACCCCGACAAGCGCGTGCAGGTGACCTACGTGCGCACCACGCGGGCCATTATCTACCTGATCCAGGACCCCGGCAAAGGCTTCTCGTTCGACGACATCGCGCATGCCGCCATCGCCAACCCGCCGGGCGAGCCGGCCAAGCACCTGGAGATCCGCGCCGAGCAGGGCGTGCGGCCGGGTGGGTTTGGGATTCTGCTGACGCGGAATCTGGTAGATGAGCTGATTTATAGCGAGAAGGGCAACGAGGTCTTGTTCATCAAGTACCTGAAGTAGGGTCCTCACCTTCCGTGGACGCCTTTTGGCGGCGCATGGCGCCGCCCTACCCCTACGCCATGCGGAACAGGTGCCGCGTGCGCGCGGTCCAGTCGCCGCTGGAAAAGATGCGCGGCCCCACCTGGATCAGGCGCGGCAGCATGTCGAAGACCGATCCGGGAGTCCAGTTGGCGCCGGCGCGCGTACGGAATCCCTTGCGGTTCAACTCTTCGGCGACCAACGATAACGGGGCGTCCTGAACGATCAGGTCCATCATCTGGATCAGCGCCTGCCGCTCCGCGGCGTTTTCTTCCAGGTGGCTGCAATCGGCGGATACCTGCAGCCCGTAGGGCACCTCTTCCCTTAAAGGACCCGGTTGGGTCGCGGGTTCCTCCACCTCGCGCTCCCATTCGACGGCTGTCAACCTCCAGCCTTCCTTGGCTTTCTGAGTGACATAATCCTGCGACAGCGGACCCGACGGAACCTCCCGTACCCTTTGCAGCTTAGCCATCCGGCACCACCTCCCGTGCGCGGATTAGGCAAGCCACGTTCCGTTCCAAGATGCGGAATTTTGGCTCCTCCGCAGCCGGGGATTGTGCGGGTGTGGGATTCTGTGTCCCGGTCGTGGGACACTATTAAGTCCACGAATGACCCGTAGAGATCTATTCACCGATCTGCTCAAAGCCGCCCTGGGCGGCCTCGCGCTGCCAGCGCAAGCAGCGGACCGGACCGTGTACCTTTCGCTGGCGGAAGCGCGTCCGGTGCTCGAAAACTTCGCCGGAGAGTTGCCCGGCGGATTGCAGGGCGTCTCGCTCAACCCGGATGCGTGGCTGGCGTGGGTGACGGCGCGCGATGCCGGGATCCGCGCGCGGCTCAAGGGCGGCGATGCCGATTCCGTTTTGAATCTGGTGCTGTTCGGGACGTCTTTCACGTCGCAGCCGCGCGTTACCGGCACGCAGAGCGAAGATGCCACGGGCCGGCTCATTCTGGCGCGCGTGAAAGATATGGCGCAAGCGGCGAGCCACCCGGGACGCAACGAGCGCCTCCAGTTCGCCGCGGAATGGCTCCAGGCGAACGGTGCGGATCCCTCCGATCCGGCATCCGGCAAGCGGGTGGAAGCCGTTCTGCTCGAAAACGCTTTGCGCGTGCTGCGGGAGCAGCGCGAGTACTCCAAGGCCATCGAGGAGGCCAAGCGGAACCAGGATGCGGCGGGCGTATTTGTGACCCGTTCCAGCCTGTATCGCAGCCGCGGCCTGTCGCTCGATACGTCCTTCCGGCCGAATTTCGCCATCGAGCGCAGCCTGGCGGAAATGAAAGAGGCCGGCCTGTTGCGGCGGGTACAGCGGGCTGCGGTGATTGGGCCGGGGCTGGACTTTGCGGACAAACGCAGCGGCTATGACTTCTATCCGATTCAGACGCTGCAGCCATTCGCGCTGATCGATTCCTTGCGCCGGTTGGGGCTGGCCGGACCCGCGGGACCGGAAGTGGAGATCTGCGACCTCAGCAGCCGGGTGCTCGGTCACGTGCGGCGGGCGCGGGCGCAGGCTCGCGCCGGTGCGCCGTACACCGTGCGGATTCCCTTGGATGGAGACACGCGATGGCTGCCTGAGACCATCGGCTATTGGCGAACCTTCGGTTCTGAGATTGGAACGGAAGCAGAGCCTATGAGCCCCCCGGCGAGTGTGCAGGCGCGCATGCACGCGATTCGTATCCGGCCCGGAGTTGTGGCGCTGTTGCGGCCCGCCGATGTGGACATGGTCACTCAGCACCTACCGTTGCCGGCGGACCGTCGGTTCGACCTGGTAATCGCCACGAACATCCTGGTCTATTACAGCCCATTCGAACAAGCGTTGGCCATGCGGAATATCGCCGATATGCTGCGTCCGGGCGGAGTGCTGCTCACCAATAATGCGCTGCCGGAAGTGAGTGGCGTGCCGATGCGGCCGGCGGGGGCTACCAGTGTGGCTTACTCGGAAGATCCAGACGACGGGGACCGGGTGGTGTGGTATCGGCGAACCGCTACCTGACGGTTGCGGCTCGGTAATTTCGTGAACCTACCGAGCCGCGCACGTCAGTAAGCGGTGCTTTAGAAGATTACCTTGGCGCCTATTTGGATATTGCGATTGTCGCCGTAGCTATTCGTCAGCGGGCTGTAGCCGTAGCCGCCCGTGATGGGGCCGCTGGCGCAACCGGAAGTGGAACAACCGTAGACGTATGCCGATCCCGTATTGACGCTGTAATTGGCATGGTTGAATGCGTTGTAAGCTTCCAGCCGGAGCTGAAGAGTAGCTCGTTCGGTGACTTTGGTGTTCTTGTACATGCCCAGGTTCAGGTTCCAGTTTCCGGCATTGTGGAAATAATCGCGACCGGTGGTGTTGGCCGGCCACGGTCCGAAGTCCGAGTCCCCGGTGATGGGGTTGACATAGCTCTCATCAACGTTGGTCAGGTTATAGACCGAGAACGAGTTTGGACTGGCTAGCGGGGTCCGGCTTCCAGTCGTCGGGACCACGCCGTTAGTAGCGACGCGCGGAACGCTGTAGCAGAGGCAGTTGTTCACGTCGTAGATGGTATATGGGGCACCTGTGCGCGCGGTGAAGATGGGGGCTAATTCCCAGCCGCCCAGAATGGCTTTGGCTGCGCCATGCAGGCTGCGCGTGAAGGGCACATCCCAGATGCCGCTGACCGCGATGCGGTGTCGGTTGTCGAATTGCGCGGGGCCGTAGTCCACCATGGGATCGAACGGATTGGTATAACCGAGGTTAAACTGGTTGACCGAAGAACTGAAGGTGTCGCTCAGTTCATCCATGGCGTGGCTCCAGGTGTAATTCATGCGTAGGGTCAGGCCGGTGTGCTTGATGTCCTGAATGTCGTAGCGGACGTTCATGGCGTTGTAGTTCGAGATGCCGGCCCCACCGCGGCGATTGATGGCGCTGTACTGATCGTTCAACCGGGCAAGGCATGAACTGGCATCGCCGGAGAAGTCGCCCGGCGTGCAGGGAATGCCCGAGTAGATGTTGCCCATACCGGGGATATTCACGTCGGCGATGTCATAGAGGTTGCGGCCGATGGAACCGGAATAGTCGACCTCCAAGTGCTGTGAGTTGAGGAACTGGTGTTCCAGCGATGCGCTGATCAGGTGAGCATAGGCCTGCGGAATGTTCGGTTCTACCGCCCGGAGTTCGGCCGGGGGAAGGGCCGCTGTACCGGTGCCGCTCAAATAAGCGGGAAAGTTGCCCACGGAGAGCGGAATGTTGCCAACGCCACCTACTCCCGCCTGGAGCTCGACCACCGCATAGTTCGGCGGGTTGAACAGAACGTTGTAGGTGACGTTGCCGAAGTTGCGCTCATAGCCGATGCCGTAGCCGCCGCGGAAAGCGGTTTTGCCGTCGCCAAAAACGTCCCAGGCAAACCCTACACGCGGGCCGAAGTTATGCAAGCTGGGTTTCCAGAGCTCGCCGATGGGGCTCATCGGGGCGATATCCACGACGCCGTTGGCAATATCCTGCTGTATGTTGCCTCCACTGGCCGGATAGAAATTGGAGTCGAGGTTGGCATTCACATTGTGCTGCACGCCGAAATACTCCCAGCGCAGGCCCATATTGATCGTCACGCGGGGAGATACTTTCCAGGAATCCTGGCCGTAAACGGCGTATTCGTGATATCGGTTGCTGCGCTCAAAAGTGGGCGGGCCGACCGGTAGTGTCAGCGTACAAGACGGGGTCTCGACGCCATTGATGCAAGGGAGATGGCCCTGCGGATAGATGGCGACCTGGTCTTCCTGGAGCTGGCCCTGCAGCAGATTATCTAGACCTATTCCGGGGGTGGTTCCAAGAATCTCGGTGTTTTCCTCATAAGCGCCGAAGGTGCGGTTGTCGCGCAGGTACTCGGCGGTGCCACCAAAACGGAGCTCGTGCTTCCCCTTGGTAAAGCTGAAGTCCTGATAAGCCTCGCCGAAATTCTGAGGACCGCCAAACGGGATTCCGGACCCTGGCGATTGCGGCAGATAGCCGGGCAAATTTACGGGGTAAGGTCCGACGAAGGTGGTGGATTCGCCGCTTCCCAGGTAATAATCGGGAACTACGCCGGTGGAGGCCACGGGCTGGTCGGCGTTGAATCGGTTGAAATCGAGCTTCGACTGGGAGACGAAGCGGGGCGAGAACGTGTGGGTCATGGAGACGACCACGCTGTTGTTGTATGTAGTATTGGGCGTATCGTAACCGGCGTACGCGTTGCTCGAAACGCTGCCCGCGAAATCATTTTCGCTGTAGATGGCGTAACGTCCGTAAATCTGCGTCCTGTCGCTGACATTGTAGTCGACGCGGCTTACGGTGTCCCACGTGTTTTGCGGCAACCCGGCGCCCGAGTCGGAGGGCACGCCGTACTGGACCAAGTCGAACATCGGCGCCGTCAGGCTATATGACTGGCAGGGCCCGTTCGTGGAAGCGCTGCCGCAGGGGTCTCCAATACCGGCGTTGATCATGCCCTGGCGGCTATACTGGGTGAGCACGGTGGCGTCCGAACGCAGCTTGCCATAGGTGGAGAAGGCCGACTGGGTAAGCGACGCGGAGGCCGCGATCAAAGCGGGATCCGGCACCATGACGATGTCCTCGGCTTCGCTTCGCACCCGCGTCCATTCCGTGTTGCTGAAGAAGAATAGCTTGTTCTTTTTGACCGGGCCGCCGAGGGAATACCCGAACTGGTTGCGCACGTATTCCGGCTTATCCAGCCCGTACGCATTGTTATTGAAGGTGTTAGACGCCAGGGCGCTGACCCGGTTGAACTCATACAGCGTGCCATGAAATGCGTTGGTTCCGGACTTGGTGGTCACGTTGACGACGCCCGAATCGGCGCGTCCATATTCCGCGGTGAAGTTGTTGGTGATGATGCCCATCTCCTGCACGGAATCGAGGGGCACCATCTGTCCCACCGACGCGGTGAACTCATCGTTGTTGGCCACGCCGTCCAGCATCACGTTTGTCCCAGCCGAGCGCAAGCCGTTCATGGCTACCCCAGCGCCGCGGCCGGAAGGATCGTCTTCGCTGACGTTACCCGAGGTTGCTACGAAGTCATACGGGTTGCGTGTGAGCGACGGCAGTTCGGTCATCTGTTGCGTGTCGATCATTTGCGTGATCGTTTGGGTTTCGGTATTCACCGTGACCGCGGTTTCGCTTACCTCCACCACGGTTTCGGCTTTGCCGACCTCGAGCTTGATGTCCAGCCCCACTTTGCCGCCGACGGTTACGGCGGTGTGCCGCTTCAGGGTCGAAAAGCCGGCGGCGGCGATGGTTACGTCGTAATCGCCAGGCTGCAGGTTGGTAAACGTGAAGGTGCCCGCGGCGTCTGTGGTTTCCGTGCGCTCGGCGCCGGTGGTGGCGGATCTCACAGTGACCGCCGCCCCAGGAATGGAAGACCCCGTGGGGTCGAGAACGGTGCCCAGAATCTGCCCGGTTTCCGCTTGCGGAAACGCACAAATCGCGCCAAAGCACAGGACCGCTACGATTGCCAATACCCGATGGATTGTTACACGTCGATGCATACTCGTATCTCCTTCAACCAAGATGACTTAAGCCGGTCAATATGGACCGGGTCGTTACCATAGTTGCCGAAGAATAGCTCGTCGCAACGGCGTCTGGTGGCCGAAGAAAAAGATATGCGCGCCATGCCCCCAAAGCGACAGCGCTACTCCCGATGACACCTGATCCAGTATTGCTCCGTAGAATACTGGAATAAGACCTTAATCAGCCGAAGTGTACTACCGTGTGCGGCTGAATGCAACACAAAAATGTCGAACGGGTGATTTTTCGTGGATCGGCAGCCGTAATCGTCCGGCCGGAGGGTTGCGGGTGGCGGTAGGCTATCGGCGGTCAGCTCGCTGGCTGATTTGGGCGATCAAATCCCAAGCGGTTGAATCTAAAAGAATTCTCCCCGGGCGCTTGGTGCGGCGCCCGGAGGGCTGGGCGGGTTGAAGCCCGCCTGCAACTAGAAGACGATATGCGCGGACACCTGCACGGTCCGGGAATTGCTGCTGTAGAACTGATCGAAGCGCCCGAACAAGGGATCGCTGGGAACGAGATCGTTGCGCGCGCCGGTAAAGCCGTTCACCCCAACGTCGTCGTTCGAGCCGCCGGTGAACTGCGGGTGATTGAAGATGTTGTACAGTTGTGCGCCGATATCGAACGAGTAGCGCTCGCCATAACTGAAACGTTTCTTCAGATTGAGGTCGATGTTATCGATCCGGTGAAGTGGAAACGTATTGCGTCCGCTGTTGGCCAGCGCTCCGGAACCGGCGGTGACGTAGCGTGCGTTCGAATCGTTGGCCACATAGGCAACGATGGACCCACTCGAGGCCGCCACCTGGCCCTGGGCATTGTAGCCGGTTACGCCCGTGCCCACGTTGGCCAAGCCGGCGGGATTGACGATCACCCGGTCGCCGGCGCTGTCGCCGTTCAGGTTCGAATCGAGACCGCTCTGCACCGTGGCGTACTCCGGCGATTCGAAAGTGTACGTGCCGGAGACGTTCCAGTTCCCTACCACGTTCTTCGCCAGCCAGTTGCTGTTCTTGAAGGGCCTGAATTCATAAATCGGCGTGAACGTCAGGCGCTGGCGCCGATCGAGAGCGGAACTGGCCCAATCCGCTTTGAGGTCCTGGAAATCCTGCGCGCGGCGCGGCGTCAGGTAAGTTGAGAAATTGGTGGCGGTGGCGTCGTCCTCCAGGTGGCTCCAGGTATAGGCGCCAATAAATGTCAGGCCGTTCGAGAAGCGCCGGTTCAATTGCAGCGCGAGTCCGTGATAGGTCGAGGACGCCTGGGGCGAGTAGCCGACGATGTTCGCGTCCGAGCCATAAATGGCGAGATCGTTCCTCGGATTGTCCGGAGTTCCGCCAGGTACGATATACGACTTTACATCCGCCAATGTCTTATTCAGTGAGGCGAAAGTGCTCGCGCTCGGCAACGTGAAGAAGGTCGGAATGTAGTTGGTGGGCGACACTTGCGCGAATATGTTCTGGCGCGTTTGATTCCACAGGTGCACGCCTCTGGTACCGACGTAGCGCGCTTCAAACGTGTAATTCTTCTTGAAGACGTGCTGCACGCCCAGGGTCCAGTCGAGGCCGTACGGGCGCTTGCCGCCATAAATGTACGAACTGAGCACGCCGAGGGCGCCGGCCTGATCCGTCGGCAAAGGTAGCGAAGTTCCGGGCAAACCGCCGCTGGCGAGGAAACCGGTGGGGGCACAGTTAACGCCCGGGCAATCGTTGGTCTGTTGGAAATAGGGCGGCGCCGCATTCGCCGTCAAATTCGAATACGTCAAGTCATAAGCCTGGCTGAACCCTCCGCGGACGACCCATGCGCCTTCTTTGCCTGGCGAGTAGGCGAATCCGAGTCTGGGCGCAAAGTTCGTTTTATCGAAGCTGGGCAACCCAACGTCGAGCAGGCCGGGGACGCTGGCGGGTGCACTGTAGACCTGATATCGGGAAGCCACCGGCATGGTGGCGTATTCGTAACGCAATCCGAGGTTGATGGTCAGATTGGGCTTGACCCGAACATCGTCGTTCACGTACCCGGCGTATTGCAGGAAGCCCACCGGATAGCTGGTGGCCCCCGCGCTGCGCTCTCCCAGCACGTCCGGCGCCTGGTCCGTCAAATACAGCTCGGTTGTCGAATATTCATAGTTTCCCGTTACGCGTTGGATAAAGTAGTTTGCCGCGATCATGTCGATGAAATCGCCACCGAATTTGAACGTATGTTTGCCCCATATCTTGGTCACGTTGTCGGTCGCCTGAAAGAGGTCCTGGGTGGAACCGGAAGGGCCGACGGGTCCGTAGGTCAAGCCGTTCAGCTCATCGATGGTAATCACCGGGAAAGCGTCCAGACCGGGGAACTTCAACGAAGTCGCCGGCAGCGCATTCACGTTGCGGCTGAACGAAAGACGAAACTCGTTTTGCAGGGTCGGCGCAAAGTTGTGAAACTCCGACAGATTGTATGCGTAGTTGTTGTTCGGCTGGCTCTCGTTGAACGCGGGTACTTCCGCTGCCACGATCGACGACTGCCTGTTGTAGATCCAGCGCCCGCGGATCTGGTCTTTGTCGCTGATGTTGTAATCGAGCGACACCAGCGCGTTGTAATTGTTGGTGTAGACGGGATTGCTGAACGAGATAGAGCCGACTGGAATCTGCTGGCCGAGCACGCTAATAAAGCCCTGATCGTTGGCGGGCGCCGCGGGGACGTACTTTTGCAGAACGGACAAGTTCGTGGAACTGATTCCCTGAAGGCTGCCGAGCGCCGAGTAGCCCGCCGCCGTGGGAGCGATGAGCGGCGATCCAGGCACCGCCGACTGTCCGATCGGGTTATACTCGAAGTTCCCGAAATAGAACAACTTGTTCTTGCGGATAGGTCCGCCGATGGTCGCGCCCAACCGATTATTGTCGTAGCGGGGATTTGAGGTATACCCCGCCACCGCGTCGAGGGCGTTCACGGCGTTGAGATCGCGGTTCTGCAGGTATTCGTAGATGGACCCGTGAATCTGGTTGGTGCCGCTTTTCACGAGTGCGTTAAAGATACCGCCCGATCCGCCGCCAAACTCCGGCGCGAATTGGTTCTGCAACAACGTGAATTCGCCGATGGCTTCGTTTGAGACATACACCAGCGGCGCCGGGTCGTAGTAGTTGTTGTTGCTGACGCCGTCCAGGAAGAACGAATTGTTGTCCGGCCGTTGCCCGGCGACTGCCGGACCAAAACCTTGGCCGACACCGCCCGACGTGGATACGCCGGCGCCCAGCAGCGCGAGATTGTACACGCCCGAACCCGAAGCGGTCTGCGGCAGTTCCAGCACTTCTTTGGAGTCGAACGTGGTCTGCAGTTGGGCGGTGGTTGTATCGATGCCCGCGGCGCTGGCGCTAATCTCGACCGTCGTACCCACCTTCCCAACGGCCAGGTTAAGATTGGCGGTCACCACGCTGTTGAGGGTCACATCGACGTTCTTCAATTCGTCGGTAGTGAACCCCGGCGCAGAGGCAGTTACGGAGTAGCGGCCGATGGGAAGGTTCGTGAACCGGTAGACGCCGTCCGCATTCGCCTGCGCGGTTGTCTTCAGGCCCGTGGCATCGTCCAATGCCACAATCGCCGCATTCGGAATCGCGGCGCCGCTGGCGTCGAAAACCGTGCCCGTTAAGTCGCCGCTGATAGCTTGCGCGCGTGCGCTCGCTGGACAAAAAGCGAAGCAAAGCGCCAGCAGAACCAGCCACTTGCCGCGAAAAAGACATTCCGTCATGATATCCCCCTTTGAACCACCATTGAGCCTGAGGCCGTTGTCCGAACCGTCCGCCGTGCAGAAACCCGTCGTTACGGCACACTTCACCTGTACTCGAAATGTGAACATACTTTCTAACCCCTTTGTTCCCTGAAACTAAGACCCCGGACCGCATGGGCCGGTTGAAAAACTACGCCTGCGGGTGAATTTTTTGGCCGAATTGGCCGCTGGGAGTATACCGAAAGGCGCGCGCTTTCACCCCGCAAGCATAAGCGCGGCGTCTACTCCCCGTTTACAACTGTCGCTCCCGCACTTGTCACCCAGGAGCTTGCTAGATAGAGGGAGTATACTACCGCTGCGGGCGCTAATGCAACAAGAAACTTACGAAAAACATATCCGAGTGCGGGGATTGTCTACAATAATCTTGAGTTTGGCGAGCGAAGCTCACACCTGTATCCGCTGGCACGACAGCTTGAGCCAATAGGCTGGTATATAAATCAATAAGATGCGCGCAATCTGCCAACGGCACACGGCGTGCCAGTCCGGACATCGCCATGCTTCAACCCGTGCAATCTCTGCGAGGACCGGCGACGTCGGTCGCCATTCATTGCGTAGCGGTCGCGCTGCTTTTTCTGGCGGGTGCAAACCCCAGGGTTCGGCGAGCGGTACAGTCCACGCTTGGCCAAGTCAAGCTAATTGAACCTTATGTTGCGGCGGGAACGGGCGGCGGAGGCTCGGGCGACCATTCTGCGCTGCCTGCCAGCAAGGGCCGCCTGCCGCGGATCGCGCCGCGCCAATTCACGCCACCGGCGGCGGTGATCCGGAACATGAATCCGAAATTGCCAATGGAGCCAACGCTGGTCCTATCGGATGTCAGGCTGCCGCAAGTGGATATATCGGCATTCGGCGACCCGTACGCGAAGCGGGGTCCGCCGTCGAACGGTACGGGCAACGGCGGCGGGATCGGAGACGGCGACGGTACCGGTAACGGGGCCGGGAAGGGTCCGGGCATAGGGCCCGGGCAAGACGGGGGCAGCGGCGGCGGCGTGCGGGGCTTTTCGGGAGTATCCAGCGCTCCGGTGGTGATTTACCAGGTGGAGCCGGAATTTTCCGAGGAGGCGCGCAAGGCCAAGCTGCAAGGCGTGGTGATGCTCTATGGCGAGGTGGATACCAACGGACGGTTGCGGAACATAAGAGTGACGCGGGGGCTGGGATTGGGGCTGGAAGAGAAGGCCATCGAAGCGGTACTGCAGTGGCGCTTCCGTCCGGGCACGCGCGACGGAAGGCCGGTCGTATCGGCGGCGGCGATTGAAGTGAATTTTCATTTGTTGTGAAGAGCTTTCAGCTCTCAGCTTTCAGGTTTCAGCGGTGGGGCCAAGGTGTAAGGTAGGATCATGCGGATTCTACTTACGGTCGCCGCCGTCTCATTAGCTTTCGGGCAGTCTTCGTCCACCCAGGAACGCATCCGTGCGGTCGAATCGGGCCTGACGCCGGCCGTGGTGGTCAAAGGCCGCCCTATACCGCGTTCCACCATCGACGCGCGCATGCAGGCGCTGCATGTGCGCGGCGTCGGCATTGCCGTGATTCAGAATTACGAAATCGAGTGGGCCAAAGGATACGGCTTCGCCGACCTCGAAACGAAGCGGCCCGTGACTACCGAAACGTTGTTCCAGGCGGGCTTGATCGGCAAGCCTGTGGCGGCTGTGGCAGCCATGAAACTGGTGGAGATGGGCAAGCTGCGGCTGGATGACGAGGTCAACACGTTCTTGAAGTCATGGAAGGTGCCGGACTCCGATTTCACCAAAGACCAAAAGGTAACCTTGCGCCGGATTATGAGCCATAGCGCCGGCCTGACTGTGCACGGGTTTCCGGGATATGCGGCGGGCGAGGCGGTGCCATCCATCGTGGAAGTTCTGGACGGTACAAAGCCTGCCAATACCGCGCCGATCCGGGCCGATATCGTGCCCGGCACGCTCTTCCGTTACTCGGGCGGCGGCTACACCATCATGCAACTCGCCATGATCGACGTAACCGGGCAGGCATTCCCGGCGCTGATGCACGACATGGTGTTGAGCAAAGCCGGCATGCGCCACAGCACCTATGCCCAGCCGCTGCCCGGCGGCCTGGTGGACGTTGCCGCTACGGGCTATAGGGCGAACGGCGACCCGGTGCCCGGCAAATATCACACGTATCCGGAGATGGCTGCCGCAGGCCTTTGGACCACGCCCACGGATCTGGCGCGTTTCGCGATCGAAATTCAGAAATCGCGCGAAGGGCGATCGAATAGGATCCTTGCGAAAGCCACGGTGGAAGAGATGCTCCGCGAACAGAAGAAGCCCTACGGGCTGGGCTTCGGGCTGGAGCAAGTCGACGGATCGTCCCGATTCGGACACGGTGGCGCCGATGAAGGATTTCAAGCGCGACTCTCCGCTACGATGGACGGGCAGGGATTCGCGATCATGACGAACTCGGACAATGGCACCCGCCTGGCGGGTGAGATCGCGTTGTCCATCGCGGCGGCCTATCGCTGGCCGGACAAGCCGCGCGAGCGGGAGGCCATTAAGCTATCGGCGCCGGAGCTGGGAAAGTTTGCCGGCGACTATGAGGCGCCAGGGCTCGGCAAGGTACACATCCAGGCAGACGGCGACCACCTGGCGATTACGGCGCAAGCGCAGGAGATGGACTGGTTCCCGGAGTCTGCCACCAAGATGTTCACGTTGACGGAGGGCATGCCGGATATCGAGTTCAGGCCGGATGAAAAAGGCGCCGTAACCGGGTTCGATGCCGGAGGCTTGCGCGCGACGCGGGTGGCGCGGTGAGCGGCCGCCGGCAGGCCACGCCCCCAATGTCGCTTAGTTTTTTCTGGAGGGCGGCCAATCCTGCCGCGGCCGCCTTTACAGCTACAGCCGGCTGAGGTGGGGCAGGCGTCTACGCCTGCGGCGGGTCTCCAGACCCGCCAGAGGGCGAGCTACGCTCGCCGGAGCGGGTTCTGGAGAACCCGCGCAGGACTGGAGTCCTGCCCCACCACGGCTCACAGAATGCAGAAACTCAAGAGCGAGCTACGCTCGCCTGCGCTGACAAGAGTGTCAGCGCGGCAGGCATGAGTTGCCTGCGCCACGAGGCCGATCCAGCACTTTGCGGGACTTTGAGGCAGGGTTTTTCGAAGGAAACACCGCACGGTCGCCTGACGCCGATCAGGTTAACCCCGAGCTACGCGCAACCGGCAATCTTGCCAAGAGAATCCCGGCCACCTCCAGCCACACTTATTCTTGATTTACAGTTTTCGCCCGTTGGAAAGCGGTGGGACGTTTTACGGCGTCCTAAACGCTGCCGGCCCGGATTGAGCGTCCGGGCCGGCAAATCTAACGTTTAGGCGAAAGGAGGCAACGGATGATCATCATCACGTTGACCGTTACCATCGCCGCGATCACGGCGATCACGGTAACGATCCGCATTTCGCGGCGTCGTCGCCGAAAGTAACCGACAAGCCACGGCCGGGAAACCGGTCGTGGCACCTCCTTAAACTTACAACCTTTCGAATCGTGACGCAAGCTTCCATTCCCGCGATTGTTCGCTATTCTGAGAATTGTCGCCCACGCGCCGCTACGAAGACAAAGTCCTCCTCCTGCTGACGCTGATCATCGGCGCGGTGGTTGGTCTGGTGGTGGTCGCCTTCATTCTGGTAACCGAAAACCTGGGTGCGCGGCTTTATCCCGGTTCGGCCGCCGCCTGGCGCAGATTGGTGGTCCCAGTCGCCGGGGCGCTGGTCACCGGCATTCTGCTGGCCCGCTACTTCCCCAACGCGCGCGGCAGCGGCATTCCGCAAACCAAGACGGCGCTCTTCGTACGCGATGGTTTCATCGCCATGCGCACGGTGATCGGCAAGTTCAGCATGTCGGCGATCTCGCTGGCCAGCGGCATCGCGCTCGGCCGCGAGGGACCGTCCGTCCAGGTTTCCGCCGGCATTGCGTCGGTGCTGGGCCGCCGGTTGGGGTTGAGCACCAGCAGCGTGAAAGCTCTCTTGCCGGTGGGCGCGTCGGCTGCGCTCGCAGCCGCGTTCAACACACCCATCGCCGCTGTGCTCTTCACGCTCGAAGAAGTGATGGGCGATATGCACGCCCCGGTGCTCGGCTCCATCGTGCTGGCTTCGGCCACTTCCTGGATCGTGTTGCACTTGTTGCTGGGCGACGAGCCGCTGTTCCACGTCCCCGCCTATCAACTGGTTCATCCCCTGGAGTTCCTCGTTTATGCCGTGCTTGGCCTGGCGGGCGGCTTGGTCTCGGTCGGGTTCGTCAAGCTGCTGCTCTGGCAGCGCAAACACTTTCTAAAGCTGCCTAAGGCCTCCCTCTGGTGGCAACCGGCCATAGGCGGATTGACGGTCGGCATCCTGGGCTGGTTTTTTCCCGATGTGCTGGGCGTGGGCTACAACTTCGTCGACCAAGCCCTGAACGGCGGGATGGTCGTGCGCACCATGGCACTGCTGGTCCTGCTGAAGGTAGTGGCCACGGCCACCTGTTACGCGTCCGGCAACGCGGGAGGCATTTTCGGCCCCAGCCTGTTCATCGGCGCGATGCTGGGCGGCGCCATCGGAGGCGTCGCCCACCACCTGATGCCCGACTACACCGGCAGTGTGGGAGCCTATGCCCTGGTCGGCATGGGCACGGCCTTTGCCGGCATCGTGCGCGTGCCCATGACCTCGGTGATCATGATCTTTGAGATCACGCGCGACTACTCTATCATCGTGCCGTTGATGATCTCGAATCTGATCAGCTATTTCATTTCCAGCCGTCTGCAGGTGGAATCGGTTTACGAGGCGCTCCTGCATCAGGATGGCATTCATTTGCCTTCCGGCGCCAAAGCCCGCGAGGCCTTGTTGATGGTGGGGCAGGCAATGCGCCTAACGCCGGAGTCGCTGCGCACGATCCTGGGCGTGAGTGAAGCCGCGGCGCTGGTCAACCGCGAGACGGGCGCGTGGCCAGTGGTGGGCCCAACGGGGCTACGGGGCATGTTGCGTGTGGAGCAACTGGATCGGGCCATCGCGGAAGGCCAGGGCGATTGGACGTTGGGCCAACTGGTGCCGGTGCCCGATGCGGAGAGACTCACGGCCGAAGAGTTCCCGCATCTGCACGCGGACCAGCCACTCGATATGGCGATGCGCCGTCTCGCGGAGACCGGCCTCAAGGCCATGCCGGTGGTCAGCCGCACAAACCTCCGGGAGCTCAAAGGCACGGTTTCCATGCAGGACATCCTGGCCACGTATGCCATGGGAAAAGTGGACCAGGAAGCCGATCCCGCGCTACCGAAGGGCAAACCGGTGGCGCTGCTGGCTGGTGTGCTGGCCGTGCTGATCGGCCTCGCCATCGTGGGCGGCCTGTTGAGCTACTACTACCGCTCGGCACGCGAGGGGAGAGCCCAGCATTTTTATGAGTTAGGCAATCAGTTCCTGCAGAAGGATCGCTATGACGAAGCCATAGAGCAGTTTCGGGACGCCCTATCCATCTCGCACAGCCCCAAAAACCGGCTGGCGTTGGCGAACGCGTTGTTGGAAGCGGGGCACCCGGACGAAGCCGCCATCTACCTGAGGGATTTGTTGCGCAACGATCCTCCCAACGCCGCTGCGAATCTCGGCATGGCGCGCGTGGAGGTGCGGCAAGGGCGCATCGACGAGGCCGTGGGGTACTATCACCACGCGATCTACGGCGCTTGGGCGGCCAACGCCGCCGATCGGCGCATGCAAACGCGCATCGAACTGATCCAGGCGCTGGGCAAAACCGGCCGCCAGCCGCAGGCGCAAGCGGAGCTGCTCTCCATGCTTACCGCTATGCCCAGCAGCCTTGCGGCGAAGCGGCAGGTGGCGCCATTGGCGATGCAGTACGGGCTGCCTAAAGAAGCGGCCAACCTGTTCCGGGACATAACCAGCCACGACGGGCAGGACGAGGAAGCCTTCGCCGGCCTCGGTGAAGCCGAGTATGCGCTAGCCGGCTATGCCGCGGCGCGCGATGCGCTGGCCGCCGCTTTGCGGTTGAACCCTAACGGCACAGAGGTCCGCAAGCGGCTGGAGGCTACCATGCAGATCCTGGCGCTCGATCCGACGCGGCGCGGATTGAGCGAGCAGGACCGGCTCCAGCGCAGCCAGGCAGTTCTGTCGGCAGTTCTGGATTTACTGGACCAATGTTCTCCGGCGGCCCGGCCGGCCGATCTGAAGAGTCGCATGGAGGCGGCGCGCAGATTGCTGGTGAAGGGCCGGCGGCCGCCATCCTACAGCGACGCAATAGACCACATTGTCTCGGTGGCTGAACAACTCTGGACGGCCGGGGCCGCCGTCTGCGGGTCCTTGCCGGCTGCGGATGCGCCCCTCAGCAGAGTAATAGCCCGGCTGGCGGCCCGGTAAGGACCTTGCGTTGGAATTCTGACCGCCGAAGCTCCCTTGATATGGTAGAATCCAAAGTGCAGCCTTGCGTTTCCGGCCTCCGAAACCTGTAACTAAGCGGTTGGCCGTAGCGTCGAACGCTGTGAGTAGCCTCTACGCCATCGGAGGCGCCCTGGGGACAAGATGGATGTCTGAGAACATGCAGAGCACCCCGTTACCGGAACCGAATCAAGCGCCGCAGTTCGATCCAGCCGAGCATCTGAACCACTTGCTGGCGCCGGACGTGGAAACGCCTTGGTTCAAGTCGCTGTTCGAAAGCGTGCGGGAGCTCATTCGCCCGACGCCGCTTCCGCCGCTACAAGTCACTTCGAAGCCCATCGCGGTGAAGGATATCTGGGGCCTCTACGGACGGAAGAAACGTTCCGGGGCCTATTCGCTGGCGATCCACGTGACCGTTATCGTGCTGCTGTTCACATTGGCGTCCAGCAAAGCGGTCCAGCAGGCGGCCAAGGACGTCACTGCCCTGATTGTCCCTTCGGATCTGGCTGAGTATAAGCCCAAACCCGGGCCGCAAAAGCCGTCGGGTGGCGGCGGTGGTGGCGGCGATCGTTCTCCGCTGCCGGCTGCCAAGGGCAGGCTGCCAAAGATCGCGCCACGCCAGTTCACGCCCCCCGTGCAGGTATTCAATAATCTGAATCCGAAGCTGCCGATGGAACCCACTATCATCGCGCCGCCGGATCTGAACATGCCCAACAATAATCTGCCTCAATACGGCGATCCGCTGGCCAAGCTGGGTCCGCCCTCCAACGGCCCGGGCTCCGGCGGGGGCATCGGCTCGGGTTCGGGCGGCGGCATCGGTTCGGGTAAGGGCGCCGGATTGGGTCCCGGCGAAGGCGGCGGTTTTGGCGGCGGCGTTTTCCGCGTGGGTGGTGGCGTCTCGAATCCCGTCGCGCTTTACATGCCTGAACCGGAATACTCCGAAGAAGCCCGCAAAGCCAAGTATCAGGGCACCGTCGTATTGGAAGTGGTGGTGGATGCGAGCGGCCATCCGCGCAACCTGAAGGTGGTGCGCAGCCTGGGCCTCGGCTTGGACGAGAAAGCCATTGAAGCCGTGGAAAAGTGGAAGTTCCGCCCCGGCTATAAGGATGGCAAGCCCGTCAACGTGGCCGCCACCATCGAAGTGAATTTCCGCCTGTTGTAGAAGCGGCCGCTACTGTTTCGCGGCCGTCCAGGTTCCCTGGCCTAGATCGCCAATTTCGACTTTCCCTTTCATCTTCTTCTCGCTCTCGACGGTTCCGCTATAGTGCACGACGCCACTCTGCCCGGAGTATGCGAAGTCGAACTTGAAATCGATCTGGTCCCCTTTTACCGTACCGGTCAAATCGGCTTTGCCGAACAACCCGCTGTAAGTGCCGGTGAGCTTCTCGCCATCCTGTTTAAATACGAACGATGGACTCCCGCTGCCCGCGGCGGTGTCCACGCTGAATTCCCAGTTGCCCGAGATATCGTGGGCCAGGAGCGGCGCGCACGCCAGTCCGGCCAATAGTGCGATCGATAGCAATCTCAACATGCGGTAGAGCATAACACAGTGGTACAGCCGTCAGCCGTCAGCTATCAGCTTTCAGCCAGACTCCCGGGCCACCTCCAATTGTCGTGAATCGCGCGGGGGCCAGGCTGACCGCCGATAGCCGATCGCCGATAGCTGAAAGCCGATAGCTGAAAGCTCTTACTGCCCGCCGGCATCGGCCCCCTGCAATCCGATCGCGTCACCCGATACCACCAACTCCACGCGGCGATTCTGCTGCCGTCCCGCGGCCGAATCGTTGGTGGCTACCGGATCGGATTTCCCTAACCCGACCGCCGTAATGTTGGCCGCCGCCACTCCCTGTTCGGCCAGGAAATCGCGCACGGCGTCGGCCCGGTTCTGCGACAGCTTCAAGTTGTAGTCGTCGCCGCCCACGCTGTCGGTGTGGCCTTCCAGTTGGAGCTTCAGCCCCGGATACGCGAGCAGAATTCCCGAAACCTTGGCCATTTTCTCCCGCGCGCCGGGCTTCAGCGTGTGTTTGTCGAAATCGAACAGCACGTCGCTGATGTTCACGATCAGGCCGCGGGCTGTCTCGCGGGTTTCCAGGATGGCGTTCAACTGCTGCCGCAGACGTTCGCGCAGTTGGGTCCTTTCAGCCTCGGCCTGCTGGCGCTGGGCATCCGCTTGCGCGGCAGCCTGCCGGGCGCGATCCGCCTCCGCTTCGGCCTGTTGCTGTTGCGCGACGGCGGCGGCGCGCGCGGCATCCGCCGCGGCTTTATCCTGCACGGCTTGGGCGGAGGCAGCTTGCGCTTCGCGTTGCGCCCGCTCGGCGGCGGCACGCTGCGCTTCGGCGGCCTGCGCGCTGGCCTGCGCCTGCTCGGCGGCAGCGTGCTGTTGCGCCAATTGCTCCTCCTTCATGCGGCGTTCGTTGGCTAATTGCTCTTCCTCGATCTTCCTGTAGGTGATGATGCGCGCATCTTCCGCCATCTGCGCCGCTTCGCGGGCGTTGGTCTCCACGGGCTTGCCGCCGTGATTGCTCATGAAGCCTTCGGCGTTCTGCAGCGCGATCATGGCCTTCTGGAAAGTATCGGCGGCATATCGATCCGCGCCCGCCAGCCGCGCGATCTCGACCGCGTTCTCCGCTTCCGCCAGTTGCAGCGGCCCCTTGGGATTGATCCGCACCGGTTGATAAGCCGCGCGATCGAGTACATATTGCCCGCGCTTCAGCAATTCGTACTTGGCTTCCACCTGCTCGATCGTGCCGGTGGTGTCGTTCCGCACGAAGTTCTCCATGACCACCACGTCGCTCGGCTGAGTTACGGCAAAATACGGCTCGGCCGTGACGATCAGGCCGAACACCTGCAGCGAGCTGGTAGCCAGCAGGTTGCTATGATCGCCGCTCAGCGCCAGTTCACCCAGATTCTGGGCGCGCCCTTCCGGCGTGATGGCCCACAGCACATAAGTAAGATACTCGGGTCCGAATTGGTTGGCGGCGGTCAGGCGGTCCACATGGACCTCGACCTTGGTGGATCCCATCTGGCTGTCGACTTTAGCTTCCCCGCGCGCCGCCGGCAGCACCTCCGTGCCGCGGAAAGCGATATGCGTGGATCCGCTGCGATGGTGGTAATTGACGGCGCTAATAGTGCGGGAAACCACGGTTACGTGGAAAATAGGCATTGGCCGGCCGGTTTCGACCGGAACCGGCGCCGGGTTCTGGGTTGGGTTCGGCACTTGCGCACACAAAGTGGCGAGTGCCACAAACAGTAGTCCTGTGGCTTTCATGTGTTCGATAACCTCCAAGGAAAAACGGAGCAATCGCAGCGCCTCTGTACGCCGGAGCACGGCAACTCTCGTGGCGCAGGCACTTCTACCTGCCGCGCCGACACCTTGTCGGCGCAAGCGAGCGAATCAAAGCTCCGCGGCAGCGCATGGCGCCGCCCTACCGCCAATTGGAATCCTGTAGACTGAAACTAGCGGCCACGAATTTCGCAGCGAGCTGGAACAGATTGTCTCCAACTAAATTTCCTTTCGAAATTCAGGCCGAGTGCCCCGTGACCCGCGCGCGCGCCGGCTTACTGCACACTCCGCACGGCATCGTCGAAACCCCCGTGTTCATGCCGGTCGGCACGCAAGCCACGGTCAAAGGACTCGCGCCGCGCGAACTGGCCGGCGACCTGGACGTCCGCATTTTGCTGGCCAACACCTATCATCTTTATCTGCGACCCGGTGCGGAGCTCATCCGCGCCCTGGGAGGGCTGCACCGCTTCATGTCGTGGCCGCGCGCCATCCTCACAGACTCCGGTGGATTCCAGGTGTTCAGCCTCAGCGGGCTGCGCAAGATCACCGCCGACGGCGTGGTCTTTCAATCCCACCTGAATGGCGACACTCATACGTTCACGCCGGAATCCACCGTGGAAGCGCAACTGGCATTCGGCAGCGATATCCTGATGGCCCTCGATGAGTGCCCAGAGTATCCCGTCAGCCACGAATACGCGCGCACGGCCATGCAGCGCACCGTCGGCTGGGCGCGCACCGCGCACGCGTATTTTGAAAAGCGTTGCGCCGAGCTACCCACGCGCCACGCTCTGTTTCCCATCGTGCAGGGCTCCATGTTCGCGGATCTGCGGCGCGAATGCGCCAGCCAGTTGCTGGAACTGGATGCGGATGGCTACGCCATTGGCGGGCTTTCGGTGGGCGAGCCGCGCCCCTTGAGTCTGGATATGGTGGAAATCGCCGAAGCGCTGCTGCCGCGCGCACGGCCGCGCTACGCCATGGGGGTGGGCATGCCGGAAGAACTGCCCGAGTACGTGGCGCGCGGCATCGACATGATGGATTGCGTGCTGCCTTCGCGCAACGCCCGCAACGGTTGCCTGTTCACCTCCGAGGGCGCCGTGCGGATCAAACAGGCGCGCTACCGGGACGATCCCCGGCCCATCGATCCCCAGTGCGGGTGCTATACTTGTACGGGCTTCTCGCGAGCCTATCTTCGCCACCTCTTTCAGGCTGGCGAGATCTTGTACGCCGCGCTGGCTACGCTGCACAACGTCCGGCGCTACCTTGACATCATGCGTGAGATCAGGCACGCTATACTATCGGGTAGATATCCTGAATATTTGCGAACCGTACGCTCCGCGCCGGTTGAAATCGAGTAGTCTGTCAACGTGGTCCCAAATCTGATTCTCCAATCTTCGGCCCCAGGCGGTTCCCCGCTGGGCATGCTCCTTCCCGCTGTCCTGATGTTCGGGATCGCTTACTTTCTTCTGATTCTGCCCATGCAGCGCCAGAAGAAGAACACCCAGAAGATGTTGAGTTCGTTGCAGAACGGGAACACGGTGCTCACCAGCGGCGGCATAGTCGGGACCATCGTTTCCATCGGCGACGACGAAACGCTGGTGCTGCGTGTGAAGCCCGACAATATCAAGATCCAGGTGGCCCGCAGCGCGGTTTCCAACCTGGTGACGGCCGAAGTCAAGAAATAAACAGTAAGGCAAATCCTCATGCGAAAAAATGTAACGGGCAGGACCGTGGTCATCGTGGTGACGATCCTGGTATGCGTATTCGGCATCATCGGCTTTCCCAGGTCGGGCGCCGGTTTGATGGAGAATCTGAAACACAATATCCGGTTGGGGTTGGACCTTAAGGGCGGCAGCCACCTGGTGTTGCAAGTCCACGTGCAAGACGCCATCAAGACGGAAGCCGATGGCGCCATCGAGCGGATGAAAGAGTTGATGAAGAAACAGAGCATCGACTATACCTCGATCGACCGCAACGATCCGGCTACCGTGGAGGACGCCGACAAGATCGAGATCGACGTGAAGGGCGTTCCGGCGGCCAAGACCACCGCCTTCCGGAATCTGATTGCGGAGAGTTTCAACCAGTGGACCCTTACCCCGCTCAACGCCACCGATTACAAATTGAATATGCGGCCCTCCGAGTTGGTCACACTGAAGCGCGACACCGTGGAGCGCTCCCTGCAGACCATCAGCAATCGCATCAACCAGCTTGGCCTGACGGAGCCTACCGTGCAGCAGTATGGCCAAGCCGGCACGGATTACGAAATTCTGGTGGAACTGCCGGGCGTCGACGATCCGGCGCGCGTGCGGGAAATCATGCAGACCACCGCGCAACTGGAGATCTCGGATGTGAAGGAAGGACCCTTCCAAAGCCGCGAGGCGGCCTTGGCGCAGAAGGGCGGATTCCTGCCGCTGGGTACCAAACTGGTAATGGAACCGGGCCAAGGCGATCGCGGCGCGAGTTGGTACTTGCTGTCCAAGTCGCCCGTGATTCGCGGCACGGACGTGCGCAACGCGCGCGCCGGGCAGGACGACATGCGCAAGTGGGAAGCGCAGTTCACCCTCAGTCCGGATGCCGGCAAGCGCTTCGGCAAGTACACGGAGGCGAATATCGGAAACCGTCTGGCGGTGGTGATGGACAACCAGATCCGCAGCGTGGCGGTGATCAAGGGGCGCATCGAAGACAGCGGCCAGATTGAGAACATCGGCAGCGAGCAGGAAGCCTCGGACCTGGCGCTGGTGTTGCGCGCCGGCGCGCTGCCGGCCACTATACAGGTTCAGTACGAAAACTCCGTGGGGCCGTCGCTGGGCGCCGATTCCATTCACGCGGGCATCGTGGCCGGCTTGGCCGGACTGGCGGCCGTGATTGTGGTCATGCTGGTGTATTACAAGCGCAGCGGCGTGAACGCAGTGCTGGCGCTTTTCCTGAATACCGTGATCCTGATGGCGGCGCTGTCGTACTTCAAAGCCGTGCTTACTTTGCCGGGCATCGCCGGCGTAATCCTGACCATCGGTATGGCGGTGGACAGCAACGTCCTCATCTTCGAGCGTATCCGTGAAGAATTGCGGGCCGGGAAGGCCATCGTGTCGGCCGTGGATGCGGGCTTTTCGAAAGCCTGGTGGACCATCGTCGACACGCACGTGACCACGGTGGTCTCCTGCGCCTTCCTGTTCATATTCGGAGAGGGCCCCGTGCGTGGATTTGCAGTAACGTTGACCATCGGCCTGATCGCGAACGTGTTTACGGCCGTCTTTGTTTCGAAGGTGATCTTCGATTACGAGTTGTCCGGCCGCCGGCAACTGGCCGAACTGAGCATATAGGTAGCACAGGCTTCAGCCGGTGTCTTCCTGGCAATTGAACGAATGGGAACAATTTTGAAAAGACCGGTGTCCAAGTCATGTAAAGCACCGGTATGGCGTAATTCCGATGCAAATCTTTAAGAACACGAATTTCGACTTCCTCCACTACAAGTGGCCCTTCATCGGCGCCTCCCTGGTGCTCTCGGTGGCGGGGATTGGCAGCATGCTCCTCCACGGCGGCTTGCGCTACGGCATCGACTTCAAGGAAGGCACGCAGATGACCGTCAAGTGGAGCGGTGCGCCGCCGGAGGACAAGATCCGGGCCGCGCTCTCCAAGAAGGTCAACGGCGAAGTCACCGTGCAGCCGTTTACCGATATCGGCGCCAAGGACGAGATCGTGATCGGCACCGAGCGTATGGGCGAGCAGCAGATGGCCGCCGCCCGCAAAGCCATGCAGGACTCGCTGGAGGCTACTTTCGGCGACCTGCAGAGCGGCAAGCTGGACTTCAACAACGCCGGCGCGGGCGAAATCGCGGACCGCGTCACCGTGCCGTTGCAGCAGGCCGGCGTGCAGCTTTCCGACCAGCAACTGCAGACGCTGGCCTCCGATCTGCGCACATTTCGCGATACGCCGCCGCGCTCCGGCCTGATCTCCAACTTCGATCAATTAAAGGTTGTGCCGGGCGTAAACTCTGCTATTATCAATGTTCTCAAACAGCAATGCTACCTGGCGCCGTTTTCGATTCTGCAGGTGGAAATGGTGGGTCCCAAGGTGGGCGGGGAGTTGCGCACAAAAGCGGTCTTGGCCACCCTTTACGCGCTGGGTGGAATGTTGGTATATATAGCGTTTCGCTTCGAATGGATTTACGGCGTGGCGGCGGTGGTGGCGTGCTTCCACGACACGATCATTACGATCGGGCTGTTCTCCCTTTTCAATAAGGAGATCACGCTCACGGTGATCGCGGCTTTGTTAACGCTGGTCGGGTATTCCATGAACGACACGATCGTCATCTTCGACCGCATCCGCGAGAACATAAAACTGCTGCGCCGCGAGCCCCTCGAATCGCTGATCAACAAGAGCGTGAACCAGACTCTGAGCCGGACGGTGATGACGTCGGGCCTGACATTCTTGACCGTCATCGCGCTTTTCCTGTTCGGCGGGCCGGTACTGCATGGATTTTCCTTTGCATTGGTGGTAGGAATTATTATCGGTACGTACTCTTCCGTTTTCGTGGCCAGCCCGATCGTGCTGTTCTGGCACAATTGGGCGGACACCCGCAAGAGGACGTCGCCGGTTACGGTAGCGGCCGCCAAGCCGCCTGCCAGAAAGAGTTCGACGAAAGCGGTGAAATAGCTTACGTTAGGAGGACCTTATGTTTGAGCAAACGTTCGTGGAAGGGGGCAAGTCCCGCAAGCCCTGGACCGTGCTGATATCCTTCATCGCCCAGATCGTGGTGATTGCCATCGCCATCCTGATTCCGATGATTTATTTCGACGCCTTGCCCAAGAGCCAGTTGACCAGTTTCCTGGTAGCGCCTCCCCCGCCGCCGCCTCCTCCTCCCCCGCCAGCCGCCGCTCCCAAGGTCGTCAAAGTCATTCCGCGCCAGTTCGACGCTGGACGCTTGATGGCGCCCAAGGCGGTCCCCAAGGAAGTGGCCATGATTAAAGAGGAAGAGTTGCCTCCGCCGTCCTCGGGCGGTGTGGTCGGCGGCGTGCCCGGCGGCGTTCCGGGCGGTTCGGCCGGCGGCATTATCGGCGGCATCATCGGATCGGTCCCCACCGCCGCGCCTCCGCCTCCTCCGCCGCCGGTCAAAGTCGAAAAGCCGGTCACCCCGCAGCGCATCCGCGTAGGCGGCAACGTGCAACAGGCCAAGCTCATCCGCCAGCCCCGGCCGGTCTATCCGCCGCTGGCCAAGCAGGCCCGTATTTCCGGTCACGTGATTCTGAACGCAGTCATCGGCAAGGATGGTACTATCAAGGATCTTACGTTCGCCAGCGGCCATCCCCTGCTGGTGCCGGCCGCTATGGAAGCGGTGAAACAGTGGGTCTATCAGCCGACGCTCCTGAATGGAGAGCCGGTCGAAGTGGTAACTCAGATCGACGTGAATTTCACGTTGAGCCAGTAGTAGCGGTAAACTAATTCAACTCGCAGGAGAACAGGACAATGCTTTTGCAAACGCAGGTTTGGGCGTTTTTACTACTACAGGAGGCGAGCCCCATCGGATGGGACCCGCGCTCCTTGTGGGCACAGATGGGTGTTCCCGCCAAACTGGTGGTGATCCTTCTGTTCCTGATGTCGGCATGGTCGATCGGCGTCATGATCGACCGCTTGCTGGCTTATAGCGCCGCGCGCAAGCAATCGCGCGCTTTCGCGCCGGCCGTGGCGGGCGCCTTGAAGGAAGGTAAGTTGGACGAGGCCATCAAGATCGCCGACCGGTACAAGAAGAGTCACCTCGCCAAAGTGGTGGTGGCGGGACTGCAGGAGTTTCAGGCTCACCAAATGAGTTCCGAAATCTCCGGCGACGACATCGAGGCTTCCCAACGGGCCCTGGAGCGCGCCGAAGCCATCGTGCATGCCGAATTGAAGCGCGGTATCAGCGGCCTCGCGACCATCGGCTCGACGGCCCCCTTCGTGGGACTGTTCGGAACGGTGGTGGGCATCATCAACGCGTTCAAGGGAATTTCGACTGAAAAGTCCACCGGTTTGGGCGCCGTGGCCGGCGGTATTTCCGAAGCCTTGGTAACCACGGCTATCGGACTTTTCGTGGCTATTCCCGCCGTCTGGATGTTCAACTACTTCACGGGCAAGATCGAAGCTTTCGACGTGGAGATGGGCAACTCCAGCTCCGAGTTGATCGACTACTTCTTGAAGCGGTCGCAAAAAGCAGCCGCACGTAAGTAGTGGTACGACAGGCTCCGAGTCCGGTAGCACGGGCTTTAGCCTGTTAGGTAGGACGGGCTTTAGCCTGTCGAGTTAGGTAGGACGGGCTTTAGCCCGCCAAGTTTGCAAGACGAGTTGAATCGGGGCGTCCCGCTCTCTCCGGTACGCCCTAGACCCAGCCGGAACTGGAGGTTTTTACTATGTCGGTAATTATGAGGTCGAAGTCCCCGCCGCCGGTGGCCGATATCAACGTCACCCCCATGGTGGACGTGATGCTGGTGCTGCTCATCATCTTCATGGTCATCACGCCTATGTTGTCGAAGGGCATCAGCGTGGATATGGTCAAGACCGTTAACCCGGTGCCCATGCAAGCCGCCGATAAGAGCGATGCCATCATCATAGCGGTCACGCGCGACGGCAGGACGTATTTGAATACCACCCAGTTGCCCGCCGATCAGCTTCCCGGTAAGGTCAAAGACATGTTGACCAACCGGTTGGACAAGATGTGCTATGTCAGGGCGGACTCGCGCGCCAAGTACGAGACGGTGGTGGATGTGGTGAACAATCTGCGCGCGGCGGGTGTCGATCAATTGGGGTTGCTCACCGAGCAGTTGCAACAGAAGAAGACGCCGGGCGCGCCTGCGCCGGCCGGGCAGTAGACAGGGTTCTAATCGGACTCGAGAAGGAGTAATTCATATGGCAATGGCAGTAGGGGGAAAGGGCGGGGCGATCTCCAGCATCAACATGACGCCCATGATCGACGTCCTTCTGGTGCTGATCATCATTTTCATGGTCATTACACCGCTCACGCCGAAAGGTCTGGAGGCCTTGGTGCCGCAGCCGCCTCCGCCGGGTACGCCGCCCGCTTCGGACACCCGCACCGTGGTGATCGTGATTAATAAGGACAAAACCTACATGATCAATCAGGAGCCTACGCCGGAGGCGAACCTGGGTCCGCGGCTGGAAGAAATCTTTAAGACCCGCGCTGAGCGCGTGGTGTTCGTCAAGGGAGATCCGGACCTGGAATTTCAGTATGTGGCCAAGGCCATCGATATCGCGCACGGCGCCGGCATCGACAAGGTCGGGCTCATGACGCCCCAAATGGAGGCCGGAAACTAATGAAAAGCAGAGCCATTGTGGTGCTGGCGATCGCCGCGATGACGGTGTTCGCTACCAGTTGCGAAAAACTGAAGGCGCGCGACCAATTGAATAAAGGAGTGCAGGCCTTCAAGAGCGCGCAGTATCCGCAGGCCGTGGAGCACTTCAAGACCGCTGTCGAGTACGATCCCAATTTCGCCACCGCGCGGTTGTATTTGGCGACCGGCTACATGCAACAGTACATTCCCGGCGCCGATTCCCCGGAGAACATGCAGATGGCTGCGGCGGCCTACGATCAGTTTCAGAAAGTCCTCGCCCAGGACCCCAAGAATGAGCTGGCCGTCGCCGATGTCGCCTCGCTGCTCTTCAATGAGAAGAAATTGGACGAGGCCAACCAGTGGTACCAGAAGTTGATCCTCCTCAACCCCAAGAACAAGGAAGCGTTTTATACGCTGGGCGTGATCGCCTGGACCAAGGCGCTGGTAGTCGACGGCGAAGCCAGAGCCAAACTGGGGATGAAGCCGGACGATCCGGGCCCGCTGAAGGACAAAAAGGTGCGCGTGGAGGTGGCCGAGAAGAATGGGCCTATCGTCGATGAGGGCATCAAAGATCTCGACAAGTCCCTGGCTCTCGATCCCGAATACGACGACGCCATGGCCTATGAGAACCTCCTCTATCGCCAGAAGGCCGACTTGGAAGATTCGCCGGACGCCTATAGGAGCGACATCGAAAAGGCCAACGGCTATTTCCAGAAGACCATCGATACCAGGAAGATTAAAGCCGAGCGCAAGCCCACCGGCGGCGGCATCACGGCCGACACGAAATAAGTAAGCGGCATGAAACCACGGATGGACACGGATAAACACAGATAAGATACGCCCGGTTCCGGAGCGTTTCATCTGTGTTAATCTGTGTCCATCCGTGGTTCCGCATTCTGAGTTTGTCCTCGCCTTCCTCCTGCTCGCGATTCTGAGCTTTCTCATCCCCGGTGTGAAGCGCTCGTTGTCTCGTCCTGCGTGGCTGTTCGTGGCGCCCGCGGCATTGACTCTGCTCTTCTGCGGGTCTGCTTACGCTGCCGGCGCGTTCAGCGTCCCTCTGGCGTTGCTCGTCCTCCTCTACACGTTCGCGCCGGCCTTGGCCGCTTTCTTTCAAGGACCCGGCGGAGAACCCAGTTGGCTCGATTTCGCCATCGTCCTGATGCTCTGGCTGCCGCTCGAGTTTTCCGCGGGACAGCACCTGATTCCCAAGCCCGCGCAGGGCTTCCTTCACAGCGTGGCCTATGGGATCGCCATCCTTTTGGGTCTCACCATCTTCCTCGGTTTCCGCGCGCTTCCGGGCATGAAGTTCGACTTGCCCTCCGCCCGCGATCTGGCCTACGGCGGCGCCGCCTTCTTGATCTGCGCGCCTATCCTCGTCGCCGGCGGCCGTCTGCTGGGTTTCATTCCGCCGTTTCATGCGCCCGCGCATCCCTCGGCAGGCGCCCTCGCCCGTACCTTCGGCGTCATTTTTGTGGGCACCGCGCTTCCCGAAGAGATTCTGTTCCGCTCGCTGATCCAGAATTGGCTGATGCAACGTTACGGCTTCACCACCCGCATGTTGCTCGTTTCCGCGTTGATATTCGGATGCGCCCACCTGGATAATGGGCCGCAGCCGCTCCCCAACTGGCGCTACATGATTCTGGCCACCGTTGCGGGCATCGCCTACGGCAAGGCGTTTCAGAAGTCGTCCAGCGTGTTCTCATCGGTCGCCTGTCATGCATTGGTGGACGCCACCAAGCATATTTTCTTTTGAGCGGAGACGCATTTGAACCGCAGGCAAAAGCTGATCGTTGTGGAAGCCGCAGCCGGCTTCGCTTTGATCATGCTGTACATCTGGCGCCTGCGCTTCACCGCGCCACGCGCCTGGATATTCATCCTGGGCTTCTTCGTCCTGTCGCATATCCTGCGCGGCGAGCGCACCGCCAGCCTTGGTTTCCGCTGGGGTAATTTCCGGGAATGCGTCGAGACTATGGCACCGGCGCTGCTGCTGCTGGCGTTGTCGTCGATCGCGGCCGGAGTGCTTCTGGAAACCATCCGTCCCATCAGCGTGGAGTACGGCTTCATGTGCCTGCTGGCCTATTGTCCTTGGGGAATCTTCCAGCAATACCTGCTGAACGGCTACATCGCCAACCGGCTGCTGGCGGTGTCGTCCGCGCGTTACGTGCCGGTGATGGCCGCCGCGTTGTTCGCCGCGGCGCACCTTCCCAACTGGTTCCTGATGGCGGTTACTTTCGTAACCGGCTACGTCTCGGCGAAAATCTTCATGCGCTATCGCAACCTCTATTTCCTGGGCCTGGCGCATGCCTTGATCGGGACGGTGCTCTTCGTGGTAATCCCCGACTCCATCAGCCATCATCTGACCGTGGGCCCCGGCTTCTTCCGGCGGTAGCTGGGGCAGCGCCGTGCTGCCGCGCCGGCCGATTAATTCAGATACAAAACCCCGACGTAATTGCCCGTACTGTCCACGAACCAGATGTTTTTATCCGGGCCCACCCCCATATCGTCCACCACAAACGGCGGATCCGAAATCGCAGGTATGGTCCAAACCGTCGAGACTCCCGCCGTTGTAATGCGGCCCATCTGATTCGCCGTATAGCTGCCGTAGTATAGATTGCCGTCACCGCCGTTGACGATGGTCCCCACTTGCGCGGGAAGGCCCGCGCTGTAATATGTGTAACTGGAGCCATCTGTGTCAATCGCTCCGATCCGGGACGTATAACCTTCGCATCCACCCGGGTCGGTGAACCAGATCCGGCCGTCCGGACCGGCCGCAATCCCATAAACGCTATTCCCGTGCAGGCCAACGTCGTATGTCGTCACAACTCCGTCCGGCGTGATCTTTCCGATCGAACTGTAAGATCCCCCTCCGATGGAGCACACTCCGTTCCACTCGATAAACCACACGTTCCCGTCGGGGCCCAGCGCCAATCCGGTCGGCTGCGCGTCATTCTGGCCGCCGGGCAAAGTGTAGCAAGTCAACGCGCCCTTGGTGCTTATTTTGCAAACGCCATCGTAGTCGGTGGAGATCCAAAGGTCTTTGCCGGAAGGCACAATAACCGTGGCATAGGTGTACCCAAGCGTATACTCGGTGATCACACCTTTGGCGGTCATTGCGCCCACGCTGGTGGTGTTCCACTCGGTGAACCACAGGCGCTTGTCTGGGCCCAGCGCGATGCCCTCGGGCTTTGCGTCAGCCAGTGGAATCGGATAGCATGTTGCCACGCCCTTGGGGCTGAAGCTGCAAACATCGTTGAGCGCGGGGGACGTCACCCACAGACTGCCGAGTCCCGTGCCGATGCCGTAAGAGCCGGCGCTCCCGCTCGGACCGGGGAGAGAACAGATCTTCAGCCGGTTCTGAGTATTGCACGGCGCCGCGTCCGGGGCAGCGCCCTCCAGCGGACTCTGGGCGGCGGCGCGGGAAGACAAAAGCCCGGCGGACAGAACAACGGCAACAACTGCGTAAAGCGCGCGACTCTGGTTGCGTTTCATGGGACCCTCCACGCTCAACTACACGCCAACTTTGCGCGGAACTCAAGGATCAAGGGGTAGCTACCTGCGTTATCCCGTTCAAAACGCGGGCGAATCTAATCGGCGGCGTTGCGCTATACTGATGAGACGGTTGCCCGATGTTCCGGCCTGTTTCCTCCCTTGGTTCCGCGCCATCCCCGGATTTGGTTCGCGCGCAGCTTGCCCGGATACTGGCCAGCGCCGCTTTCGAGGCCAATCCGCGCGCGTCGTCGTTCCTCGCCTTCGTGGTCGACGAGGTGCTGGGCGGGCGCGCCGGCGGGATCAAGCAGGCCATGATCGGCTGTGAAGTATTCGGCCGTCCCGCGACCTACGACCCCAGGCGGGATCCCATCGTACGCTCCGTGGCGCGCGTCGTGCGCGAGAAGCTGAACGACTACTACTTGACCGAAGGGGCAACCGAACCTGTCCGCATCGAGATACCCAAGGGCGGTTACGTTCCGTCCTTCCTCTGCCTCGATCCGGGCGGGCCGGCGCCATCCGGCGACGAGATCGAATTGCCCGGATTGCGCCGGACTACCGCCGCCCGCACCGTTGCCGCGCTCGCCGCCGGCTTTCTGACGATCGTGACCGGATTCACCGTGGCTGGAAGGGGCAAGCCGGCTCCAGCCACGGTGAAAGCGGCCCTGGCCGCCCCTCGCGTACCTCTCATCGCGGGCAACCCGGCGGATCTCTACCGCCTGGGCAGGGACAAACTACTGGCGGGAGATTGGGTGGGGGCGCGTCCGCTGCTCGAAAGCGCGGCGTTGCGCGCGCCGGCGGACCCTATGATCCACGCCACGCTTGCCGGAGATTTGCTGGCACTCGGTTATAACGCCCAGGCTCTGGACGCGGCGCGGAAAGCGGAGGTGGCCGGCGGCCGGCTGTCCCACAACGATGAACTCGAAGTGGAAGCCATCTTCCGCTCCGCTTCGGGAGACTACCGGGCGGCCGCCGCCGCATACGGCGAACTGACCCGGCAGTACCCCGGCACCTTGCAGTATGAACACGGCCTTGCGCAGGCGCAACTGGCGAGTGGCCGGCCATCCGATTGCCTCCGCACCATCGCGCGGGCCAAGCCATCGCCGGACGCGCAGTTGGACCTCACCGAGGCCTATTGCCGCGCGGCTGAGGGCGACTATCCGGGCGCTCTGGACCCAGTGCGGCGCGCCGAGGCCGCTGCCCGCAGCTTGGGCCAGCGCGAAATCTACGCCCGTGCGCGCCTGGTGGAAGCCGGCCTGCTGATGTCCACCAATCGTGGCGCGGAGGCCATCGTACCGCGCGATGAGGCACGGCGGGTTTGCTCCGAGATTGGCGACGATTCCTGCGTGATTGGCGCCTTGCGCATTCAGGCCAACGCCGAGATTACGGAGATGCGCCCGGCCATGGCGCTGGCCGCCTACAGTACCGCGCTGCCGCTGGCCCGCACAATGGGATCGGTGAAAGAGATTACGGAATTGCTCGACGGCGAGGGTTATGCCCGTATGTTGATGGACGACTTCGCCGGATCTAACGCGGCCTTCGTCGACGCGCTGCTCAGCGCGCAGCGCACTGGCCAGCGCACCGCCGGACTGCGCCAGGACATGGTGGAATTGGCGCTGGCGCAGGGCCAACTGGACAGAGCCGTGATCCTGGCGGAACAGGCCGCGATGGATGCCGCAACCGGCGGTGATCGTGCGACCGAAGCCATGGCTCGCATCCTGCAAGCGCGCGCCTTGTTTCTGCGCGGAGACCTGACGGGCTGCGCAGCCATCTTGAGGAGGGTCCGGCAGGCCATCGTGAGGTCTCACTTGAGCGCTGGCGTGCCCCGCCTGTGGCGTCTCGCGCACGCCAACCTGAATCGCGCGCAGGGCAGATTGGATCTCGCCGCCCAGGACCTGGAAGCGCGCAGCGACTTCGACGACACTTCCAAGGATTTCGATTATCAATTGGCCCGCCTGCAACTGCTGCTCAGGCAGCAACGGTACGGCGAGGCGGCGGGTGTGGCTCGCGCCACGCTGGCATTCCTGAATGGCGGCGGCAATCAATCCGCGGGCATTCTGGTGACGGCCCTGCTGAGCGACGCTTATGGGCTTTCCGGGCGGTTAGCGGAAGCCCGCGAGACAGCCAATGCCGCGCGCGCCATGCTGTCCGAGCGCACTGCTCCATTGTCCCGGACTACCGCGATGACCTCCGCGGCGCGATGGGCGCAACCCGCCTTGCACGCCTCCGCTCGCCCCAACCGATAGCGAAGCATCCCGCACTCCCTTCACCGCGGTACCTGGAAAGCGGCGTTGCTCGAGAGCGTGCCGCCAGGCGTAGTTACCTCCACCGGGCCGCTGGTCGCGCCGGCCGGCACGGTGGTCGAGATCTCGGAACGTGAGACCACCGTAAACGCCGCCGCGGCGCCATTGAAGCTCACTCTGGCCGCGCCGGTGAGATTCGTTCCCAGGATTTTGACCGCCGACCCCGTTTTGCCGGCGGTGGGCACAGTCTTCACGAATGCGCCAAGCCCTACTGACAGGCTGAAGACCGTGCCATAGTGAACCGTGGTCCCACCCGAGTCGGTGGTCCCGTAGAAGGTCCCGTTCGTGCCTTGGACCAGCCCCTCGGGGTTCGCGCCGTCCGTCACGTCGAAACTGTGAAGGGACGTGAAGGCGCCGCCGGTGGCGATCCGGAAGACCGTGCCCTGGCTGTCTCCGCCGCCTTCGACGGTTGTTCCGTAGAAGTCCCCATCCGTGCCCGCTACCAGTTGGCTGAACGGGTTGGCGCCGTCCGTCATGGCGAAGCTGTGCAATGTGGTAAGCGCGCCGCCCGGCGCGATCTGAAAGACCGTGCCACAGCCCTCATAACAGGTGTTATCAGTCCCGCCGTTGTAGGTTGTGCCGTAGAAGTTGCCATCTGAGTCGGCGGCCAGCGCCGCGCTGGGGAAGGAGCCGTCGGGGCAGTTGCCCGATTCCTGCCCCGACTCACAGAAGCTGTAGAGAGTCGTTAGTGCCCCGGCGGGCGTGATTCCGAAGATCGAGCCCCAGCCGTATGCCCCGCCATAATTGGTTGTGCCGTAGAAACTCCCGCTGGCGCCCTCAAGCAGTCCGGCTCTAGGGTCGGAGCCGTCGGCACAGTTGGTGGCGGCACAGAAACTGTACAACGTCGTGAGCGCGCCGCCCCGGCCGACCTCGAAGACCGAGCCCATGCCGTGTACGCCCCCGTTCTTGGTGGTCCCATAGAAGTCTCCGTTCGTGCCTTGGACCAGCCCGCTTGGTACGCCGCCATCGGTGCACGTGCCGGAAACGCAGAATGTGTAGAGCGTGGTCAGCGCACCGGTGCGCGCGATCTTGAAGACGGTGCCCCAGCCGCCCGGCGCGCCACCGTTGAGGGTCGTTCCGTAAAAGCTGCCATCGGTACCCAGGAGCAGTCCGTTCGGGCCGGCGCCATCCGCGCAGTTCGCCAGGGAGCAGAAATAGTAAAGCGTGGTCAGCGTGCCCTTCGGTGTCATCTTGAAGACGGTACCGCAGCCGCTCACACCGTAGGAAAAGCAGCTGGGCCCGCCCTGTTGGGTAGTCCCGTAGAAGCTCCCGTCGGCGCCTTGGACCATGGGCGCTACCGGGTTGCTACCGTCGGTGACGCCCCCGAAAAAGTTGTACAGCGTGGTGAAGGTCTGGGCAGGCAGCGCTGCCGCCGTCGCCAACCAGAGCGCCGGAATCATCCAAGCTCCCCGCCGCCAGTCTAGATTTGGTTTCTGCATGACTCCCCTCCGTCTGAGTAAGCCCGAAGTCGGCGCTGAAGTCAAGGATTGAGGGGTAGCTACCCCGTTATCTCGTTCAAAACGCGTGTCCGTCGCGCAAGCCGCCGGCTTGATGCACGAGAAGCAGCACGCTTGGCGATCGAGGAAAAGGCGCCTAGACCAGACTGCCGATTCGCCGCGCGCCAGCGGGGCCGAAGCTCCGCGCGGGATAAATCCCGCGCTAGGCGCGCTTCGCTCGCCGCTGGAGTTTCTACATTTGCCGGAGCTGGAATTGGAGGGCGGGCTTTAGCCGGCGGGGCTTCAGCCCCGCAGGTAGCACAGGCTTCAGCCTGTGTGATGCACAGGCTTCAGCCTGTGTAAGGCGAGCTTCGCTCGCCGAAGAGCGGGCCTGCGAGGCCCGCGCAGGCTGCGAGCCTGCCCCACTACAGCGGACAAAATGTAGAATCTCCAGGCGCGGAGTCCTGCTTCACCGCTGCGGGAAAGTATGCGGCATTACGACCTACAGCTTTAGCAGCTCGCGCAGCCGCTTGGTCTGCACCCGGCTGACCGGGACTTCGGTATGCTTCTTATCGTCCATGCGGAGCTGATAGCTGGACTTGAACCACGGCACCACTTCCTTTATCTTGTGGATATTCACCAGAAATGAGCGGTGTACGCGCCAGAAGGTATTCTTGTCCAAGTTGGCTTGCAGATCTTCGATGGTGCGGTAGTTCGAGTGGCCCTCGACGTTGGTGGCCACCAACGTAATCAGACCGTTGTCGATGGTGGCGTAGATCACGTCCTGCGCGTCCACGATGAAGTTGCGGTTGGCATTCCGGATGAGCAGCTTGGTGCGGTGCGGCGTGTTCTGGGGGGATGCCTGCGGGGCGGAGTTTTCCGGCGATACCGCCTTTTTTTCCTGTGCGGAGCGCCGCGCGCGATCGATGGTCTCCGCCAAGCGCGCCTTGTCCACCGGCTTCAGGAGGTAGTCCATGGCCTCCAGGCGGAAAGCCTCCACGGCATATTGATCGTAGGCTGTAACGAAAATGAAATGCGGCAGTTCCATGCCGGACTCCCGCAGTTCGCGCACTACGGAAATACCATCCTGGCCGGGCATATGGACGTCCAGGAAAACCAGATCCGGCTCGGCTCTGCGGATCAACTGCACGGCCTCCAGGCCGTTGCGGCCGGTGGCTACGACCTCCACTTCCGGGAAGTCCCGTAGCAGATACGCCAGCTCGTCGCAAGCCAGTTGTTCGTCGTCGACGATGACGGTAGTCAAAGTTGCCGTCGCGCGCTCTCGCATCGAGTTGGTATTATAACATTTCGCCCCGCACCGGCAGATTAGCCGATGTGCGGCCAGGCACCCCCCAATTGCCACCCGGGGGACCCTTCGGGTCCGCATGTTTCAGGCGCGCCGGAAGGGCGCCTAAATTGAGAGGAGTAAAGGATTTGCCAGACAAAGAGAACGTCTCCATCGCGCCGGCGGAAGGGAAGCTGGGGGTGTTGATCCCCGGCATGGGCGCAGTCACCACCACCTTCATCGCCGGCGTGGAGGCTATCAAGCGCAATCTGGCCAAGCCCATAGGCTCGGTCACTCAGATGGCCGCTATCCGGCTTGGAAAGCGGACGGAGGGCCGCAGCCCCCGCATCAAAGACTTCGTTCCGCTGGCCAGCCTGGAAGACCTGGTTTTTGGGACTTGGGACATCTATCCCGACACCTGTTATGAGGCCGCCGAGAAGGCCGGGGTGTTGGAGATGCCGCTGCTGGAGAAGCTCCGCGAGCCGCTTTCGGCGATCCGGCCGATGCCCGCGGTTTTCGACCAAGAGTTCGTGCGCCGCATCGACGGACCGAACAAGAAGCCCAAGGCGTCTAAGATGGATCATGCGGAGATGCTGATGGACGATATCCGGGGCTTCCGCGAATCCACCGGCGCCGCCCGCCTGGCTATGATCTGGTGCGGATCCACGGAAGTCTTCCACCGGCCCGCCGCGGTGCACCAGACGCTGGCGGATTTCGAATGCGGCCTGCAGAAGAACGATCCCGAGATCTCGCCCAGCCAGATCTATGCGTATGCCGCGCTGAAAATGGGTGTTCCCTATGCCAATGGCGCACCGCACCTGACCACGGATACGCCGGCCCTGCTGCAGTTGGCGCGCGAGCGACAGGTGGCCATTTGCGGCAAGGATTTCAAGACCGGGCAAACGTTCATGAAGACGCTGATCGCGCCCGGCCTGAAGTCGCGCATGCTGGGACTGAGCGGCTGGTTTTCCACCAACATCCTGGGGAACCGCGATGGCGAGGTGCTGGACGATCCGGGCTCCTTCAAATCCAAGGAGGAGTCGAAGCTGGAAGCGTTGGAACAGATCCTGCAAGCGGACCTGTATCCGGACCTGTACAAGAACTTCTATCACAAGGTGCGCATCAACTATTACCCGCCGCGGGGCGACGCCAAGGAAGGCTGGGATAACATCGATATCTTCGGCTGGCTGGGCTACCCGATGCAGATCAAGATCGACTTCCTGTGCCGCGATTCGATCCTGGCGGCGCCCCTGGTGCTCGACCTGGTGCTGTTCATGGACCTGGCGCAACGCGCCGGCATGCGCGGCATCCAGGAGTGGCTGTCCTTCTATTTCAAGGCGCCCATGCATGCGCCGGAGCTGTATCCCGAGCACGACATCTTCATCCAATTGATGAAGCTGAAGAACACGCTACGCTGGATGCGGGGCGAGGATCTCATCACTCACCTCGGACTGGAATACTACGATTAAGTGATTACCAGAACCCAGCACCCAGGATCCGACACCCACTTATGAAGGTTCTTGTCATCGGCGGTACCTTGTTCATCGGCCGGCAACTCGTGAAGGAGCTGTGCGACGCCGGCCACGATGTAGCCGTAATGCACCGCAAGCCGGAGCACGGCCTGCCGCGGCGCGTGGAGAACCTGATGGCGGACCGCAACGACGCCGCCGCGGTCCAGGAAGCGTTGGATGGGCGGCGCTTCGACGTGGTCTACGACAACGTCTACGATTGGGAGCGGGGGACCACCGCGGCACAGGTGCAGGCCACCGTGCGGGCCTGCGGCGACCGCGTGTCGCGCTACATTTTCATGTCCAGCGTGGCGGCGTATGGCGATGGCCTGAATCATTATGAAGGCGACGCGCTGGCGCCCGACAACCACCCGGAACCGTACGTGCGCAACAAGGCCATGACGGAACGGATGCTGTTCCGTCTGCACCAGCGGTATGGGCTGCCGGTGGTCACTTTCCGGCCGCC
>JBEKMJ010000038.1:0-73079 GCA_050008575.1 Bryobacteraceae bacterium
CGGGATTCAATCTTTTCGATGCGTCGCTGCTGGACGACGGGTCGGTGTTTACCGACGAGTTCCGCGCCGATCTGCTGGGCGGCGTGCTGGTACTGAAACACCGCGGCACCGCGGTGGACCGCCCGTTCAGCGGCGAGCCGCTTTACAGGCCGTTTCGCGAGAAGGTCGAACGCCCGGGCAATGTCGTGCCGCTGACGTTCATTCCTTACTATGCGTGGGCGAATCGCGAGATGTCGCGCATGGAGGTCTGGGTGCCTTATGTGACGACCGGCAGCGAGTGACCGCGCAGCCAGCGAAAGGTGGACTCCAGGTCCGCGGATTGGAAGACCAGCGAGCCGGGCACGATGGCATCCGCGCCGGCGGTATGCAGCGCGGGGACGGTATGGGTGCGGATACCGCCGTCGGCCACCAGGCGCACTTTGTGTTGCGGATGCTCGCGCAATAGGGCGCGGGCTTCGCGCAGACGGTCGCAGGCCTGGGGCGCGAGATCGCATCCTTTCACGCCCACTTCGGTTCCTAACAGAATGACGGCTTCGACCGCGTCGAGGTAGGGCAGCACCGCGCGCACGGGTGTTTCAAGCCGCAGGGTGACACCCGCGCCGCATCCGCGATGCAGGGCTCGTTCGATGGCGGCGCCGGCTTCGCGCTCGCCGTTTTCGACGTGCACGGTGAGCAGGTCGGCGCCGGCGTCCAGGAATTCCGCGGCGAGCGACGAAGGATACTCCGCCATCAGGTGCACATGGAAGGGGACGGTGGTATGCGGGCGGATAGCGCGAATGAGATCGGGGAAGAAGAGCAGGCTGGGGACGAAGTGGGCGTCGGCCGCATCCAGGTGGAAGGAATCGGCCCAGGGCGAGAGGCGGCGGATGGCGGATTCCAGGTTGGCGAGGTCGGCGGACCAGAGGGACACGTCGGCCAGGAGGCGATCGGTGGGCAGGTGGGACCAGCCGCGCACGTCTTAGGGTAACAAGTTATGGCGCGCGGGGAGGGCGTGCGGTAATCGAGTAGGGCAGGGAAGGGACGGCAGGAATTGGCTGTGTCGGTTCCGGGTGCCACATACTAAGCTGGAGTTGTGGTAGTCGCCGGACGGCAAAAATCGATCGCCTTTTTCATCGCGCTGGGCGCCGGCCTCATTTGTGTCATTATCCTCCTGTATGTGGGCTGGGTGCTGCTGAACTGGCGGCACGGCATCCTGCTGGTCCTGGGTGCGATGCTGATGACGGCCATCGTCAGCGGCGTGGTGCTAAACACGATTTTTCTGGTGCGCGAGATCCGCCGCAACGCACAGCACGACGCTTTCATCAACGCCGTCACCCACGAGCTGAAAACCCCTATCGCTTCCATCCGGCTGTATCTGGAAACGCTGCAGACCCGCGCGGTGGACGACGCCAAGCGCCTGGAATTTTATCGCATCATGGTGGACGACAGCGAGCGGCTGCTGGGAACCATCGAGCAGGTGCTGCGCACCGGGCGGATTGGCGCGTCCAGCCGGCGGCTCAACGTGTCGCGCATCGATCTGGGCGGAGTCGTCGAGCAATGCGTCGCGCGGGTCCGGACGCTGCATAAGGTCGGGCCGGAAGCGCTGGCGTACCAGCCCGGTCCGCCGGTCACTATCGTGGGCGATGCGGACGAATTGCAGGCGGCCGTTTCGAATCTCATCGACAACGCCGTGAAATTCTCGGGAAGCGACGTGCGCGTCACGGTGGAAACGGCGCGGGTCGACGGGAAGTTCGTGGCGCTGCGGGTCACCGACCACGGACCCGGTATCGAGAAGACCGAGCTGAAGCGGATCTTCAAACGCTTTTACCGCGTGCCGGGAGCGCTGGCCACGCGCGTGAAGGGGACCGGACTGGGCCTGTATATCGTCCGCTCGGTGGCCAAACGGCACGGCGGCCGCGCCTGGGCCGAAAGCGAGGGCCCGGGACAGGGGGCCACTTTCGTTTTGCAGCTTCCGATTGTGAAATGAGCCGAATTCTGGTAGTCGAGGACGAGCAGCACCTGGCCGAAGGGCTGCGATTCAACCTGGAAGCGGAAGGCTACCAGGTGCAGGTGGTGGATACCGGCGAAGCCGCGCTGGAGGCGTTGCGGCCCGCCTCGCCGCCGTTCGACGTCGTGATTCTGGATGTCATGCTGCCGGGCATCGACGGCTTCGCGGTGATGTCCGAAATGCGGCATAGCGGCCAATTCGTTCCCACGCTGATGTTGACGGCGCGCGGCCATCCCGACGATGTGCTGCGCGGCTTTGCGGCGGGCGCGGACGATTACCTGACCAAACCTTTCGAGTTGGCGATTCTGATCGCCCGCATGCGCGGCCTGCTGCGGCGCCGCGAGTGGTTGCGGGCGTCCATGAACCATGTGGCGGAGCCGCTGGCCGGACCGTCCGCCGGCCTCGATGAAACATTCACCTTCGGCGATAAGACCATGGACTTCGGCCGGCTGCAGTTGCACGTGCGCGAGCAGGTCTTTCCGCTGACGTTGATGGAGGCCAACGTTCTACGGTACCTGGTCCGGCACGAGGGTAAGCCCGTATCGCGGAAGGCCATGCTGGAAGAGGTGTGGGGGCTGCACGAAGACACCGATACGCGGGCCATCGACAATTTCATCGTGCGGCTGCGGCGCTATATCGAAGACGATCCCACGCATCCGCGGCACCTGTTGACGGTGCGCGGCGTCGGATACCGGTTCGTGGCCGCATCTCACCAGTGAGACGCCGTGCCGCCGCGAAGTTCCGGCAGCCGGGCCAGGCGGCGAAACGCGGCGCTGGCGGTTCGAAAGTGGCATCGCTCGAAGCGGACTGCGGCGCGGCCGTCTTCCACGCGCACGACGGTGCCTCCGGCGATCAGGTTCAGGTGCACGTTTTCGGGCTGCCGGACCGGCCAGCCGATATGCAGCTCGACACGCTGTCCGGGCTGGACGGGTTGGTCGATGGTGAGCAGCGCGCCACCGCTGCCGATGTTGAGGACCCGGCCCCAACCCACGCCTTTCGCGAGGTGGTAACGCACCGATAGTTGCATCGGGAAGCGCACATTTTGCCGCCGATCGAGTTCTGGCGCCACCAAAATGGAGGAAGCTGGCATTTCCTGCCGTTCGCAAGCACGTGGAGTGCCGTTGTGACTGCCGCCGGGACGTGGCGCAGGCCAGCGTAGCTCGCCCCTGGAGATTGGGCTTCTGGTGGGGCAGGCTCGCAGCCTGCGGCGGGTCTCCAGACCCGCTGGTAGCACAGGCTTCAGCCTGTGGAGGCGAGCGTAGCTCGCCCGAAGACCGGGCCTGCGAGGCCCGCGCAGGCTGCGAGCCAGGCTGCGAGCCTGCCCCACTACGGCGGACAGAATGTATGAAAGCCCCGCCAGCCGGCTAAAGGCCGGATGCGGGCGCCCTCCAAGCGCCATTGCGCGTAGACGCACACCCCAATCCACCCGCGACTACCCTCACGCCGGAAATTAAGCTAGTGTATAGAATTGAATCGCACGTTCCGCAGCTACCCGCGGGGGCCTAGTACCCTTATTCGCGGGCTGGCGCGCAGCCCCTTGCCGCCACACGGGGTTAAGTAGTGATAGACTTGAGCCTACGGGAAAGGAAGACACACACACGTGAAAACTTTATTTGCAATCGTTCTGACGCTGGGGCTCCTGGCAGCCTCCGCCTTCGCCCAGACCTGCCCCACGGGGCAGACTCAGTGCATCACGCAGGTCTCCAATGCAGCCAGCGAGGCCTTGACCCCGCTGCCTAACGCCAGCATCGCACAAGGGTCCTATTTTTCGATCTACGGCGTCGGTTTCGGGCCGGCTTTTTCGACATGCGGCGCGAACAACGGGTGCCTCTGGAGCCCGTACCCGCTGCCCACCGCCATCCTGCAAACTTCGGTGAACGTCTCGGTGCCGGCCGGCGCCACGCCGATTCCGGCGTACGTCGAATTTGCCGCTAATTTCGGTTCATACTCTCAGATCAACGCCATCATGCCGTCCACCGTACCCCCGGGAACGGGCACGGTTACGGTTACTACCGCCGGCACCACCACGGCCACGTTTCCCATCACGGTGGTCGCCATGTCGTTCGGAACGTTCTCCATCAACCAGGCCGGCACGGGTCCGGGAATCATTACCGATACCAACTACGCGGTGCTGACGCCCTTCCACACCATCCCGCCGAGCACATCGTCAACCGCCAGCTATGCGATCATCTGGGGCACCGGCTTAGGTGTGGCGCCGGATATCGCCACCGAAGGGACCGCTGCGCCGACGCCCACCAACCTGTGCGCCACCGCCTCAAGCTGTCCGGTCACGGTGTGGGTAGCCGGCCAAAAGGCGAACATCTATTACGCGGGCCGCTCGGGCTACACCGCGGAAGACCAGATCGTCTTCGAAGTGCCGCAGGGCGTACAAGGCTGCTATGTGCAGGTGGCCGTGCAGACCGGCTCGGTAGTCGGCAACTTCACCAGTATGACGGTCGATCCCACGGGCCCGACCTGCTCGGATGCCGATGGCATCAACTACGCCAGCCTGGCGGCCGTAACATTGAGCAAGGGCAAGGCTAGCGTGGGCGCTATCAGCCTGCTCAGCAACTTCTTGAACCTGTCGGTTCTGGGGACCCCCTTGCAATGGGACAACGATACGGTCTCCGGCGAGATCGCCACTTTCAGCACGTTCCAGTTGGGCACGTTCCAGGGCTTCACCTTGGCGCCGTCCGTCAATAACTGCTCGGTCAGCCCCTTCCTGCAATACCCGCCGCCCAAGGATCCCGTCTTGAGTGAAATCGCTTACCTGGATGCCGGCGCGAGCTTGAGCATACAGGGACCCAGCGGCTCCCCCGTATCCGTTCCCAAGAATACCAACGGCAAGGGATATAGCGCGCTGGTAGGCGGCTCTACGATCGCCCAGTTGATATCGGGCAATGGCATCGATCCGTTTTTCCTGAATGCCACGGGCTGGGGTACCAGTTCCTGGACATACGCCATTCTGCCGGGCACGTTCACGATGACAGGCCCGGGCGGCGCGGATGTGGGTGCGTTTTCGCTGCCGGTGAATGTGTCGTCCACGGCGGCATCGTTCAAGTGGACCAACGAGAGTATCGCCTCCAATCCGATATCCCGCAGCACACCGCTCACCATCACCTGGAGCGGCGGGGATCCCAATGGTTTCGTGGACATCACGCTGATCTCTTCCACGCTGCAATCGGGCACCACGCCCGCGCCCACCACGCCGGGCATTCTGGTGGAATGCATCGCGCCGTCCAGCGCCCAGACCTTTACCGTCCCGTTGTATGTGATGCAATCGATGCCATCCACGGCGGGCAGCACGGCGTTGGTACCGCCCGGTGAATTGCTGGTGGGTCCAGCCAGCGCGGCCTCGTCGCCGACGACGCTGCCCACCGGCTTGGACGCGCTTTACATCTTCTATCACTATATCGGCGGCTCGGAAGTAACCTGGGAATAGCGTCCAGTGGGGCGGCGCCATGCGCCGCCCGCGGGGCTTTCAGCCGGCCTGTGTGAGTGCTTGGCCGCCTTGCAGCTTTTGCCGTTGAGCCATGCACTGCCCCACGGCGGATATCATGGCGCTCGCCGGCGGCGTGGGATTCCTCCGCGAGTTCGGCGATACGGGCGCCCAGGTGGTCGCGGCGGTTAGGCCGTTTAGTTGGCGCTGGGTTTCGCGCCAGAGAGCGCGGAACGCCTCGCGTTCGGTGAGCCCGGCGGGGGGCGGGATTTATCCCGCGCGGGGCTTTAGCCCCGCACCTCGCAAATCGACAGGTTGGCGAGTGGGTTTCCGGAGAGGCCTTCGATGCGGTGCTCGTGGTTTTCGATCGGTTCCAGGATGCGGCTGAAGTCGTGGTGCATCAGCTTGATGCTCCGCGTAAGGGCTTCGGGCCGTTCCGTCAGCCGTTCCAGGCGTTCATCTGTGGTTATGCCTCCCTCCAGTGTTCGGCGGGTACCTGAAAGTTTTGGGGAAACCGCCATCGCTATCGCTTGACCCCTGTGGGCACACGGCGGCGGCGGCTCTGCGGTTGGCGCGCTTCACGAACTCCCGCAAGCCGGTGCTCCTTGGGTCGAGCGTGTACCCGTTCCGGCTTCATCGGCGTTCCATGCGCTCTTCCATTCGGGTGACGCGGTCGGTGAGTTCGGCGACCTTGCCGCTGAGGATTTCGAACCCTGCGTCCATGCCAGCGAAGCGCGCGTCTACTTGGTGAAACGGGCGTTCATAGTCCTGGTTTTCTCCAGTATATCTGAGCCGTGGAGAGCAGCGGGCTCAGGTTTTGCTCTCCAGCCATACGCTCGCCGCCAGGGCCTTGGCGCACTCTTCGGCGGCGGCGCGTCTTTCGCTCGTTGGCCTCGATGGCGGCGATGCGCGCCGCGCCCCAGGGTGGGCGAGGCGCCCGCCGGTGGTCATCGCTCTTCCAGGCCCTCGATGCGGCGCTCATGGTTTTCGATTAGATCCAGGATGCGGCTGAACCGCTCGCTGTACTTGGCGTCGCGCGCGGCCTCGCGCTTCACCATCTCTTCGATGTCGTGGTGCGTGAGCTCGATGCTTTGCGTGAGGGCTTCGTGCCGTTCTGTCAGCCGTTCCAGGCGTTCATCTATCGTCATGACTCCCTCCAGTATAACCGAGGCGACCGGCGCAGCCTGCTCGCCGCCGCCGAAATCCCCTAGGGCGCGTATCTCTGCGGCAATTTTATGTTATTCCCCTGAGTTCCGCCGAAATTCTCTGCATATCTCGCGTTAGCCGGCCCCTGGCTTTCGCCCTGCTTGGGCCAGGTTACTGGAAGCGGCACCACCGACTTTGTCGCGAAATGGACCAGCAGCAGCGCAATCGGGGACTCGAATATATATTCGTCCGGGGGCCTGGTGGGTATCGGCACCACATCGCCGGCGACGAAACTGGAGGTGAACGGCGGCGCCCAAGTGGATGGCAACCTCACTCTCAGCGGGAGCATCCTGTCGGGGAGCGACGTCCTGATTCAGTCCTTCGGCACAGGCAACTTCGGTGCGGGCTTGCTGGCGCTGAACCCAAGCGCCACGGGAACCTACAATACGGCCATCGGCGGCTCGGCGCTGTACTCCAATACGACCGGGTACTACAACACCGCCTGCGGCTACCAAGCCCTCTACTCGAATACGACATCGTCCGGGAACACCGCGGTAGGCTACCAAGCGCTCTACTCCAACACCGGCCTATTGAACACAGCCGTCGGCGGCGATGCCCTGCAATACAACACCGGGGCGCAAAACACGGCCACCGGCGTGGAGGCGCTGGGATCCAACACCACCGGCGGCCAGAACACGGCCAACGGTACGTATGCGCTGCAATACAACACCACTGGAACAGGCAACACGGCCAGCGGGTTTGAAGCGCTGTTCGGCGCCACCGGGAGTTACAACATAGCGGTCGGGTATGCCGCCGGAGACAATATCGGAACCGGCAGCAACAACCTCGATATCGGCAACCAGGGCGTCTCCAGCGACAGCGGCGTGATACGCATCGGGACTGCGGGCACGCAGACCGCTGCCTACGTCGCAGGCATCTACGGCGTCACCACAAGCGCCAACAACGCCGTGCAGGTGCTGATCGACTCCAACGGCAACCTTGGCGCCGTCTCGTCCTCCCGCCGCTACAAGGAAGACATCCACAACATGGGCGACTCCAGCAGCGGATTGCTGCGCCTGCGCCCGGTCACCTTCCGCTATAAGAGGCCGTTCGAGGACGGATCGAAGCCCATCCAGTACGCGCTGATCGCCGAGGAAGTGGCCGAGGTCTATCCGGACCTGGTCACGCGTTCGGCGGACGGGCAGGTGGAAACTGTGAAGTATCAGGTGCTGGACGCCATGCTGCTCAGCGAGTTGCAGAAGCAGCATGCCACGATCACAGACCAGAAGGAGCAAATTCGCTCGCTCGAAGAACGGCTGGCAAGAGTCGAGGCAGCGGTGGGGCGGACCTCTCTAACCGCTTCAGCCCACTAGGGGCTCGATCGGATCGCCTTGCGCGGGGAGGGGACATCCGCTCCCCCGCGCTGGTCCCCGGGGTGTTCCAGCACCCCTGGGGCCAAAGGTACTAGAACCCCACGGCGCCGTCCGGCTTCCAAAGTGCGATTCGATCCTTTACACTGGCATAGTTTAGGTTATGAAGTATAGTTTTGGATTATGATCGGTAGTGCCGGTTTGCGGGAACGGCAGAGGAGAACGTAACGTGCGGAGAATGTCGTCCTTTTTTGTGAAGTCGATCACGGTGCTGTCCTTAGGCTTAGGCGCGGTCGCGGGCTTGTTCGCCCAGCCGGCGCTAAAAGTGACCATCAGCGGTACCCTTGGGCAGGTCCTCGGCGGCAGCGGTGGGGTGGTCAGTGGAACCTACGTCTCCGGCCTCAGCGCTGCCACTGGAACTAGCGGCGGTTTCTGCACGATCAGCATCTCGGGCACGGGCGGCAGCGGCGGTACGGCGGAAGTCACCTTCATCTCCACCAACACGCTCAACACCGTCCTCACCATGGAAACCCCCGGCTCTGGCTACAGCCTCTCCAGCCCGCCGACCACGGCAACTCTAACGGGGAGCGGCGGCGGGGCCAGTTGCGGCACCGCTGGAGCCCCGGTCACGATCACGAGCAAGGTCGACGACCCTCTCGGCCTGAGCGGCGTGCCGTTCACGGCAACCACCAGCCTTAATCCCGTGGGCGTCACTTACAATGCTACGTCGGTAACCTACACCGGCTTGGACATCTCTTTTTCCGCCGGCCCGCTTACGCTGCCGTGTAACGGCGCGCAGGGTGTGCTTACGCTCAACGACGGCACCGATGGCGGCAACGACACGTTCACCGTCAGCAAATGCAACTTCGTATCGATCATCGACGCGGCCTTCACGGCGAAAATAGCCTTCGTTCCCGGCACTATTCCCGCCCCACTTCCGTTGGCCTTTTCGGCGGGCCTCGTCACTTCTCCGGCCACCGCCAGCCAAGGCACGTACACGGTTACGTCCGGCACCGATACCGGCGTGGCGACCGTTCTAGCCATCAGCGGCAGTGTCACGACGGTGTGTTCCGACTGCCCGGCGGTAAGCATGAACCCCGCGTCGCTCAATTTCACCGCGCAGGCCGGTGGCGCCGCGCCGCCGTCGCAAACAACGGTCGTCAGCAGCACGCCCACGGAGAACGAGCCCTTCGCCATTACCACGACCGCTACGGGCGGTAGCTGGTTGACCGCCAAGGTCGGAAGCGCTCTCGGCGGACAAATCGGGGCCACAGTCACCGTCAGTGTGAACCCGGCTGGCCTCGCCGCGAATACTTACAACGGCACGGTCAACATATACGCGCCCGCTTCCACCTCGCCCGTGACCGTGCCCGTCACCTTTACCGTCTCGCCAGCATCCTTTACCCTGAACCCCACGCCCACCTCGTTCACCTTCAATTCCGTGAACGGCATCTCTCCCGCTGCCCAGAGCCTTGGCGTCGCCAGCTCCACGGGATCCGCGGTATCGTTCAGCGCCACGCCAACCAGCACCGGAAACTGGCTTTCCGTCAATCCCACCAGCAGCACGACGCCCGCCACGCTTCAGGTGTCCGCCAACGCAGCCAGCGTGCCGGCCGGCGTCAACGCGGGGACCATCGCCCTGGCAGCCACTGGGTGCACGGGCTGCCCCACCGTGAACGTGACCCTCAACGAAACCACCATTCCGTCGCAAACGCCCTTGAGCTTCAGCGGTACAGTGGGTGGCTCCAATCCGACTCCGCAGACGCTGACCGTGACGGCTACCGCCGGACCAAACCAGAGCTACACCGCCACGGCAACCAGCACCGGAAACTGGCTCTCGGTATCCTCGGGCACCTTCACCACCAACGCCGCGGGACCATCGGTTTCCGTGAATATCAACGGACTCACGGCGAATACCTACACCGGAACGATCAACGTCGCAGTCGGCGGGACCACCATCCCGGTGAGCGTCACCCTGAAGCTGACATCGCTTCCGTCGCTGCAGTCGAACCTCAGTTCGCTGACCTTCGCATATAACCCGGCCTCGCCGCCCGCGTCCCAGACCCTGACGATTACCAGTTCCATCCCCGCCACGCCGATCTCGTACAACGTCACCACCACGGGCGGCAGTTGGCTGTCGGCAACGCCTGCAAGCGGCGCTACACAGGGCACCGAGACGGTATCGGTTTCGGGGACCGGCTTGGCCACCGGAACATACAACGGCACCGTGGTCTTCACGTGCCAGCCAACGACTTCCTGCGGCAACACCAACGGCATCCTCACGGTGCCCGTAACCTTAACGGTTACCGCAACGCTCAACGCATCCCCGACTTCGATGACGTTCTCCTTTACGACCGGGGGAACTACCCCTGCGCAGACCCTCAGCGTCACCAGTAACGGCGCGCCGCTAACCTTCACGGCCGTCGCCAACGGCGTCTCCGGCACTACCACCTGGCTCTCGGTCACCTCGCCTACCGGGGCCACGCCGCAGAGTTTGAGCGTTGCGGTGGCGCCCGGCACGCTCGCCGCCGGAATTTACAACGGCAGCGTGGTCCTCACCTGCCAGCCGACGTCCGCCTGCTCCAATACCGGCGGCCAGGTAACAGTCGGAGTCACTTTGACAGTAAGTTCGGGGCCCCTTTTGACTACCAACCCCGCGTCGCTTGCGTTTAGCTACACGGTTGGCGGCACGGTCCCCGGCTCGCAGATGGTCACGGTCGGCAGCAACGGCACGTCGCAGTTTACCGGTGTGTCGGCGGTCACCTCCACACCATGGCTCTCGGTATCCCAGAGCGGCACGACCACACCCCTAACTCTCACCGTTTCCCTGGTCTCGGCGCAACTCTCCGGCCTGCCGGTGGGACTTAACAACGGCACCATCACCATTACCGCCGCCGGGGCGGGTAACAGCCCGCTGAAGTATACGGTTGCGTTAACTGTACTCGCCCAGCCGACTCTCTCCGTCTCGCCCTCGTCGTTTACCTTCAATGGCACGGTCGGTGGCGCCAATCCCGCCAATCAAACCCTTAATGTGAACGGGGCCAACGGCACCATCGGTTTCACGGCGGTGGCCAATTCCAGCGGCACTTGGCTTTCCGTCACACCGGCCAGCGGCAGCACCAATGCCAGCTTGCAGGTTTCGGTGAATACCACCGGCCTCGCGGCAAACACCTACAACGGCTCCATCACGGTAACATCGACGACAACCGGAACCACGGGCGGTCCGTTTATCATTCCCGTTACGCTGGTAATGTCCAACAACTCGCTGAATTCGACGCCCACGTCGCTCACCTTCACTTACACGTTGGGCGGAAGCGCGCCCGCGGCGCAGACCTTGAACGTAGGCAGCGCCATCGCGGGGTTGAGCTTTACCGCCGCTCCGGGCGCCAGTTGGGTGGCCGTTACGCCAACCAGCGGAACCACGCCGCAATCGGTTAGCGTGTCGATCGTCACCGCGGGCCTTACCGCGCAGACTTACAACTCCAGCATCGTGATTTCGGCCGCGGGAGTCACTCCCTTGACCGTGCCTGTGAAACTGACGGTGAATGCCGAGCCGTCGCTGCTGGTTACCCCAACCACTCTTTCGTTCACTTATCTGACGGGCGGCGCCGCGCCCACGGGGCAGACCGTGGCGGTTTCCACCTCTAGTGGCGCCAGTACGCCGTTCTCGGTGAGCGCCGTCACCGCCACCGGCGGCCCCTGGCTGCAAGTGCCCACGGGCGGCACTGCGCCGGGTAGCTTCCTGGCGAGCATCGTAACTACTGGCTTGACCGCGGGTACTTACACCGGCACCATCACCGTCTCCGAGACGGCCTATATTTCGGCAACGGTCGGGGTCACCCTGGTGGTCACGCAGCCCAAAGCGGTGATCCAGATTACCGGCAATACCGGGTTCACGCTCTCCAGCACGTCGCCTCCGGCCACCAGCACGCTGGCCATTTCCGCTTCCGACGGTTCCGCGCAGGCATTTACTGTAGCCATCGGGGCCAGCCAGTACAATTGGCTGAGCGTCAGCCCCACCAGCGGAACTTCGCCTGCCAACGTCACACTCACGGCCAATCCGGCCGGTCTGATTCCGGGCATCTACACCAATACGATTACGGTGACGATGCCAAATCTGCCGATCCCCACCCTGACCGTGACGGCGCAGTTGACCGTCACCGGGTCGAACCTGGTGGCGAAGCCCAGCACGCTCACGTTCACGTACCAGCCCGGCGCCGCATTCCCGCCGGCGCAAACCGTGGCGCTGACCACCATCACCGGCGGCACCGTGCCGCTGGCTTCGGTTACCAGCAACGTGCAGTGGCTGCAGGTGAGTTCGGCATCCAGCGCCCCGGCCACGTTGACGGTTTCGGTGAATCCGGGCCTGCTGACGACCGGAACGTATCTGGGAGCCGTAGTCGTGAAGGGAGTGGGTGCCACCATTGCCTCACTCGAAATCCCGGTGACGATCACGGTCAATGCGGCGTCGACTTTGACGGTGACGCCGGCTACGCTCACGTTCAACTATCAGACTGGAGCCGCCCTGCCCCCGGCGCAGACCTTTGCGGTAGCCAGCGGGAACGTGCCCGTCAGCTACACGGTGTCGGGGCCGGCTTTTGTGACGGTAAGCCCGTCTAACGGCACTACGCCTGGCACTGTGACGGTCACGGCGAACCCATCGGGTCTGGCGGCCGGCACATACAGCGGCACCGTCAACGTCGTTGGGTCGGCGTCTAATACCGCGATGGTGGCGGTCTCGCTCACCATCACGTCCGCGCCGGGACTGACGGTCGCTCCCAGCCAGCTTAGCTTTAAGTCTCCCGTCGGCGGACCCGCTCCGGCTCCGCAAACGCTGACGGTCACCAGCAGCGGCGCGGCCCTCGGCTTTACGGCCGCCGCCAGTGCCGCCTGGCTGGGCGTCACACCCACCACTGGGAACACGCCGGCCACGCTGGCGGTGTCGGTGAACCCGACCGGCCTGGTGGAGGGTACTTACACCGGCGCCATCAACATTACGCCGACCGGATCGGCCACGGGGACCATGGTTGCCGTCACGCTGCAGGTCGGTAACATCGTCACTCCCGCTATTACAATTACGGGAGTGATCAACGCGGCCAGCGGCGCAGCCACAACAGTTGCGCCGGGCATGGCGATTTCCATCTTCGGCACGGCGCTGGGACCGCAAACACCGGTTACCTTCACGCTGCCGGCGGCGGGTGGCACGGTGGCCACCACCCTGGGTGGAACGCAGGTGCTGTTCGACGGCACGGCGGTTCCCATCATCTACACTTCCAGCACGCAGGTGAACGCCATGGTGCCGTTCGAGTTGGCAAGCAAAGCCAGCACGGTACTGACGGTGTCGTTCAACGGCCAAACCTCCGCGGGCATGACGTTGCCCGTGGTGGCCGCGGAACCCGGCCTCTTCACGGCGAATGCCAGCGGCACGGGTGAAGGCGCCATCCTGAACCAGGATGGCAGCGTGAATAGCGCGTCCAATCCGGCCGCCGCCGGATCGGTGATCCAGCTCTTCGGTACGGGCGCCGGGTTAACTATTCCGGCATCCATCGATGGCGGATTCAACCCGATTACGACTACGGGCGCACTGGTGATGGTCACCACCTCTACGGTCGGCGGGGAGACGGCCAGCGTGTATTACGCCGGACCCGCGCCGAGCTTGTTGGCGGGCGTCTTCCAGGTGGACGTGACCCTGCCCAGCGATGTGGCCTCGGGCAACATCCCAGTGGTGGTGACGATGTCTTGTCCCACCAGCAGCGCGACGACCTGTGCGACTGCCAGCAGCCAGGCCAACGTAACAGTAGCCGTGCAGTAGCTGGTTCGGCTGGGCAGGTGGGGCAGGCGGTTCCGCCTGCCATCTGCCTGTCTACCCATCCACCGCGGAGGTGCGGCAGGCGGTTTCGCCTGCCGCGCTCGAAAACGGCCAGAGATCCACAGAACTTACCAGCCCGGCCGACACGGGGTTCTTTCGATGTAGCCGACAATGCGGTCTAGCTCTGAGCGGTTCCGCACCCAATGGTCGTAGGACTCATCCTGCCAGAACGGCTGCCCCGTGCGCCCCAGCATCTGGTTGGCGCGGCGCGCCGTCGATCCTTTCAGCCAACGCATGATCGCCGGGACAGCGACTTTGGGAAGGATCGGCAAATGCACGTGATTGGGCATGACCGCCCAAGCGCGAAGCTCATAGAACCGTCTTCCTGTTCGCCAGCCACGATTGTTTCGACGACCAGAGCGGCAATCCGCGGATCCTTCAGCCACACCGGACCGGCGCGATCGCGGTCCAGGGCGCGATCCGCCGCCACGAAGGCATGTCCCGGTGTGGGATACGGGCGGGATGCCCGATGCGCCGGGACCGATCCCCACAGACGCCAGGTCAGGAACAGGTACGCGCCATCGGGATGGAAATGAGGCAATCGTCTTCGGTATTCGGGCATCGCAACAGGTAGTGGCGGCAAGACAGTATTCCTCTTCGAAAGAATGTGGAAAATCCATGGCGGTGGGGCAGGCGGTTTCGCCTGCCAAATTTTCGCCTGCCAAAGTTTCGCCTGCCAAGGCGAGCGCAGTTCGGCTCCGGCGTACACCGTCTGCATGCCGCTTGATCGCCGGTCGTTCCTGAATCGCAGCGCCGCGGCCCTGGCTGGCACGGCGCTCTCCTACAACCGCATCCAAGGCGCCAACGAGCGCATCTCGCTGGGGCACATCGGCGTGGGTGCGCGCGGCTCCGAACTGGCCTGGATCGTCTCCCAGTTCAAGGACCAAAACAACGCTGAAGTCACCGCCGTTTGCGACCTCTGGAAAGTGAATCGCGAGCGCGCCGCCGCGTACGGCCGCCCGCCGCGATCTCTCCAGTATTTCGAAGATCTGCTGGCCCTCAAGGACGTGGATGCGGTCCTCATAGCGACTCCGGATTTCGCGCACTCGCCCATCCTGAAGCTGGCCGCCGAAGCGGGCAAAGACGCATACTGCGAAAAGCCCATGGGCAACGTGCTCGAACAAGCCAAAGCCGCGCGCGACGCCGTGTTGGCCCGCAATCTGATCGTGCAAATCGGCACGCAGCACCGCAGCGAGCCGACCAAATAGCAGCGCGCGGCTTGATCGCCACGGGCGCGCTCGGCCCAGTCACTAAGTATGAGATCGTGTGGCATTATCGCGGTCCCCGCTGGCGCGGCCGCCGAAGCCATCACGGAGCGTGTCTAGAGTGCCCCGTGGCGCAGGCCCGTGGCCTGCCGGCGGCCTCTCAGGCCGCCCGCGCCGGTTTCGATGACACATCTCCGCATCCCCTCACACCGCTCAAAACAAACACCCAAGCGCAATCGGCCCGCCACCATCCTGGCGGCCTCCATGCTAACCTCACATCGTACCGGATACGCCTTGTAACAAAGTGCATGTAACAATGTTACAAGCGTGCCGCAAAGCCGGGCCACGACCCATGCGAATTACCATTCAAACCCAAACCATAACGGTATCGGCCGTCCGCAAACGCCTGTATCTGGTTTACTATACGGCCATTCTCGCCTGCACCGCCCTCTTCGCCGCCCAGCCCGCCCGCTTCACCGAGCATACCGTCGCCACCGGCCTGAAAGGCGGCTACCAAGTGGTCGCGATCGACATGAACCACGATGGCAAGCTCGACCTCGTCGCCCTTGCCAGCGGCATGACCGAGCTGGTCTGGTTCGAAAATCCCGGCTGGCAGCGCCACGTCGTCGCCGGCAACCTTTCCGGTATGATCAATCTGGCGGCCTGGGATGTGGATGGCGACGGCTTCCCTCTAATCGTGCTCGCCTCCGGCTTCTCCATGAATGCCCGCCAAAGCGCCGGGATCGTTTCGGTGCTCCGGCACAATGCCGATCCGCGCCAGCCGTGGAGTATCCGTGAGATCGACCGCCTGCCTACGTCCCACCGCTTGCGTTGGGCCGATATCGACGGCAGCGGCAAAAAGGTGCTCATCAATCAGCCGCTGACCGCCGCCCATGTCGAGCATCCCGAAGACCACGCGCACACGCCTCTGGTCTTCTACCGGCCGGGCGAATGGAAGCGCGAAATCATATCGGAACAGGATGATGGCGTGGTGCACGGCATCTACATCGTAAATTGGGATGGCGATGGCCGCGACCAAATCCTGACCGCGGGCTTCACCGGCTTGCACCTCTACAAGCTGAGTAAGGACGGGCGCTGGAGCCGCACGGAAATCGCCAAGGGAGACCCGGCGCCTTGGCCTAAATGCGGGTCGAGCGACGTGGCCGTAGGCCAACTGGGTAAGCGGCGCTTTCTGGCCACCATCGAGCCGTGGCACGGCAATCAAGTCGCCATCTACCGCGAAAGCGGCGGGATCTGGCAGCGTCACGTGATCGACGATTCTCTCGCCGACGGGCATACGATTCTCACCGCGGATCTAAATGGCGATGGCGCGGATCAGGTGATCGCCGGCTATCGCGGCAAGGGCGTGAACATTTATTATCCGCGGGACGATAAGGGCGCGGAGTGGACGAAAGTGCCGCTCGATAGCACCATGCCGGCCGCGGCCTGCGCCATTGCGGACTTGAATGGCGACGGGCGCCCGGATATCGCATGCATCGGCGCGTCCACCGCGAATTTGAAGTGGTATGAAAACCTGCGGCCGTAGTGGGGCCGTGGAAGGGAGCTACGCTCGCCGCTGGAGATTGGCCTCTTGGTGGGGCAGGCGGTTTCGCCTGCCGCGGGGCCGAAGCCCGGCGCGGTATAATTCTCAAATAAGTGCCTGAAATCCGCCATTCCGTCTGCGCGTTGGACTGCCCGGATACCTGTGCCGTGCTGGTCTCCATCGACGGCGCCGGCCAAGCTACCCGCCTGCGCGGCGACCCGGCGCATCCGGTCACGCGCGGATTCTTATGCGGCAAAGTCGCGCGCTACCTGGAGCGCGAGTACTCGCCCGAACGTCTGCTTTATCCATTGCGGCGCATCGGCGCCAAGGGCGAAGGCCGCTTCGCGCGCGTCACCTGGGACGAAGCCCTCGACGAAATTGCCGCGCGCCTCAAAGCCATCGCCGCGGAATTCGGTTCCGAAGCCATCCTGCCCTACAGCTACGCGGGCACCATGGGCCTGCTGAACGGCGGCGGCATGGACCGCCGCTTCTTTCACCGGCTGGGCGCATCGCGGCTCGACCGCACCATCTGTTCTTCGGCCGGCGGCGTGGGTCTGATCGACGCTCTGGGTTTCAAATACGGCACCGAGCCCGAGCAGTTCCGGCACTCGAAGCTGATCGTTGCCTGGGGCGCGAACGTGCTCGGCACGAACGTGCACCTGTGGCCGTTCATCGTGGAAGCGCGCCGCGCGGGCGCCCGGTTCTACACCATCGATCCGCGGCGCAATCGCACCGGCGCAGCCGCCGACAAGCATTTCTTCATCAATCCGGGCAGCGATACGGCGCTGGCGCTGGGCCTGATGCATGTCATCGTGAGTGAGAAGCTTTACGACGCAGACTACATTGCACAGCAAACCATCGGCTTCGCCGAACTGGCCCAACGCGTCGAAGAATATCCGCCCGCGCGCGCCGCCGCGCTCACCGGCATCGCGCAGGACGACATAATCGCCCTGGCGCGGGAATACGCCACCACGCGTCCCGCCGCCATCCGGCTGAATTACGGCGTGCAGCGCAGCGAGCGCGGCGCGATGGCCGTGCGCACCATCGCGCTGTTGCCAGCCCTGACCGGCTCGTGGAAAGAGGTGGGCGGCGGCTTGCAGCTCTCCACGTCGCAAGCCTTTCACTTAAACAAGGCCGGCCTGGAGCGCGCCGATCTCCAGCAGCGCTCTTTGGGGCGCGACGCGCGCATCCTGAACATGTCTTTGCTGGGCCAAATTCTAAACGACGCCCTGCACGAAGCCGGCGATCCGCCGGTGCAGGCCCTGGTCGTCTACAACTCGAACCCCGCCGCCATCGCGCCCAACCAGAATGCCGTGCGGCGCGGCCTCCAACGCGGCGACCTCTTCACCGTGGTGCTGGAACAGTTCCAAAACGACACCGCCGATTACGCCGACTTCGTGCTGCCCGCCACCACTTTCCTGGAGCATACCGATTTATATCTCGCCTACGGCCACTATTTCCTGCAATTGGCGCGGCCCGCGCTCGCGCCGCCCGGCGAAACCAGATCGAACGTGGAAATCTTCCGCGCGCTCGCCCAGCGCATGGGCTTCGACGACGCGTGCTTCGCCGATTCCGACGACGATATGATCCGCACGCTGCTCGATTCCGAACATCCCTTCGTGCGCGGCATCACCCTGGAACAGTTGGAGCGCGAACGCTTCGTGCGGCTGCACGTGGCGCCCGTGGGCGATGCATTCCTGCCGTTCGCCCATGGCGGCTTCGGTACGCCGTCCGGCAAGTGCGAGTTCCACGCGGAGTCCATCGCCTATACGCCGCCGGTCGAATCCCGCTTTGGCGACCAAAGCCTGCGCGCGCGCTTTCCGCTCGAAATGATCTCGCCCAAGCACGACGACAGCATGAACTCGACTTTCGGCAATCGTCCGGAAAACGATGCGGCTACCGCCACCGTGCATATCGAGGCGGCCGATGCGGCCGCCCGCGGCATCGCCACCGGCGATCAGGTGCGCGTATACAACGACCGCGGTTCGCTTCTATTGCGCGCGCAAGTGGATGGCGTCGTGCGCCGGGGAGTCGTCTCAATACCCTCGGTGCGCTGGGCGCGCATGGCGGCCGACCGTCATACGGCGAACCATCTCACCGCCGAGCGTCTCACCGACAAGGGCGGCGGACCCGCGCTTTATAGTTGCCTGGTACAAGTGGAGAAGAGCGGAGACTAATGACTATTTCCTTTTCGAGCATGCGCCGGCCCGCCATCCTGCTGTTGACTCTGGCCCTGGCATCGGCAGGCTGCCAGCGGCGGAAGCGCGTGAACGTAGAGACCGTGGAAGAGACGCCGGTGCTGGCCAGCGTGGTGGCCACGGCGGACCCGCACGCCGCGGCGCAGTTGATCGGCGGATTCTACGGCGTGGAACAAAACTCGTGGCGTTGGACCTCCGGCCGATTCTCCGTGCTATTGCGCCCGCCGCGCTCCGCGGCCGCGAAAGGCGCGTTGCTGCAGCTCAAGTTCTCCGTTCCGGACGTCTCCATATCGAAGTTGAAGGGCGTGTCGCTCTCCGCATCCGTCAATGGCACGGCGCTCGCGCCGGAGAGCTACACGCAGGCCGGCCAGTTCACATATAGCCGCGACGTTCCACCCAACCTGCTGGCCGGCGACGCGGTCCGCGTCGATTTTTCCCTGGACAAAACCATACCGCCTGGCGCGTCCGACCGCAGGGAGTTGGGTGTGGTGGTGTCACTCGTAGGCTTCCAGCCCAAGTAGGGCAGGCTCGCAGCCTGCGCGGGCCTCGCAGGCCCGCTCTTCGGCGGCGCATGGCGCCGCCCTGCCTCCACTTACACGTAGTGTTTGAGCCATGGCCAGATTTGCCGCAACGGGATCTTCGGTTCGCGGCACACCCAGATCGTCAAATTGTTCTCAAACGGCATGGCGTTTGGCTCCGTGATGGTTCCAGCGGCGCGCACGTCCCCAAACACTCTGCGGGCAACTTCGAGACTCCCGCCAATAACGATCGCCACTTGCGGGTCCATGGGACCGGGACCCCACAACCAGTAGTTGTTGTGTCCGCTAATAGCGTGGGGGATCCCCAGGCCGGGCCCATAATAATCGATAGCTCCTGCATCGCCGTAGTTATAGGCGAAGACGATGGCGTGGGCCTGATCCTCAGGCGGGAGCCCATGAAACACAGCCGCCACCTGCTCGGCCATGTTCCGCCATCCGAACATATCCGCATAGAATTGCGGCAGACTGCCCATCGCATGCCGCTCCTCCTTTGGGTTCTGGATACCCAGCCAGGCGGCATAACGGACAAAAGTTTCCACCGGTAGCAGCGGCACGGCCATCGGCGCGCTGACCGCTGCAAAGGCCAACATGGTCGCGATCGACGCGGGCCGCGGCCACCGCCAAGGACGACGTGCGAAAGCCTGTTCCAGACAAACGCCGCCGGCGCCCAGTAACATCGGATAAGCGGGCAACAGATAGTACCCTTTGCCATGCAGCGCGACCACGGCCGCGAATATGATTACATAAGTCCAGCCCAGCGCGCGATAGGTCTTGCCGCGTGTGTCAAAGAAATAGAACCATAATCCCGCAATCCAGACGGGCACCGCGGCGACCGTCAGTTGTAACTGTGTCCCAAAGAACTGCCATGGCGTCAGAATGGCGTTCTTGTATTTGACGGCGTTTTCCAGAAATTCGAGAGTCGGCCACCCCAGCGAGATCTCCCAAAGAATATTGGGCAAGAATATCAGCGCCGCGATAACTCCGCCAATCCAAAAGTTCCGTTGTGCAAACGACTTGCGCAGGGGCGTCAGCAGCAGCCCGGCGGCTATTCCGAAGCCGAAGAAAAGCATGGCGTGCTTATTCTCCAGTCCCAGCCCCGCCACCGCGCCGAAGCCCAGCCAGTATCCGGCATCGCCGGTATTCCACGCACGGAGCGCCATCCAAACACAGCCGGCCCAGAACAGCGGCTCGAAGGCGTTCGTATTCAGAAAGTGATCGATGCTCATCCAGGCGGGCGCCACGATCACGGCCAAGCCTGCCAGGGCCTGCGCCAATCGTCCACCTCCCAACTCCCGGGCGATCATGGCGGTCAACACTACCAGTCCCGCGCCGGCCACGGCGGGCAGCAGCCGGATTACGAACAACGAATCGCCCAGGAGCATGGTCACGGCGCGCGTCAACACCGCGATCAATGGAGGGAACTCCACATAGCCCCACGCCAGGTGACGGCTGCACGCGAGGTAATACAATTCGTCTCGAAAGATGCCGTATCCGTGGAATGTGATCAGATGAAACAGCAGCTTGGCCAACGCCAGCGCTGCCACAATCCGCCATTCACTCGCGGGCCAACGTGAACGCATAGCTTCCCGACCCCACATCCACCATCAACGCGCCAGTAGTCTCTCGAACGCCGGTAATCCCGGCCACGCCGCTCTGGTATTTGCCATCCTTCCAAATAGTGCGGCCGGATTCGGCGAGCGACACCGGCGCCATTAGCAGTTCCGGAATCCGGACCTCCGCCTGGCTGCCCACCGGAATTGTGACTTCCAGTTTCAGTCCGTCGTCCAAGCGGGTCCAGGAAGACGCCACCGTGCCGCGAATCGTATCGAGCGACCCCGCGGCCCATTTTAAATCCCGCACCACATGCGGCGCGATTACCACGCGTTCGAAGCCGGGCTTGGCCTCGTCCAGGTTGATGCCCGCCAGCGCATTATAGAACCACGCGCCTAGGCTGCCGAACATCGGATGATTATGCGAATTCATGGACGGTCCGGTCTTGTTCTGCCAGAGCTCCCATAGTGTGGTCGCGCCGTTCTCGATCATGTAACCCCAGCTCGGATAAGTGGTCTGGGTGGCTAGCTCATAAGCCACATCGTCGTTACTTGTGCCGGTCAACAGCGGGAACAAGTACTTAGTGCCGAGGATGCCCGTAGTCAAGTGCGTATTGTGGGTATAGACCAGATCCTCGCGCAACAGGCCCAGGACGCCGCGCCGGTTGTCCGGAACCATATTCAGAAACAGCGGCAAAATCTGCGCGGTTTGCGTGCCCGTTCCATATGCCCCGGTGGACGCGTTCCAGAATTTGGCATTGAACGCATCTTTGATGCCGTCCGCCTGCTTACGGTAAGCCTCCGCGTCGCCGGACTTGCCCAGTATCCCAGCCATGCGCGATACCAGGTCGGTGCTCCAGTAATACATAGCGGTCGAAACCAGGTTCCCAGGCGTCTTTTCAATCGGTACCCAATCGCCGTAGTAACTGTAGTCCAGGATGCCCTCCCGGCTGCGCGTGCGCAGGTAATCCGTCCACTCTTTCACGCCGTCGTAATGCTGCTCCAGGACGCGCCGGTCGCCATAGTATTCGTACATATACCAGGTCAGCAGCGGATACGCCATGCCCCACGCGGGGTCCGCCGGCCGGTTGCCGAAGCGATGCGGCACCGTGTCGGTGACCGTTCCGTCAACGCCCTGCACATCGTGAATATCGCGCAGGAAATTCGTGTAGAAGGCGGGCATATCGAAATTCAGCATGGCGGTTTCGGCATACAGGTGCGCGTCCGCCATCCAGCCCATGCGCTCGTCGCGCTGGTTGCAATCGGTGGGGACGCTGTACAGGTTGTCCCGAATCCCCCACAGAATATTTCGTTGAATCTGGTTCAGAATCTGTTTCGAGCTGGCGAATCCGCCGGTGGGCCGTACATCGGAATGCACCACCTGGGCGCGCAGCGTGTCGAACTGCGGCGCGCCCGGATAACCGGTCAGTTCCACATAACGGAAGCCGTGGTAAGTGAAGCGCGGCTGGTAGACTTCCAGGTTTCCTTCGCCACGCAGAATATAGACGTCCGTGGCTTTGGCGCCGCGCAGGTTTTCCACATTCAGGGTGCCATCGTCGTACAACAATTCCGCGTGGCGAAGCTGCACACGCGTCCCGCGCGGCCCGCGCACCCGCATTTCCATCACGCCGCTGATATTCTGGCCCAAATCGTAGATGTAAACGCCCGGGCGCGGAGTGGTCGTCTTCACCGGCACGATGGCGTCCACCACGCGGATCGGCGGCATCGTCTGCGCGGACAGCGCTCCCTTGGGCCCGTCGATGACAGTGGCCGCTTTCCAATGTGCGTCGTCGAATCCCGCGCGGTCCCAGCCGGGCGTCTCCAGCCGGGCATCGTAGACCTCGCCGTTATAGACGCTATCCGACTGGATTGGCCCGGCCATCGTTTTCCACGACTCGTCCGTGGCCAAGTCTACGCTTTTGCCGCCTTCCAACTCCGCGTGAATCTGCATGCGCAGCGCGCGCGATTTGAACCAGCCCTCCCCCAGCATCACGCCCACCGCATTGGCGCCTGGCTGCAGTCGTTCGGTGATATCGTACACCGTGTAGAGCACGCGCTTGTCGTAAGTGGTCCAGGCTGGGTCGAGCATGCGATCGCCGACTTTGCGGCCATTAATGCGCAGTTCGTAATAACCGAGGCCGGCGATATAAGCGCGGGCGCGTATGGCCCGGCCCGGAAGCGTGAACTCGCGGCGGATCTGGTTCTCGCCGCCGATCCATTTGCCTTTCCACTCCGCGGCGTCGAGCAGGCCCGTTTCGAAGCGCGCGGCGGCGCTGTAAGGGCTGGTACGATCGCCGCTATCCCAGTAGCGCACCTTCCAGTAGTACGTCTGGGCACTAGTGAGTGGCTTGCCGGCGTAGACCACATGCACGGACTCGCTACTGGTGACTCTGCCGCTGTCCCATTGGTCTCCGGCCGGCGCTTCCGGTTTCGATGAAACCAGAACCTGATATGCAGTCTGCTTTTCGCCGCGCGCGGCGTGCTCCAACACCCATCCGAATCGCGGCTGCGGCACGTCGATCCCGACCGGATCGGTGAGATATTCGCAGCGCAACCCGGACGGCGCGGCGGCCATCGCGCTTTCCTGCGCGGGCAGCAGGGGAGCGATCGAAACACAGAGGACGGCCCACTTCGCGAGCATCGCATGCCTCCTGAAAAGAGTAGTGTATCCGAAATACCCCGGTAGCATAGGCTTCAGCCTGTGAACCGGACCGGAGGCCTGTCCTACTGCGCGATCTCCATGCGCACTCGCAGACCGGGCCCGGCATTCTCCGCCGTAATCTGCCCGTGATGCGCGCCGATGGGGCGGTGCGCAATCGCCAAGCCCAGCCCCACGCCGCCCGTCTGGCTGTCTCTGGAACCGTCCACGCGAAAGAACGGCTGGAAGATCCTCGGCAGCATTTCTTCCGGCACGCCGGAACCATAATCGCGCACGGAAATCGACGCCTTTCCGCCCACCGCTTCCAGGCGGACATCGATCGGGGAACCTTCCGGCGCATAGCGAATCGCGTTGCGCAACACGTTCTCGATGGCGCGTCGCATCGAACTGCAACCGGCATCCGCGCGCATCGGCTTCCATGCGGCTGGCCTCCAGCAGTTCCTGCACCAGATTCGTCAGCCGGTCGATCTCTTTCGTGATGCGGGCCGCGGCGGCGTGACAGAGTAGGGAGAAGTGGCGGGTCCGGAGACCCGCCGCGGGTGAGCTTCGCTCGCCGCTGGACTTCGGCATTTTGGTGGGGCAGGCTCGCAGCCTGCGGCGGCCTCGTAGGCCGCCTGCCGCGAAGCTCTGCCGGGGCTTGGTGGCATAGGCTTTAGCCCTGTGGATGCGAGCTACGCTCGCCGCAGAGCGGGCCTGCGAGGCCCGCGCAGGCTGCGAGCCTGCCCCACTGGCAGCGCCGCGTTGTAACATATTCCACATGACGCACGCGGAGGGAACTGTCCTGCTGGCCGTGTCTCTGGCCTTGGCCGCTAACGCCGCCGAGCCGGTCAAGTTCAATCGCGATATCCGGCCCATCATGTCGGATACCTGCTTCCGCTGCCACGGTCCCGACAAGCGCGCCCGCATGGCCAGCATGCGTCTGGACCGCCGCGAAGAAGCTCTAAAACCGACCGCGTCCGGCGCCATCCCGATCATGCCCGGCGACCCCGATAAGAGCGCCATCGTGCAGCGCATCTTCGCTGCCGACCCCGCGCGCCGCATGCCGCCGCAGTATGCCGAAAAGGTCCTCACGGACGCACAGAAGGAAACCATCCGCCGCTGGGTGGCCGAAGGCGCCGCGTACGAGGGCCACTGGGCCTACCAACCGGTCAAGCGTCCACCCGTTCCGGAAGTCGCGGACGCGCACGCGCCCATCCGCAATCCCATCGACGATTTCATCCAAGCGCGCCTGGCACGCGAAGGCTTGACGCCTTCGCCTGAAGCCGACCGCCGCACGCTGCTGCGCCGCGTGACCCTCGACCTTACCGGCATCCCGCCCACGCCGCAGCAGGCCGATTCGTTCCTCAACGACCGCTCGCCCGACGCCTACGAAAAGCTGGTGGATCGCCTGCTCGCGTCTCCGGCGTACGCCGAAATGCGCGCCATGCACTGGCTCGATGCGGTGCGCTTCGCCGATACCGCGGGCTTTCACGGCGACAACATCTGGCCTGCGTGGCCCTACCGCGACTATGTACTGCGCGCCTTCCGCGACAACATGCCTTTCGACCGGTTCACGCGCGAGCAACTGGCCGGCGACCTGCTGCCGGGCGCCACCGCCGACCAAAAGGTCGCGGCCGCGTACAACCGCCTGAATCGCGCGTCCGCCGAGGGCGGCCTGCAGCCGAATGAGTATCTAGCCAAGTACGGCGCGGACCGCGTGCGCACGCTCAGCACCGTCTGGCTGGGATCGACGATGGGCTGCGCCGAATGCCACGATCATAAGTTCGACCCATTCACCAACAGAGATTTCTATGCCATGAAGGCCTTCTTCGCCGATATCCGCGAGACCGGCCTGATTCCCGACAGAGGCCGCGGCGCATGGGGCGAGAAACTGTCGCTGCCGACCGACGAACAGCGCCGCCGGCTCGCCGCGCTAGACGAACAGATCGTCGCGTTGCGCCGCGGCCTGGATGCACAGGCGCAACAGATGAAGAAGCAACGCTGGGCCTGGGAAGACCGCCTGCTGCCGGATTTCGAAGCCGGCAAGCTGGCCTGGACCTATCAGCGGCCCACGGCGGCTTCGGCGGCCAACGGCGCGAAGCTCACCATCTACAACGACGAAGCCGTGGACAGCAATTTCTACCTGAATGGCTCGCTCAGCTCCGAGCGCAAGCGCGGCGAAGGACTCATCGTGGCCTCGGGTCCGAATCCGGATAACGAAACTTACACTGTCACGCTCAAGCCCGGCGAAGGCGCATGGACCGCGCTGGGCATCGACGTGTTTCAGGACGAAACCCTGCCCGGCTCGCGATTCGCGCGCGGCGCGGACCGCTTCGTGCTCACCGAAGTCGATGCCGAGTTGGCCGATCCCGGCGGCGCGCCCCGCAAACTGGCCTTCGTGCTGGCCACTTCCGGCGGCTTCGGCGAACGCGTGGAGAACCCGCCCATGGCGGCCATCGACGGCGATCCGAAGACCGGATGGGGTGTCACCATCGTCGAGGAGTACAATCCGTTTCTGGCGCTGCGCTTCGCGGAACCCCTTCATACTGGCGCCGATTCCGTGGTGACTGTGCGCCTGCATCACGATTCCGATCTGCGCCACGCCACCATCGGGCGCTTCCGCCTGGCGCTTTCGGCGGCCACCTACGCGTGGCCCGAAGACGGCGAGTCCGACGCCAAAACAAAGACCAGCCCGGCCGATAATCCGGCGCTTACCTTGACCGTGGCCGCCGGCCGCGGTCTGCCGCCCGATCTGCCCAAGATCCTGCGCCGCCAGGAGGACGAACGCAGCGCCGAGCAAAAAGACACGGCGCTGGACTTCTTCGAATTCTCCACGCCCGAGTTCCAGCCGGCGTATATTCGTCTGGTCAAGCTGCGCGCCGAACGCGACCTGCTGTCGGCCGCCATCCCGCGCGTGGTGCTCACCGAAGCCACGCGCCCGCGCGTCACGCGTATTCTGCCGCGCGCCAATTGGATGGATGAGACGCACGAAATCGTGGAGCCGGCCGTCCCGGCGTTTCTCGCCACGCTGGAAACCGATGGGCGCAGTGCCACGCGCCTGGATCTGGCCAACTGGATCGTCTCCCCGCAAAATCCGCTCACCGCGCGCGCTTTCGTCAACCGTTTGTGGCGCGAGTTTTTCGGCACCGGCCTTTCCAAGGTGCTGGAAGATCTGGGCTCGCAGGGCGAGTGGCCGGTGAATCCCGAACTACTGGACTGGCTGGCCGCGGAATTCATGCACGATTGGGACATGCGCCACATGGTCCGCACCATCGTCACCAGCCATACCTACCGGCAGTCGTCGTTGTCGAACGCGAGGATTGACGAGCGCGATCCCGAGAATCGCCTGCTGGCGCGCCAGAACCGCTATCGCGTGGATGCGGAAATCGTGCACGATATCGCGCTGTCGGTTTCCGGATTATTGGTCGAGCGGTTCGGCGGGCCCAGCGTACGCCCTTACGAGCCCGAAGGCTATTTGGCGGCGATGAACTTTCCCAAGCGGGAATACTCGGCCAGCCGCGGCGCGGACCTTTACCGCCGCGCGCTGTATACCGAATGGCAGCGCACTTTTCTGCATCCCACGCTGCTGACGTTCGATGCACCCACACGCGAGGAATGCACGGTGAACCGCGTCAGCTCCAACACACCGCTGCAAGCCCTGGACCTGATGAACGATCCCATCTTCGTGGAGAGCGCGCGGGTGTTCGCCGGGAACATCGTGCGGCAAGGCGGCGCGGCGTTCGACCGGCAATTGGATTGGGCTTTCGCGCGCGCACTCAACCGTGCGCCCGGCGCGGAGGAACGGCAGATCCTGAAGGATCTGTATCGCAAGAGTCTGGACCGTTTCCGCGCGTCGCCTGAATCGGCCGTGGAACTGTTGAGCGTGGGCGAGGCGCCGCAGGCCGGCGACGCCAAACCTGAGACAGCCGCCATGACCCTGGTGGCAAGGGCAATTCTGAACTTACATGAAACCATCACCAGGAATTAGAAGTGAGAGCGGGACTGCGAGTCCCGGCCCAGAGGGCACCCCGGCTTCGAGCCTGCCCCACGAGTGTGAAACCTGCCGCCGCACGTTCCTGCGCAACGGCCTTTCGGGCGTCGGACTGCTGGCGCTGAACTCGCTGCTGGACCGCCGCGTGCTGGCTTCCACCGGCGTGGTCAACCCGCTGCATCATCCGGCCAAGGCCAAGCGCGTCATCTTCCTCTACCAGGCCGGCGGCCCGTCGCACCTGGAAACCTTCGACTACAAACCCAAGCTCGCCGAGATGACCGGCAAGCCCATGCCGGACTCCTTCACCGCCGGGCAACAGATCGCGCAGCTCCAGGGCCAGCGCCTGACCTGCTTCGGCCCGCAGCATCCTTTTCAGAAGTTCGGCAAATCCGGCCAGGAGATCTGCTCGCTGTTTCCACACATCGGCAGCGTGGCCGACGATATCTGCATCGTACGCTCCATGTGGACCGAGCAGATCAATCACGATCCCGCCCACACCCTGATGAACACCGGCTCCATCATTACCGGGCGGCCCAGCATGGGATCGTGGGTGTTTTACGGATTGGGCGCCGAAACGGACAACCTGCCCGGGTTTGTGGTGCTGATGTCTTCCGGCAAGGGCGGCCAGATGCAACCCATCGCCGCGCGCCAATGGTCGAGCGGCATCCTGCCCAGCCGTTTTCAGGGAGTGAAGCTCAACTCCTTCGGCGACCCCGTGCTGCATGTACGGAATCCGCCGGGCGTGAGCGACGCCGCGCAGAACGAATCGATCCAGGCTGTGAATGCGCTGAATCGCCTGGAATACAAAGCCACTGGGGACCCCGAGATTCTCACTCGCATCGCGCAGTACGAAATGGCATTCCGCATGCAATCGAGCGTGCCCGACCTGATCGACATGAGCAAGGAACCGGCCAGCGTGCTGGAGATGTACGGCGCTAAACCGGGCGACGGATCGTTCGCCTCCAACTGCCTGCTGGCGCGCCGTTTGGCCGAGCGCGGCGTGCGCTTCATTCAGCTCTACCATCGCGATTGGGATCACCACTCGGGCGTGAAAGCCAACGTGGTGATCAAGGCGCAGGAGACCGACCGGCCTACCGCCGCGTTGATCCAGGATCTGAAACAGCGCGGCATGCTGGACGACACGCTGGTGGTGTGGGGCGGCGAATTCGGACGTACACCGATGTCGCAGGGCGATGGCCGCGATCACCATATCAAGGGATTCAGCTTCCTGCTGGCGGGCGGCGGCATCCAGGGCGGCATCAGCCACGGCGCCACGGATGAATTGGGTTATGCGGCGGTCGAGAAAGCCGTGGCCGTGCCCGATTTCCACGCCACCATGCTGCACCTGCTGGGCATCGACCACAAGCGTCTGACCGTTAAGTTCCAGGGCCTGGATGCGCGGCTGACGGGGATTGCAGGAAATGTGGTGAAGGGTATTCTGGCGTAGATAGCGCAATTGTGGTGGACCTGGCAGCGCGTCTAGCCTGTTTAGCCTAGGACTACTACAGCTCTAATCGGCTTGACCTTACTGGTGGGCGGCCCTATAATACAACGAAGCCCATCCCGGTGCCTGGGCCACCTCACTCGGAACGCGCCCCCAAGGAGTGTGTCTGTGGTTTTGAAAATTCGGTTTTTCGCCGCTGTCGCCGCCTGTTTGGTCGTCGCGGCCGGCTCGCTCATGGCTCACGACCCCCACGATCCCATGCAGGTGGTCGCCATATCGCCGAACTTCGCGCAGGATCATACGGTGCTGGCGGCGACCGCGGGGTTGACGCTCAAGCTGGGCGTAATGGTGGTCTTCAAGTCCACCGATGGCGGGGTCAACTGGACGGTCTCCCCCGGTCTGCTCAACAACAACCCTCTTTACGCGTTGATCTTCTCGCCTGGCTACAGTCAAGATCAAACAGTGTTCGCGGCGGGCCAAACCGGCCTGTTCATGTCCACCGATGGGGCGAACTCGTGGACCACATTGTCTTCGGATTCCCTGGTGAATATGACGTTATCGCCCAACTTCGCCAAAGACAACACACTGTACGTGTTGACCAAGGGCAATGAGATTCTCAGGTCCACGAACCGCGGGAAGACCCTGATCCAGATTACAGCGCCCACGCCATTGACGGCGGGGATCAGCTTCATTGCAGTCTCTCCGAACTTCGCCGCCGATCATACCCTATTGGTGGGGACCGGCGAGAACGGGATATTCAGATCGTCGAACGGCGGAGGGAAGTGGACTTCAGTCACTTCCGGACTCACGCTTCCCAGGGTCACGTCGTTGGCGTTTTCGCCTTCTTTCAGTACCGATCAGACGGCCTTTGCGGTAACCATGGGCGGGGGCTTCCTGGCTTCCACAAACGGCGGAGTTTCCTGGGCGAAATTCAATTCGGGCCTCACCGATACCAACGCGACCTCTTTGACGCTGTCTCCAACTTATACGCAGGACTCCACGCTTTGGGTCACCACCGCGGTTAATGGAGTTTTCCAATCGACGAATAAAGGGGCGTCGTGGGGAACGCCGGTTAGGGTATCGCGCCAGTTATCGACTCTGACTACCGTCCACTATCAGACACTCGCCGCTTACCCCGGTGGGCTCCAGTTCCTGGGCATGTTCGAGGGACTTTGGACATCCACTAACAATGGGGCGTCCTGGCAATACATCGATACTTGCCCGACCCGCTTCGTGCGTTACATCAATATGTCGCCGAACTTCCCCGTGGACCAGACTATATTCGTGAGTACGTACGGAAGCGGCAACCTGTGGACCACCGACGCCGGCGCCACCTGGACGCTGCAGAATAACGGAATGCAAGCGCCCTATACCGACGGATCGGCAATTTCGCCCAACTACACCAACGATGGGATGGCGTTCAGCGGCAACCACAATGGCTTACAGAGGACCTCCGATAACGGCGCCACCTGGCAGATGATGACCGGACCCGGCCAGACCGCTTATCCCAGAGGCTTAGCCGTTTCCCCCAACTTCGCCAACGATAAGACCGTCTATATTGGCACGACCGCGGCGCCTGGCCATAACACCGTCCACGATGAGCCCGACAACGCCGGCGCCGGCCTGTGGATCTCCCTCGATCAGGGCGAGACTTGGACTATTTCCAGCCTGAATGGGAACGGCGTTCCTTGCATCGCTTTCTCGCCCGCGTTCGCCACCGACCACACCGCGTTCGCGGGAGCCCAGACGGGGTCGCTCTACAAAACCACCGACAGCGCCGTTACCTGGACGGTTCTCACACTTCCCGATAATCCCAACGGAATGGCGACGGTGGCCGTATCCCCGAATTACGCCGTGGACCAAACCGTGTTTGCCGCGGCCCTGCACGGCGGCATCTACAGGTCCACCAATAGCGGTTCCACATGGACTCTGCTTTCCAACACCCGCACCACCAGGGGTCTGATTATCCAATTCTCCCCGAACTACGCGAACGATCAGACTCTCTTCATCGGCACCATCCAGTACGGTCTCATGGAATCCACCAATGGCGGAAATACCTTGTCGCAAGTGACTTCGTTCCCTGACGCTATGGTCTCGGCTCTCGGCGTTTCGCCCGGTTTTGCGACCGACGGTACGCTGTTCGCGGCCGGATATCACGGTCTGTTCGAGTCGAACGATGCGGGCGCTACGTGGACCTATCTGGTGACCCCGGCGCGTGTCGAGGAGTCCCGAAATATCACCAGTAACCTGCAGGAGCCGCCGACCATTACTTACCAGGGCCAATGGCAAATGATCACACCCTCGGCCATGGCCAGCACTAACCAATACGCATCCACTTCGGAGAACCAGGACACCGCCGTCTTCCAGTTCGTCGGGACGGGGGTGGATTGGGTCACACTGACCGGTCCATACCAGGGCAATGCGTCCGTCACACTGGATGGGATCTTCCAGACCACCGTCAACCTGAACACCTCCGCTCCCCCCCTCTACCAACAGACCGTTTGGACGCTGCAAGGCATCCCGTGCGCGTTCCATACGCTGGAGATCACGGCGTCGCCCGAAGTGACGCAGAGCGTCTCACTGGATGCCTTCGACATCTGGGTGAACGACTGTCAGTATACGACCTTCGGTGCGCTCAAACGATGATGTGGCGTTGATTGTGGGGCAGGACTCCAGTCCTGTCAGGATGGGCCTGGGGCCCACGAATCGTGATGAAAACCCGCGTGGGGCGGCGCCCCACGGCGGCGGACAGAATGTGGAAACGCCGTGGGTTTTCGACCGTGCGGACCGGCGTCCACGTCGGTCTGTGTGGGTCCAGTACTGATTTGTTTGCCTTAAGAGCGGGTCCTGGAGGACCCGCGCAGGACTGGAGTCCTGCCCCACTTCAGGAACCACACGCCTGCAAACGCGCCCACGCTCTCAACGAGAAACAATAGACACGCGGTGATCACGAACGTGGTTCCCCAGAACCCGGGCACTTGCGCCCCAACGTGGTCGGGACCCATGGCCATGAAGTGATGGTACAGGCCGAAGACCAGCGATCCAGCCATGGTCAGAGCCAGCAAGCCGAATCCGAGGCGCTGCCAGCGTGTCCACAGCAACGCCATGGCCAACAGCGGTCCGGCGACGATCGCGATCGCCACGAACAGCGTCTCCGCCGCGCTCAAATCGATATGCAATTTCAGGTGGGCCGCGCCGTGCACGATATTCACCAGCAGGTTGACGAGCACAATGGTTGTGCCGTAGCGTGCGGAATCCATGGCAGCTATTGTAAGTCAAACCTATTGGCAACGCTTGGCGGTGAGCAGTTCTTTCCGTTCATCCAACAGCCAGCAGCCGGCCTCCGTGGCCTTTATCAGTTCGGTGCCGTTCCAGTTGATCCTGACGGGCAGCCACGCTTCCGGCAGTGTCAGCTTCATCTGCGCAATGGCGCGGCTGACTACTTCGACCTCCTGCAACTCCGGCAGGTATTGCGCGCGCACGCGGGCGGTGACCGGCTCTGCGTGCGCCGCCAACACGATCTTGGTCTCCAGACGGAGGCGCTGCTTGCCGCGCTCGACCATCGCCACCACCGGCTTCTCATCGAACGTCCGATACAGGATTTGCGCGTACTCCGCGGCGTTTGTCAGTTCCTTGCCGCCCAATTCCACGATGCGGTCGTTGACCTTGAGCGGGCCCTCATATTTCTCGGGCAGCGACGCGACTACAACGCCCGGCCCCGGTTCGCCGGGATTGTATCCGAACGGGCCGATAGCCAACTGCGCGCCCGATCCCAGCGGCTGCACGCGCGTGGAATCCAGCACGTCGTTGCGCTCGGCGGGATCGAACCTGGTCACTTCCATCCAGTAGCAGCGGGGGAACAGCGGGTTGCCCGTTTCGCAATCGGCCGTGGTGGGGAACGCGTCGCGCCGGTGCGCGGCGAGCCATTCGAAGATCTCCGCGGGCTTGGCCATGGCCAGTTCGCGCGATTCCAGGTTGAAACCGGCCGACCGCAACTTCTTGCCCAGCGGCTCTTCGTCCTTATTCGCAGACAGCCAGAGAACCGGAAGATGGGTGGTATTGGCGGCGAAGATGCGATTGCTATCGATAGCGGTGCGCGGACTTCCGCCGGCGCCCACGGCGGCGGCCCAAAGATCCGGCATTCGCGCCGCCACGTAGAATAGCGTGGAGACGGACCCGCCCTGCGCCGCAAGGTAGACGCGATCGGGATCCACGGGCAATCGTTTTTCGGCTTCCTCCACCTCGCCGGCCAGGGCCTTCACGCGCTGGTCGGCGCTCTTGCCGGCGGTGTCGGTTTGCGCCTCCATAAACTGCCAGCCGCGCTCCTCACAAGCGGCCTGCCAGACTTTGGCATCGCCGCCCAGCAGGACCAGGAGTGGGGACTTCGGCGCCTGCGCAGCGGCAGGCCACGCGAGCAGCGCCGCCACGAGCGTCACGTCAGCGCACCAGGCGGGAGTGGATATGTTTGGCCAGTTTCTCAATTTCTTCAGTCTTCTTGACGGTGGAGATCGAAAGCACGTGGCGGTCGTTCTTCTCCAGATCCTGCTTCAATTGTTCGGCCAGCTCGATGAGCTGCGCGGCATCCTTCAAGTCCTTTTCGTGATCGGCCTTCAGTATTTCATCTTGTTGGGATTTGCCGTCAGGGAGTGGCGCATCGTCTTGCGTGGGGGTCCTCTGACGCTGCGGGTGGCCCGGCGAGCCCTGCGGGAGCTGCGGAGCCTGCGGCGCGGCAAACGGCGTGAGGGCCAACGCCAGGCCCGCCGCGGCTGCGAAACGTAATAAGAGTTTCATAGTTGCGCCCCTCATTGCGGCCGATCTTTGTACGAGTAGCTGGTTTCCACGCTGGTATATTTGCCGCCATCCAGTTCGACGTACGGATATACGAAATAGTTCAACGGATCGCCGAGCTGCCGGGGAACCAGGTTAATATCGCGGCCCTTGCTCAGTTCCACGCGGTTCTCGTCGTGCGCGCCGAAGAAGTACTCGCGCCTCGCGGGATTCTTAGCGGCTTCCGACGCGTCCACGGGTACCCAGCCGATGCCCTTCGCGTAGAATTCCGCCCAGCAGTGATAGCCGGCGATTTTGCCCGCGCCGCGGTCGGCGGGCAGCGGAAAGCCGATGGCGAAGCGGGCCGGGATTCCCACGGCGCGCGCGTAGCCGATGAAGATGGCGTGGAAGTCGGTGCAATTGCCGCGGCGCGCGTCGCACGCGTAATAAATGTCGCCATTGCCCCATCCCTTGCCGGTCTTGTCGTATTTCACGGTGGCCACCACGTGGTTGTAGATGGCGCGCGCCATTTCCAGGTCGGTCTTGGCGCCGGCCGCGTCCACCACCTCGCGCGCCCAACGGCGGATGGTGTCGTCGAGCGGTACCAGGCGGTCGGGTTGCAGGTAGCGCGCGAAGTCCGTCGGGGCGGGCGTGCCGTCCGCCGGCGAATCCGCCGCGAACGGTTGGATATGCTCCTTGCGCACGGCATCGAAGCGCATGGTCACCGCGATGGCCGGCTCCTTCGGATCGACCATGCGGATATGCAGGATGTGGTTGTCTTCCGTGCCGGTGGCGGTCTGCCATTGGTCGTATTGCTTGGGACCATCGATGCGCAGGTTGGCGATGCGTTGGAAGGCGTCGTCGTGCGGCGCCGGCAGCCAGATATCGACCGTGTGTGCGCCGGCCGGTACTTCCTTCACGGTGACCGCGTATTCGAAGCTGAAGGAACGCTCGCGCGGGGCCGGCAGGTTGGCGGCAAGACCCAGCGCGCCAAAAAGCCAGAGTGCTAGGGGAATGCGCATAGATATATTGTAGTGGGGCGGACCTCCAGGTCTGCGCGGGTCCTCCAGGACCCGCTTTCGGCGGCATTATGACAAAACTCGATCTGACGCGAAGAACGATCCTGCAGGCTGCGAGCGCCGGAGCGCTCGCATCGTTAACGCAGGCAGCCGGCGCGCCGGCGGGCGTGCCAGCCGGCACACCCAAGATCTGCCTGGACATCTCGGGACGGCCTCCGGAGGCAGGCGTGGACGAAGGCCGCATGCGCGGCGTGAAGCAGCTTGGCGTGGATCACGTGGTCATGAGCTGGGCAATATGACGATCGTGAGCTTTCCGAACGCCATTTACGGAAGACCGGGTCGGGACGAAGAGATCGAAAAGGTCCGGCAATCATTCGCGCCGCGGGCCGGGTGGGCCTTCCGGTGATCGAATACAAATTCTATGCATACCGCCTGGTGGAGGGCTACTACGAAGAAATCGGGCGCGCCGGCGCGGGCCTGACCTTCGATTGCGACCGCGTGAAGGATCTGCCGGCGCTGCCCACGGAGGGCCTTGCTATTCAGTGAGCAAGGGTTCAACGCCGGTGCCCACCTCCGACGAAGCCCGCGAACTGCTGCGCGGGATGGATATTTCTACGCCGATCGGGCTGCGCGATCGCGCGATCGTTGCGGCCATGACGTACGCGAATCGCACCCAGCCCGTCGAATGGGATCACCTTCGATTGCGGGGTCACGCGCGAGATGGGCCAGGACCCAGTGGAAGTCTGCCGCTATTTCGGATCGCGGGACTGCATCAATCACGTGCATTTCCGGAACGTGCGCGTGCGCCAGCCGTACGAGAAGTACACGGAGGTGTTTCTCGACGAAGGCGAGGTGCACATGTTCGCGGTGATGCAGGAGCTGGTGCGGCAGAAGTATCCGCGGCTGATTTATCCGGAGCATCCGCGCGCGCTGGATGCCGACCGCGAGCGGCCGGACTTCCATTCGGGCTATCCGGGCTGCGGCGGAACGCGCGCGCCATGCTGCAGGCGGCGCTCAGACCCTAGTACATCGTGAGTATCGCGTTTGTGGGGCGGGCAATCCTGCCCGCAGCCGGCTTTCAGCCGGCCTTTGCGACCACGACGGGGCGCGCCATGAAAGCGGGAGCCGCCTGAAAGGCGGCTGCGGCCAAAATTGGCCGCCCCACGGGTGCAACCGAACTGCCAGTATTCCATAACGGACGGTCCGGCGCCTCGCCCTACGGCGCTGCGTTCACAAAGCGATCCACTTGCATTAGGGGAACCGTCTTGCTCACCGCGTATTCGGCGGCTATTTCGACGTCGCGCGGAAATCCCCGCTGCACCAGCTCCTTTCCGGACGTGCTCCGCAGCACCGCGCCGTGCAGATTGTGCCGGAAGCGCTCGAATGTGGCGATGGCCGTCTCCGCCTCGGGCGACGGCCGTCCCGGCAGGGCCGCCAGCACCGCTCCCGCGCCGATCAAATCTTCGATCGCGGGACGAAGCGAGCCGTCGCCCCACTGCTCTCCGGCGGGAATTACGGCGATGCGCGAACCGTGGGCTTGGGCCTGCGCCGCTACGGCGCGACAGTTCCGCAGGCAAGCCGTGTAAGTGGCGACGGCGCCCGTCGTCATGCAGAGGGTGCTGCCGTTCGGCGACGGCAGCACCAGGGCGGAGCCCGCCGGGATCGATTGCAACGACGGAGGCGATAGGGAATAGCCGGCGGCGGACCGCGGCCCGGCCAGCAGCGCACCTTTCGACTGCGCGAATGCGGCAGCCGACTCGTCGCGCCAGCGGTACGGCAATACGGACGCACCCCGCGCGACGGCGATATCCACGGCGGTGGAGAATGCCAGCACGTCGACGACGATCACGACGTCGCTGATCGGCGCCAGGGCCCGCCCGCCAGACCCCATTCGCAGCGAAGGTCGTATTCCGACTGATCGTAGTGCACCGGTACTGGCCTACAACTTCACGTCGAAGGACAAGTCTTCGATCATGCGGTCGAGCTCGGCCTGGGCGGCGTCCTTCTTGGTTTCGAGCTGCGCGATTTCCTGGCGCAAGGTTTCCAGGCGCGTTTCCTGCGTGTTGAGTTGCTGCACGTAGCGCTCGACCAGCGCCTTCTCCTCGGGACTGCCCTTGAGCGCTTTCATGTTTTCGCGCAGGCGCTGCTGATCGTCGTAGATTTTCTCCATCTCGGCGTCGCGCGCAGCCTTCTGCTCGTCGAGAGCGCCGATAGCGTCTTTCTGCGCCAGCACCTTGCGCAACGCCTCTTCCACGCTCTTGTCGATGGACCGCTGTTGCACGAACGTGGCGATCAGCTTACTGTTGATATCGGAAACCGTATAACCGGCCGACACTGGCCGCGCTTCTTCCACCACCAGCGCGGCGGTTTGCTTGGCGCCGACTTCCAGACGAAAGCGCATCCACGCGGCAGTGGTTTCGATCGGTTGCGCCGCGCTGCGCAGTTGGTAACCGGAGCGCACCGGATGTTCCACGATGACGATGCGCGGCGAATTATCCTCGTTTCGGAAGGTGTAAGTCTTCGTCTCCCGGACTTCGCTTTCGTGAGTCATCACGCCGCGATGCACGCGCACGCGAGTCACCCGCTGTTGATTGCTGCCCTCGGTGGAACTGACGTTCAAAGCCAGATCCGTGGCGTACGATACAAGTCTCTTCTCGTCGGGGCGAATCGGGTCGAAGATGCCTTCGCCGGCGAACGTCTCTTCTTCCAGCACGCTGAAGCTGCCGCCATCGAGCGTCAGTCCGCTGGAATTTGTGAGCCACAGCGCGCGTTGCGGGCGCCGCAGACCGGCCTGCTCGTTCCATACGGAAACCTTTTCCGCGCCGATGGCGGATTGGAGCACCGGCACCAGGGCGGATCGGTTCTTTTGGATGCTGATGGGTTCTTTCAGTTTGTATTCGAAGAGGTCGCCCAGTTCTTGCGCGCGCGCGGCGGCCTCCAAGTTGGCGCGTGGGTTGTAAACACCGCCACCGACACCGCCCCCAGCGCCAGGTCCGTAGCCGGCGCCGCTGCCCCCGCCCACGCCGCCCCGCCGGCCGCCCAGCGCCGCGCCACTGCCCAACGATCTGCCGCCGGCGACGCTCGACATTGCGGAGCTGGTCGTTTGAGCTTGTTGCGCCGCCGCGGACACCTCCGTTGCCTGCGTGACAGATCCAATCTCCAGGCGCACGTCCTGGCGCCCGGACGTGGCCGCGGAGGTTACGATGCCATTGACGACCGCCGGCTGGAAGCCCTGCGATGCAACTTCCAGGCGCACCGCGCCTTCCGGTAACGCACGCAGTTCGTAGGTTCCCGCGGCATTGGTGCTGGTTTCGCCCACCAGCGCGGAGTTCGCGCCGAAGGCCTTAACGAGCGCGCCAACGATCGCGGCTCCGGCCGGGTCCGTGACCGAACCGGTGAGGCGCGCGCCGCCCGGAATCAGCGTCGACTCGTACGTTTGCGGCGCGGTCGACATACTCTCCGGCAGCGGGATCACGGGCCGCTGCGTAAAATAAGGCTGCGAGAGATTCTGAATAAACGACTGCGGCGCACCGGCTACCAGAGACAGGCTCACATTCTCCCAATCCTGCCCCACCGTGTTATCCACGATGGCCCATCCCTGTAGCCAGGGTTTCGCGCCGGTCTTCGAGTCGAGGACAATACGGTAAGTCGTCTTCCAGACCGGCGCTTCGCTAATGTAACTGACGAACAGATCGCGCGCACCGGAGCCCGCCGTGGAGATCGTCATCTTGCGGATGTCGGGCTCCCGCGCCGAGGCGACCAGATCGAGAAGGCGCTCGACCTTGCCCGTGAGGCCGCGGTCCAGCAGCCGCACGGAGAAAGCGGGCGAAATCTCCGTAGTGTGCAACTCGCCCGCGTCGGTCATCAGCGAAAGGTAGTCGATCTCCAGCGTGGTTCCGCCGGAGATGCGCGTTTTCCGCTCGACGCTGAGCAGCCTGCCGGTGATCGTATTGGACCCGTTGCGCACTTCCAGGCGCGCCCCGCGCAGGGCGCCGAGGAATTCCGCGAGGGAAGTCTTGTCGTCGGTGGGAATGCGCAGGTCGCCCAGTTGCCGCTCGACGGGAGCAGCCGATCCGTAGGCCACGCCGGTGATGCGGCCGCCGTTGAGGTCCAGAACGGTCAGCGACTTCAGCACGTCGTTGAGCTGTCCGGATGTGAACGAGACCGTGACTTCCTGGTTATCGCGCACGCGGCCCAGGTGTTCGAAGTAACCGACCCCATTCTTGTATAGAACGACGCGCTTGATGGGCAGGTTGGCGGAGACATCCGGCGGGCGGTCCTGGGATTGGAGGGCCGGCGATGCGAGTAAGGTGAACAGCGACAAATGTAAACAAAGGCGCACGATGATAGCACGGACGTGCAGGTTATATGGATAGTTTCTCCAAATCGGCGGGCTCGCCACAGCGCAAACCGAGCAGGCCCGGATCGATGGAACGCAGCAGACCGGTGAGTACGCCGCCCGCGCCCACTTCGACAAAACGCGCGACACCCTGCGCCGCGAGATAGCGGATCGAGTCGGCCCAGCGCACCGGGTTGGGCACCTGCTCGTATAGACCCTGGCGCGCCTCCGTGCCCGTGTGGACTTCCCGCGCCTGCCAGTTGTTCACCAGCGGGCAACCGAGATCCGAAAAGTTCGTGGCGGCCAAATCGGCAGCCAGGCGCTTTTGGGCAGGCTGCATCAGCGCGCAATGGAACGGGGCGCTAACCTGCAGCAGAATGGCACGCCGGGCGCCGGCGGCCTTGGCTAGCTCGACGGCGCGATTCACTGCGCCGGCATGCCCGGCGATCACCACCTGGTCCGGCGCGTTCAGATTCGCGGCGCTCACCACTTCGCCCTGCGCGGCCTGTTGCAGGACGCCTTCCAGCGCGCCCTCGGCGAGGCGCAGCAACGCGGCCATGGCGCCCACGCCCGGCGGCACGGCTTCCTGCATAAAGCGGCCGCGCCGGCGGACCAGGCGCACGGCATCCGCGAATTGCAGGCTGCCCGCCGCCACCAGCCCGGAGTATTCTCCCAAGCTGTGGCCGGCCACGTAGTCCGGCGCGAAGCCGCGCTCGGCCAGCACCCGGAAGGCGGCGGTGGAGACGGTAAGCAGCGCGGGTTGCGTGTTCTCGGTCAGCTTGAGTGCGTCCTCCGGCCCCGCGAAGCATAGGGCCGAAAGCGGGAATCCCAGCGCGTCGTCGGCTTCTTCAAAGACGGCGCGCGCCACGGAGAACTGCGCGGCAAGATCTTTGCCCATGCCGGCGAATTGGGATCCTTGTCCGGGAAAGACGAAGGCGGTTTTGGGTGTCAAAGGCGATTATAAGCTGGAGCTGTGATAGTAGGGATGTCGACCGTTGCCGTCGTTTCCATCGAAGAATATCTGTCTACCTCCTACCGGCCCGACTGCGACTACGTGGACGGGGAGGTGCGTGAGCGAAACGTGGGAGAATACGATGTGCGTAATCGATCGGGACCAACCCATCGAGCAGGTCTTCACCACACCGCCGCTCGTCTGCATTGAGGTTCTCTCGAAAGACGACAGCCTACGCGGCATGCGCGAGCGCTTGGACGACTACCTGAATTTCGGCGTCGCCAATGTGTGGATCCTCGAACCCGTCTCACGCAAAGCCTGGGTCTGCACCCCGAACGGATTTCTGGAGCCGGAAGGCGGAGTCCTGCCGGCGGCCGGATCTCCGGTCCACCTGCCGCTCGCCGAAATTTTCACCGATTTGGACCAATAGGCAAAGACAGGAATCGCCTACTTTGCCTGAAACGTCTTTCCTTCCAACAGCGTCGTAGGTTATTGCGGCCCATGGCGGCCGTCAATGCGCGATAATAATCTTAAGGGCCTGTGCGCCGTTTGTGCATTGTTGCAACTGCAAAATTCTAGAGGAGACTTCCGACGTGAAACGAATCTGCCGTTACCTTCCCATTCTCTCCCTTTTGTTACTCTGCGTACCTTTCGCCAGCGCGCAGAGTTCCGTCGACTTTATGCTGGGCTTCGGGACCGCGCATGACGCCGCCAATGGAGGCGGTCTTGAGGGCCTCGATTCCGTCAATGCGCTCGGCTCATGCACGCCGGGAGCGAACAGCGATGGGTTCTGCCAAAGCAATCCCGCCCTTGGCGGCTTCTTCCTGGGCATCGGCGGCGACGTAATGCTCTGGAAGCGCTTCGGTATCGGAGCCGCGGCCGACGTGCAGCCCGCGCGCAGCAATTATGGCCCTTTGCTATACCGGCAGGCGTTCTACGACGTCAACGGCATATTCCGGCCGGTCAGCACCAAGCGCGTGGTTCTGCAACTGGAAGGCGGGATTGGCGGAGCGCACACGGGTTTCGGCATTAACGAGACCGGTTGCGTGGGAACCGTGGTTTGCTCCAGCGCCATCGAGCCGGTGGGGAGTACCAACCATTTCGATATTCATGCCGGTGTGGGCTTGTCGCTGTTCGTCACGGAACATATCTTCATCCGCCCGCAGTTCGACATACACTACGCGCCAGGGCTGGGGGGCATCAACAACCAGTTCAGCAGCAACGTGGTGCCGATGGGCATGGTTTGGGTGGGTTACAGCTTCGGCGACCGGTAGGTTGGAGAAGAGGCGGCCTACGAGGCCGCCCCACCACATCATGAGGCGGCGCGGTATTTATCGCGGCAGGCGGGCGAACAGAAATGCACCGTTTGGCCGTCGATCCGCTTGGTTACCGACGTATCCGCAGAGACATAGGTCCCGCAAACCGGATCCTTTTTCAACTCGCCGCCTGGGGAAACCGGGGGCGCGGGCTTGCCACGCTGGGCCGCCACCTGTGAGTTCACACCGCCGAAGATGGATCTGAGGATACTGCGCACCAGCCACAGCACCAACAGTGGCAGGACGACGAAGCGGAACAAGAGGCGCATGATACGAGGGGGCGCTCTTTCCGGCGCCCCTTAACCATTATCGCACCCGGCGTCACCTTAGTTCTTTTTGGTGGTCTTCTTCTTGTTGGCGGCGGGATTCACGTATGAAGTGTCCACCGAACCGGACAGGCTGGCGAGCATGCCTTTGGCGGAATCCGCATCCTTCCCGTCGGGCTTGAGCTGCAAGTACTTTTCGAAGGCTTCGCGGGTTCCCGGCACGGGATCGTACTTGCCGTCGGTCCCCAGTTTGGCTTTGCCGATCAGATAGATGCCATATTGATACTGCGCGTCGGCGTAGTTCGGGTCCGCATCGATGGCCTTCTTGAACGCTTCTCCAGCGGGTTCCGACTGGCCGTTATTCACCAGTAGAGCGCCCAGGTTGAAGTAGTATTTGCCGGCGCTGGGGGGATCGAGCTGAGCGGCTTTGGCGAGTTCCGCCTGCGCCTCATCGAACTTCTTGGCTTGGGCCAGGGCGAGGCCGTAATTGTTGTGCGTACCCGCATCGTCGGGCTTCAAGGTCATCGCCTTCTGATAAGCTTCCATCCCCTTGTTGATGGCCTCGTCGTGCTCGGTTCCGGTCTTGGTTTTGGCCAAGGCGACTTCGGAATCGCCCAGATTGGCCCACACGGCAAACTGGTCGGGGGCCATTTCGGCGGCTTTGGCGAACTGGGTGGATGCCACGTCGTACTGTTTGGCATTCATGGCTTCCTTGCCCGCGTTGAAGGCGTCGTTGAGCGCCTTACCCTTGGCTTTCAGTTCGGCGCGTTCCTTGGTGGCCTTGTCGAAGGCCGCCTTTTCTTCGGCGCTCATGCCGCGCGCCTGGTCTTTGCTGAGGTTGCCGGTATCGGCGGCCTGGTTCAGGGCTTTGCGCTTGTCCGCCGCGGCGTGCATGTCGAAGTTGTTGGCCACGGGATCGCCCAGCCGGGTGCGCACCTTGTCGACAAAATCGACGTCTTTGCCGTCGATCTCGAGCGTGATCTTGTACGTGCCCAGCGGCAGCCCGCCGTAGAAATAGTGTCCCTTCTTATCCGTCTTTACTTCGTAATGACCTTTGATGTCCTGGCGGTCGATTTTGATCTTCGCGCCTTTCAGCGGCGAGCCGTCTTCGCCCTTGACGTCTCCCTCCAACGCGGAAGTGGTTTGCGCGAAACCGGCGAGGGCGCAGAACAGGATTCCCAAGGCGGGCAATACTACGTTGCGGTGCTTCATGGAACCTCCAAAACTTTGGATTTGCTGGTATTAAATACCCAGTTTACTACATGGCAGTATGTGCGATCATCCGCGCGCGCCGCCGGCGACGCCCCGCTGCTTGCGCGTCAGGATCTCGCGCACGGCGTAGATGCGGCGCCCCTGGCTCTCAAAATACGTGCGCATCATCATTTCGCCGATCAGCCCGGTACTGAACATCATCAAGCCGCCCAGCAGCAACAGGCCGCCGGCGATCATCAGCGGGCCGTGCTCGACCATGATCAGTTCGTGGCCCAGCAACTTATGCACCGCCAGCCATACCATGATCAGCCCGCCCAGGCCCGTCCCAGCCAAACCCAGGAGCCCAAAAAAGTGCATGGGGCGGGTGAAGTATTTTAACAGGAACTTGATGGTCAGGATATCGAACATCACGCGGAAGGTGCGGCCGATTCCGTAGTGCGAATCGCCGGCCAGGCGCACTGTGTTCTGAATGGGGACTTCGGCCACCCGCGCTCCATAAAAGCTGGCCAGCGCGGGAATGAAGCGGTGCAGCTCGCCGTACAGGTTCACGTCCTTGAGCACTTCGGCGCGATAGGCCTTGAAGGTGGTGCCGAAGTCGCGCAGGTCGATGCCGGACGCGCGGGCCATGAGCCAGTTGGCGATACGGGAAGGGATCTTGCGGGTGAGCGGGTTGTCCACGCGCTCTTTGCGCCAGCCACTGGCAATGTCGTATCCTTCGTCGATTTTGGCCAGCAGCGCGGGGATATCCTCCGGGGCGTGCTGGAGGTCGCCGTCCATGGCGATGACCACATCGCCCTTGGCTTCGTGAAAGCCGGCCGAAAGAGCGGCGCTCTGGCCGAAATTCCGCCGCAGCCGGATCACTTTCAAATGCCCATCGGTCTCCACCAGGTTAGCCAACAGTTCGAAGCTGCCGTCGGTGGAGGCGTCGTCGATGAACAGGATTTCGTAGGCCTGACGGAGCGGCTCCAGCACGGCCGTCAGGCGGTCGTACAGGCGCAGGAGGGAGGGCTCCTCATTGTGGATGGGGATGACGATCGATAGCATGCGGAAAGTTCAGTGTATCAGGAAGCACGCGGGCAGGCTGGCCCGCCCCAGCGGGCTTCACCCGCCCACCGCGGGCTTCGCCGCCCACCGCGCGGGCTTCGCCGCCCAACCGCGCGGGCTTCGCCGACCAACCGCGCGGGCTTCGCCGCCCACCGGAAGGCGGCCTACGAGGCCGCCGCAGGCTGCGAGCCTGCCCCACTGGCGCGGGTTACTTCTGCGCGGCTATGTTCTTGCCCATGTGAAAGACCGGGCCGACGGAGAAACGCACGCTGTTGCGCGCATTCACCAGATCCGCGAATAGATTATCGTGCACAAAATCCGCCGTGACGCGGAGGCCGAAATGCTGCGCCACGCCAAAGTCGACGGCGCCGCCAAATCCGTAGAACCCGATCCACTGCTGCTTGGTCCCGGAAGGCGCCAATTGCGCGACCAGCATTTTACCGATAGGGTCGAGACTGGCGGCATTCGGAGTGGCGTCTTCGTGGATGGCGCCCAAGGAGGGATGGATGGATAGCGTGACCTTCCGAAAATGGCGATAGTTGACTTGCGGACCCATGGCATAAGTCTGCGTTCGCGAACGCTCGGGCACGGGCTGCACGGCGGCGAGCGTGAGACCGAAGGCCGCCAACTGCTGGGAGATCTGCTCCTGCACGGAAGACTTCATCATGCCGGTGGTCAGGGAGGTATTGCCGGCTCCCGTGCTGAAATCGAAACCCATCGAATACCATTTCGACGGATTGGTTCCGAACTGCGTGTGGAAGCCACTCTCGCCCAGGCTCAGGCCGGGGCTGTTCAGATACATGTATCCCGCGTACAGGTCGTAGCGGCCGATATAATCCTGCTGGCCCAAAGCGATGGACGCCAACAGCAGCGGGGACAAAACGCAGATTGCGAGCTTGTACGGTGTTTTCATGCGGAGACTCCCGTGCCCCAAAACGGCATATAGGAGATTTATATCTTAATTCACTCTTAAAAGATAGGGGCTGCGCGGCAAGAAAGCGGAGGCGGTGCGTTGTGGGGCTGGCCGCAGCGGAGCCGGCTTCGGCGAGCGTAGCGCGCCTCCACAGGCTGAAGCCTATGCCACCAAGCCCGGCACAGCTTCGAGGCAGGCGGCCTACGAGGCCGCCGCAGGCTGCGAGCCTGCCGCACGCCGGCGGCCCGCGGCCAGCTACCCGGCGACGCGCGGCGCGAGGGCCCGCTGCAACGCCGTGGTGAGATCGGAGGGTTCGTAGGGCTTCTTGAGAAAGCCGGCCAGCCCCTTACCGGCGAAGCGCCCGGCCATTTCCTGCTCGCTATACCCGCTGGAAAGAACGATGGGGACCCCGGCGCGGATGCGCCGCAACTCGGAGGCGGTTTCCTCTCCACTCATCACGGGCATGGTGAGATCGAGCAGGATCGCCGCCACTTCCCCGGCATGCCGCCGGAAAACATTCAGGGCGTCCGCGCCATCGCACGCGGTCAGGACCGTGAAGCCGGAGGCTTCCAGAATCGCGCGCGCCAGATGGCGCATACCGGATTCGTCGTCCACCACCAGGATGGTTCCGCGTCCCTGCCATGCCGGGACGCCCGCGGGCCTCTCCGCAAGGACCTCTTCGGTCTTGTCCGTGGCGGGAAACAACAACCGGAACGTAGAGCCGACGCCCGGTTGGCTGGACACCTTCAGTGCGCCGCGGTGCGCGCGCACGATGCCGATCACGGCGGCCAGCCCCAAGCCGCGCCCGGTGAATTTGGTGGTGAAGAAGGGATCGAAAATCCTGGCCTGTGTTTCCAGGCTCATGCCGCAACCGGTGTCCCCGACCTCCAGGTACACGTAGCGGCCCGCGGGCAGGCGGTCGTCAAAATAAGTGCCGGAGAGGTAGGTGCGGTCGGCGTCCACCGCGCCGGTGGAAACCCGGACGACCCCGCCCCCCTCGCCTATGGCCTCGGCCGCGTTGGTGATCAGGTTCATGACGATCTGGCGGATTTGGGAGGGGTCGGCTTCGATGGCCGGCAGATCGATCGGCAGGTTGAATTGGATGGCCGTTTTCTTGGAGATGACGGTCTGCAGCAGGTTCGCGATTTCCTCCGCCACGCGCGACAGGTTCACGGCTTGCAGGGTAAACCGGCCCTTGCCCGAATACGCCAGCATCTGGCTGGTGAGTTCCGCTGCCCGGCTGGTGGCTGTCTCGATTTCGGCCAGATTCTCCACGGCCGCGGATCCCGGCGGAAGGTCCAACAGAGCGATGCGCGCGTTACCCATGACGATGGTGAGCAGATTATTGAAATCGTGCGCGAGACCTCCAGCCAGGATGCCGAGGCTTTGCAATCGCTGGGCGTGTTGCACCTGGGCTTCCAGCTTGCGGTTCTCCTCCTCGGCCCGCTTGCGGCCGCTGATATCGGCCACGGTCCCGATGCATCCGGTGACCTCGCCGGCGGGCCCTCGTTCCGCGGCAAAGTGTGTCAGTGCCCAGACCGTGGAACCGTCGCGCCGCACAATGCGGTGCTCGAGCGAACCCGGTCCGCTGCCGGCCACGACCTTGCGCCATTCCGCGGCCAGCCGGACCCGATCGTCCGGTTCGAGGATGCGTTCCCAGGGACCCTGGCCCGCCTCCTCCGCGTGGATGCCGCAAACCTCGCAGGCCCGTTCATTGACGTAAAGGCAGCGGCCGGCGGCATCCGTGCGAAAGATACCGACCGGCGCCAGATTGGTGAGCACTTGATAATGCTGTTCGGATTGGCGCAGGGCTTCGTTGGTGAGCACGAGCTCCGCGGTGCGCTCCGCCACGCGGATGGCCAGTTCGTCGTGCGCGATGCGCAGCGCCTCGCGATCCCGGCGGGCGTCGGTGACGTCCAGGCAAGAGCCGATGTGCCCGGCGAATTGGCCCGTGGAGTCGAAACGCGGCGTGCCGGTATCCAGAAGCCAACGGTACTCGCCGTCGGCGCGGCGCATGCGATACTCCGCTTGAAAGCTCTCGCCGCGGGCGATGGCTCTGGCGAGATTCTCGAGGCAGCGTTCGCGATCTTCGGGATGCAGGTTGTCCGACCAACCGCGGCCGAGTTCCTGGTCCAAGGTCCGGCCCGAAAAATCCAACCACGCTTTATTCACGAACTCGCATTGGCCTTCGGCTCCCGACATCCAGATGAATACGGGCACCGTATCGGCCATGCTGCGAAAACGCCGTTCGCTTTCCTTCAGCGCTTCTTCGGCGCGCACCCGCTCGGTGATATCCTGGGCGTGGCCCAGCACGCGCGGCGGCGCGCCCGGCTCCTCATACAGAACGTTGCGGTAAAGCCAGATGCGTTCGCTCCCGTCGCGGGCGGTGAGACGCATGAGTCCCGAATCGCTGCGGTTACTCCGGATGCGATCCAAGTAAGCGTCGAAGAGGGGCCGGACGGGCGGGGCCAGAAAGCGCTTCATATTCACGCCCACGCCCTGTTCCGGGGTGAAACCGAGCGACTGCGCGGCGGCCGGATTGACGATCAGCAGGACGCCATCCAGGTCATGAATGCACATTAAGCCCAGACTGTCTTCAAACAACTCGCGATAGAGGCGCTGATCCTGGCGCAGTTCGGTAATGCGGCGCTGCGCGTCGGCTAGTTCGCCCGCGAGTTGTGTCCGATGGGTGTTTTCCGTGTCAGCCATGCGCGCCGCTCGCACCGTTCATGCGGTTAAGACCGATGTAATATTTTGCACGTCCGAGTCGATTTCCTAAAGCCTAACGCAATTTTCTTAGACCGGCAAGCCCAGGCGTCCCGCTGAGGTCGCATGCGGCACGCGGCGAGTATGTGCGCCACGGCCGTGTTACGCTGAAACCCGAATGACCAGGAATAATGTCTATCCCGAAGTGCGGGCGCTGTTGGAGGCCAATGAAGCAGAGGGTGCTCCGGCCATTGAAACTCTTTCGCCCGCGGAAGCGCGTCAAGCGGCGCTGGACGCATTGAAGGCCCTCGCCGGCCAGCCCGCGGAGGCCTGTCGCGTGGAGGATTCGAGTGTCCCGCACCCGGAATACCCGGTCCCGATTCGAATTTACACTCCCGCGGCGGAGGGCCCATTTGCGTGCCTGGTGTACTTCCATGGCGGAGGCTGGGTGGTTTGCGATCCGGATACGCACGACGGGATCTGCCGGTCGCTGGCGCGCGAGTCCGGCGCGGTGGTTGTGGCGGTGGATTACCGGCTTTCGCCGGAGTACAAGTTTCCGGCCGCCGTGGAGGACTGCTACGTGGCCACTGGGTGGATAGCGGCGAACGCCGGCCCTTTGGGGATAGATCCGCGCCGGATCGCGGTGGGCGGCGATAGCGCCGGTGGCAACCTCGCCACGGTGATGTGCATGAAGTCCCGCGACGAAAGTGGTCCGGCGCTGGCCTTGCAGGCGCTCGTGTATCCAGTGACGAACCTGGTATCCTTCGACACGGCGTCATACAAGGAGTTCGCGGAGGGCTACTATCTGACCCGCGCGGAGATGGAGTGGTTTCGCGGCCACTACCTGGCGCGCGCCGAGGACGCCCAGAATCCGTACGCATCGCCGTTGCTGGCGCGGGATCTGCGCGGCTTGCCGCCCGCGCTGGTGATCACCGCCGAGTGCGACCCTCTGCGGGACGAGGGCGAAGCCTACGCCAGACGGCTGGCCGAGGCGGGCGTGGAAGTGACGTGCACGAGGTATGCGGGCATGATCCACCCGTTTTTTTCGTTGGGCGGGCCGCTCAGCCAGAGCCGGCGGGCGATTGAGCAGGTGGCCGCGGCGGTGCGTGGTCTGGGCGCATAAACTCGGCGCGCTTGCAGTGCGTCCCCGACGCGCTAAGGTGCGTCCCACCAAGTGCCGGCATGCGTGCCGGCGGTCCTTTCGGGAACCTCTCTGGCGCCGGGCGGCCTACGAGGCCGCCGCAGGCTGCGAGCCTGCCCCACTTAGCCATCACTTAGCCAGGCACTATCTGAGGACCGTGAACTGTGCGGTCGCGGTGTTCGTTAGCGATCCTGAGACACCGGTGAAGGTGACGGTGTAAGTGCCCGGCGCGGTGTCCCTGGGGAACAGGACGCCGGTTAGGGCGCGCGCGGTTCCGTCAAGATGGACGGTTTGCGGCAGATCCTTGCATTCGGCGCCAACGGGGCCGCCGGAACAAGTTAGCGTTACATTCCCATCGAAACCCTGCACCGATTGGAGGCGCAGCTCGAACGCGGCGAGCAATCCGCTATAGACGGTTTCTTGCCCTGGATGCGGGGTAATGGTGAAATTGGAGGCCGGCAACACGGAGAAACTTTGCGAGACCGGCTGGGCGGCCGCGTAGGTGGAGTTGCCGGGCTGCGAGGCCTGAATGGTGCAGGTTCCGGTGTTGGTGAGCGACGCGACGGTGCCCGAGACCGTGCATACCCCCGTCGTCAGTGAAGCAAAGCTGACCGGCAATCCGGAAGTGGCCGTGGCAACCAGGTTGAGCATGGTCCCCTGGAGTTGGTTGGGGATGGGGTTGAAGGTGATGGTTTGGGTGCCCAGCACGGTGAAGCTCTGGTTCACCGGCTGCGCCGCGGCGTAGGTGGAGTTACCGGCCTGCGTAGCTTGTATGGTGCAGGTGCCGGGGTTGGTGAGGCTGGCGACGGTACCTGAGACGGTGCAAACTCCGGTGGTCAGCGAAGCGAAGCTGACTGTCAATCCGGAACTGGCCGTGGCGACCAGATTGAGCTGCGTCCCCTGTGTTTGGTTGGCGATGGGGTTGAAGGTAATGCTCTGGGTGCCCAGCACCGAGAAGCTCTGGTTCACCGGCTGCGCCGGGGCGTAGATGCCGTTACCGGCCTGGGTGGCTTGGATGGTGCAGGTTCCTGGGTTAGTCAGAGACGCGGTGGTACCTGAGACCGTGCAAACTCCGGTGGTCAGCGAAGCGAAGCTGACCGTCAAATTGGAACTCGCCGTAGCGGACAGACTGAGTTGGGTCCCCTGTGTTTGGTTGGCGATGGGGTTGAAAGTGATGGTTTGTGACTGAAGCACCGTGAAACTTTGGTCCACCGGCTGAGCCGCGGCATACGTAGAGTTACCGGCTTGGGTAGCTTGGATGGTGCAGGTTCCTGGGTTAGTCAGAGACGCGGTGGTGCCTGAGACCGTGCATATCCCGGTAGTCAGCGAAGCGAAGCTGACGGTCAATCCGGAACTGGCGGTGGCCACCAGGTTCAGCTGTGTCCCTTGCGCCTGGTTGGCGATGGGGTTGAAGGTGATGGTCTGGGTTTGCAGCACCGTGAAGCTTTGGTTCACTGGCTGGGCCGGCGCATACGTGTTATTTCCGCCTTGCGTCGCTTGGATGGTGCAGGTTCCGGGGTTGGTCAGGGAGGCCGTCGTGCCCGACACCGTGCACACTCCGGTGGTCAGCGAAGCGAAGCTGACCGTCAAATTGGAACTGGCCGTGGCAGACAGGGTGAGTTGTGTCCCCTGCGTCTGGTTCGCGATGGGGTTGAAGGTGATGGTCTGGGATAGCGCGTTATTGGTCAACCCGAAGAGGGCGGTCTGTGTGAGGCCGGAAACGCTGGCCACGACGTTGTAGGAGCCCGAAGTCGAGTTAGCCGTAAACGACGGCGAAGTGGCCACGCCGGAGCTGTTGGTTGCGGCGGTGGCCGTCAGGAAGCCGCCGGGGAAAGTGCCGCTCTGCCCGCTGCCCGGAGCGGTGAATGTCACCGTTAGATTGTTGATCGGATTGTTTCCGCCGTCCAGTACGGTAGCCTGCAAGGGCTGGGCGAAGGTGGTGCCGGCATTTGTACTCTGCCCCGCACCGCCGGACGCCGAGATGGAGGCGGGCGTTTGCACGACGGGCACGTTGTTGTCGCTTCCCGTGGCGGCGTTGCCCGAATTGGTGTGATTCAGATCGCCTCCACCCCACGCCAGCGCCGTGTTGCTGACCGAGGTGGGAGAATTGGCCGGCACGTTTACGATCACCTCAATCAAGGGGAAACCGCTGCCGGCGGATACCGACAACGTAGCCGTGCAAGTAACGGTGGTCGTGCCGCCGCAGGTCCAGGAGGATGAGGTCGTGCCGAAGTTGGCCACCGTACAGCCCGAAGGCAGGGCGTCGGAAACAGTCACCGTGCCGGAGGTTGCCCCGCCGGACGCGGTGTTGCTCACGCTGATATCCCATTCGGCGGTCTGGCCCTGCGTGAAGGTGCCGGGATGGGTCTTCTGCACCGCCAGTTTCGGAGCTGACAGTATAGTGACCGTATCGGTGTTCGAACTGGTGGCAGTGACGCCGGCGCCGCCGGTGATATTAAACGCATTGGTCACCGGCCCGGGCGTGGCGCTCGCCGACACGTTCACATTGATCGTCAGCGCTGGGTAGCTGGAGCCCTGGGCAATCGCGCTGTCGTTGGTGCAGGTCACGGTTTGGCCGCTCGCCCCGCAATTCCAGCCGGTGCCGTCGGAACTCGCATAACTGAAGGCTGAGTTCAGCGTATCGGTGACGGTCAACGGATTGCTGCCGTTTGGGTCGCCGGTGGGACCGGTCCCGTTGTTCTTGATGTTCAACGTGAATTGCGCGCCCTGCTGCCCTTGCGTGACGCTGTCGGTGCTTTCCGTGGTGGGGTCTACAGTCACCGGGTTCTCGGTGAAACTCAGGCACCACCCGTTGTACGCACCTTTTGTGGCGGAGGCGGTCTGGTTGAAGTAAAGGCTCCAGGTGCCGTTCGGGATGCTGCTCCCGAACGTGCTGGTCAATGTCGCCGAACCATGGGTCGCGGCGTAGGAGAACGAGCCGGGTAGCGTGTAGAAGTTGCCGGGGTCCTGGAAGAACGTATCGGCGGAGGTGTCGTCGGAGGCCGGCTTATAGTTGCCGGGCGCGACATTCGATGTGTTCAACGTGCTCCCGGTGTCGGAGAAGATGTAGTTGCCGTCCGAAGCATTCGCGGTGCCGTCGGTCACCGAGAAGAAGTCCAGCGCGGCGGTCGGACCCACCAGCAGGGATTCAACACTATAGAGTTCGACGTCCTGGGTGGGAATATTCCAATCGTCAAGCGTCACCGTCACGGCGCTGACCGTGCCCCAAAGATTCGAAACAAAGATGTTCGATGGATTCGGGGTAAAGGCGCCGAAGGCCTCGTTCGGGCTGATGACGCCCCCCGTATTGCAGAACTGCGCCCCTGTGCTGTTCACGTACGTGACAATCGAAGCGTCGTCGATGCGCTGGTACAGGGAAGTGGTGCTCACATCGTAGGTTCCCGACACTCCGCTATAGGCCGCGGTGAAATTGTGATCGCCTTCGGCCAGGGAACTGGTGGTAAACGTGGCTTGGCCGCTGCCGTTCAGCGTGACCACGTTGTCGCCGCTTACCGTACCGGCCGGTGTCAAACCGCCGTCTTCGAAGGTCACTGTGCCGGTGGTCACCGGATTCCCGCCGCTGGTCACCGTCGCGGTGAACGTGACAGCTTGCCCGGTGGTGGCGCGCTGCTGGGTGGACGTCAGGCTGGTGGTGGTCACCGTGCCGTTGTTGACCTCGAAGGTGACGCACCAGCCGCCGTTCACGGTGAGGGATTCGGTGGTATAGGCGTACAAAGCCCATATTCCGTTGGGCTGGACGCCACTGAAGGCGCCTCCGAAGGTCGTTACACTGGTCCCGCCGCGCGGCTCCGCGTAATTGATGGTGCCTGGAACCTGCGGGACGCTCGAATAGACGTTCGGCGACTCCGATGAGGGGAACGTGTCCGGGTTGCCGGTCGGATTACCGTCGTATGCTTCGTAACTGCCGCTGGTGGGCTGCAGGCCGGCCGGCGTCTGGCCGGCGGTATCGAAAAACGTCAGATTTACGGCGCTGGTCGCGCCGCCGGCGTAGAACGCTTCGTCCAGAAAATCCAGGTTATGCGTGCCGTCGGGCGCCACCAGCAGGAACTGGCCGGGAATGCCGGCTACTTGCCCGGCCACCCCGGTTAGCGCCACCGTCAGATTGGCTATCGTGTTGGAGTACCCAGAGACCTGGATGAAGGAGGGATAAGCCAGCGGAGTGACGGACTCCGGAACCGCGAAGGGGCCGCTATTGCACCATTGCGTCCCGGATGGGTTGGTGGAGTGTACGGTTACGAGTTGATAGAGGTCGTTGCTGCTGCTGCCGGTGTAGCTGCCGCTTCCCGAGTAGGTCGCGACGATCGGGTTATTGCCCTGGCAAACCGTCGGCCACGCAGGCGGAGTCGACGCGGTACATTGCGCCTGGGACCCGGCCAAAAGAGTCGTCCCGCAGGTGGCCTGGCCGCTGCTGTTCAACGTTTGATTGCCGGAAGAACAGGCGATGGCCGTGGTGCTGCCGTTGGCGTAGAACGCCACAGTGCCCCCGCCTGTCACCGGACTCTCGTTGGCCGTCACCGTGGCGGTGAACGTCACCGTGTTGTTCGGGCTGGCGGTATAGGCGGGCTGCTGGCTCGACGAGACCACGGTGACGGTACCTTCCGCACTAGCATTCACCGTCAGGATCAGCTTCCATCCGTTCACGGTCACCGGATCGCCGAAGTTGTCGATCATGTAGAGCTCCCAGTTGCCCGCCGCAGTGACGCCGTTGAAGATGCTGGTGAGCGTGGCGGTGCCATCCGTTTGCGGCAAGTGCTCCACAGGTCCCGGGCCGGGGCTCGGGAAATATTCCCCATATCCTTGCTCGTACGCACTCGGCTCATAGTCCTGGGTGCCGCTCGAGGGGAAGCCGGCCGGATTGCCGTTCGGCATGGGGTTGAAACCGGTGTTGTTGGCGATCAGCATGGTGAGACCGGTCAGGGTTTCGCTGCCGTCTCCAGGACCGCCCAGCAGTTCCAGTTGCGCGCCGGTCGGAGATACCAGCAGGATCTCGGTGCCCTGGAGGCTGAAATAATTGCCGGTGCCGTTGGAATCCACGTTGGTGAGCTGGACTTCGACGCTGCCCGCGGCGCTGGACACCGTGCCGGTGACGCTGTTCGGAACGGTGATGCAGGACGGGTAGATCCCCGCGGTATAGAGGTTTCCGTTTCCACCCTCGTCCGGCGTCTTGATGACGTCGGAACTGGTGCACGTGGTCGTGGAACCCGAGGTCGAGCATGAAGTCGAGCACGTGGCCGCCCGTCCAGTCGACGCGGTGAGCGCAAACAAGGCGCCCATGCACAACAAGCCAAATCCACCGATACGCATGCGTTTCCTTCTTTCGCGAGGCAAGAAGATCCGCCCCGGCACAAACCCGATCTCAGTACCGGCCCCGAGCCCGTGCCCCCGGCGCAGTTCGTGCCGACGCACCTCGCGCCAGTCTACCACATTCCCGGTTTCGCAGCTACGGCGTTTTCCGCGAAACCGCGCCAGATATTTCCGTCGAATTTTCTTGAAATGGATCGACAATGATGATATTCTACTTCGGCGCGTCATAAAGTGGCGCGAATTCAAGGAGGCTTCGCGTATGAGCACGGCCTATGTGGGGGAAGTCCGATTGGTTGGGTTTAACTTCGCGCCCGTCGGCTGGGCGCTCTGTAACGGCCAATTGATCTCCATTTCCCAAAACACCACGCTTTTTAATCTCATCGGCACGACTTACGGCGGCGACGGTCAAAGCACTTTCGCGCTCCCCAACTTGCAAGGCCGCGTTCCCATCCACCAGGGGTCGAGCGGCGGCAGCAACTACGCGATCGGGCAAACGGGCGGCCTGGAAACCGTGACCTTGAACGTAAGCCAGTACCCCAGCCACAACCACGCCCTGCTGAGTTCCTCGAATTCCGGCGGCGTGAACAACCCGGCCAACGATACGGTGGGCAGCGGTTTGAAAGTTTACTCGTCCGAACAACCGGCGACGAGTATGAATTCGAGCATGGTGGGGTCTAACGTTGGCGCAAACCTTGCGCATGACAACAGGCAGCCGTACCTGGTGTTGAACTGGATCGTTTCGCTTTATGGTATCTATCCGGCCCAGGGCTGACCGCTGCATATTGAGAGCACAAGAGGAAGGAGAGACAGAATGACGCCGTTTCTGGGCCAGCTCATGCTGGCTTCCTGGAATTACACGACTCAGGGCTGGGCAATGTGCAACGGACAGCTCTTGCCGATCAATCAGAATGCCGCGCTGTTTTCGCTGCTGGGGACGACCTACGGCGGGGACGGGATAAGCACTTTCGCGCTGCCGAACCTGCAGGGCCGCACTCCGGCCGGTTTCGGCAACGGCATTCAGTTGGGGCAAGTGGGCGGCGAGGAGTTTCACACGCTGCTTTCGGCCGAGGTGCCCGCGCACAGCCACCCGCTGCAGGCCGCGTCCGGGGCAAATCTGACCAAGCCCGGCGGAGCTCTGGTGGCGGGCGGTGGGGCCAGCCTATACACGGGGGCGTCCAATCTGGCGGCGATGAATGCGGGCACCATCGGCAATAGCGGAGGAGGACTGCCCCACGAGAACCGGCAGCCGTATCTGGTGATGAACTGGTGCATCGCTTTGACGGGAATTTTCCCATCCCAAAACTAGGGGCTCGAGATCAGGAGAGACAACATGGCAAATCCATATGTCGGTCAATTGCTGCTAGTGGGTTTCAACTTCGCTCCCACGGGGTGGGCTTTCGCCAGCGGTCAGCTTATGTCGATTTCGCAGAATACGGCGCTGTTTTCACTGCTAGGAACCATGTACGGCGGCGACGGGAGGTCGACCTTCGCGCTGCCCAACCTGCAGGGGGCCGTGGCCATCGGTTTCGGGCAAGGTCCGGGCCTGCAAAATTACGTGCAAGGGGAAAGCGGCGGCGAGCAAACCGTAACGCTGATCGCCTCCCAAACCCCGCTGCATAACCATACGCCGATGTCCGTGGCGCGGCCACCGTCCCCTTCCACACCGGTAGGCAATGCCTTCGCCGAATCGGAGTCCGGCAACATCTACTCCACGTCCACCTCGCCGGTTACGCAGATGAGTACGGCTGCAATTTCCGCTTTCGGGGGCGGCCAACCGCACAATAACTTAATGCCGTACGTGGGCTTAAACTGGGTCATCGCGCTGCAGGGGGTGTTTCCGCCGCGCTCCTGACGAATCGCCGGTAGCTTAAGCTTCGGGACCGGCCGCGCGGCCGGTCCGCTTTCCAAACCGTTATGTCTTTTCTGGCCGTACGCCCCGCCCTGCCGCAGGACGAGGTATTTCTGCACGACCTGTATTTTGCGGTGCGCGGTCCGGAATTCGCGCTGGCCCCTATCTCCGAAGCGCAGCGGTTAGCCCTGATTGAAATGCAGTTCCGGGCGCAGATGGGCGCCTACGCGGCGATGTATCCGAACTCCTGCTATCACATTGTGCTGCTGGATAGCCGTCCGATTGGGCGGTTATGGGTGGCCCGGCAGGAGGATGGGTACGACTTAGTGGACATCGCCATTCTTCCCGATCTACGCAACAAGGGGATCGGCGCGGCACTGATCCAGCGTTTGCAGGCCGACGCGCAGCAGGCGAAACTACCCATCCGCTCGACTGTATTGCGGTTCAACCCAGGTTCGTTACGGTTTCACCAGCGGCTGGGATTTCAGATCGTGCGCGAAGACGCGATGCACTTTCACATGGAGTGGCAACCGCCCCCGCTGTTGTAGGAAAGCCCGCCGGGCCGTTGGGTTCAGCAGGCGGCGCCGGAGGCCGCGGTTTTGGCCTGCACGATGGCCTGCGCCCAGCCGGTAGACACCTCGATCAAATGCGCCTTTAGCGAGTCGAGGCTGGCGTAGCGGAAGAGGCGAACATCGTCGCGGTCCTGCAGTTCCCGGCGAAACGCCAGGATCTCCGGGTCGGTTTCGTGCGGTGCGTCCTTCAGACACACCACCACCTCGCGCATTGGCATTGAGGCATCGTCGCGGCACTCGATAGCCAAGTAGAACAGTTTCCGGAACAAGTTCTTGGGACCCCAATCGTCTTCGAACACCTGGATGAAGAAAGTGGACCATCGGACATTGTCCGAGACGATGGAGCGGGATCCGGCAATGTGTTCGTCTTCCCGCAGGCCAACGGTGACGAGCAGGACCTTGGCGGGCATTCCCGTGGTCTCGTTGGCCGTGGCGATCGCCGCGTTGCAGGCTTGGCGATCCAGCGCCAGATCTCCGGGAGCCGAGATGAACACCCGGTGCATGTCAAATCCGAAGGTCATAGTGAGAACCCAGCATAGCCGAATCGGCCGGAGCGCGACAAGTCTTGCGCCGCCGCGCGCGTAAGCAAGGGGATTGGGGCGTAGCCGGCAATGGCGCCGCCGTGTTTAGCGCCGCCGTGTTTAGATGACGCCGGCCTCCACACCCTGCTAAAATTGTGCGCTAACAAGCGAACACCATGAAACCAGCCACGGCCAAGCCGCGGTCCGCCGCAGCGCTGGGCGAGATGCTGCTGCGCCAGAGCCCCGGCTGCGCATGGCTGCTGCGGCGCGACGGGACATTCCAGGCCGTCTATGGGGACGCGATGCGCGTATTGGGCCGCGCGGCCGGCGGGCTGGAAAGCGTGCCTTTCGCGGATCTGTTTGAACCGCCGGCGCGGGACTGCTGGATGGCGCGTGTGGAGCGCGTCTTCACGGGCGAGACAGTCGGCGCGGGCGGCCGGTTTCGCGAAGGTGCCCCCATATTTTCCATCGCCATGTTCCCGGTCCGGGGACCGGCAGGCGAAATCGCGTTTGCGGGATGTATCGCGCACCAATTGCCGGAAGGCGATCTGGTGCTGCGCACGCTGGATGCGCTGGAGACGAGCCGCGCGCGGCTCTCGCAGCTCTTACACGACCACGTGGGACAAAGCCTGAGCGCGGCCGGCCTGCAGCTCGACCTGTTGCGCATGGACCTGGCGGAGAGCGCGGTTCCGGTTCCGCAGCGCATCGGCGAAATCCAGGGGACGCTCGAAACGATCATGGAACTGGTACGGGACGTCAACCGCGAGTTGAATCCGGCGGTGGCGGAGCGAGTGGGGTTGCGGGCGGCTCTGGACGGGCTGGCGGGGCGCCTGCGCGCGGATTTCAAAGGCAACGTGCGGGTGTTCGCGGATGCCACGGCGCAACCCGCTCCGCAGTTGGCGGCGGCCTTATACGGCATCGCGCAGGAGGCGGCGGGGCTGGCGGCGCGGCGCGCGGGTTGCTCCGCGATTGAGATACTGGTAAAGTCGTTGCGGAGTGGAATCGCCCTGGAGATTCGGGACAATGGGGCCGGATCGGACGCGGCGATCGGATTTGGAGGAGGGTTGGAACTTTTGGTGATGCGGCACTTCGCGGATCGGGCGGGTGTCGAGCTGCGGTTCGAGAGGGCGCCGGACGGTGGAAATGTGGTGCGGGCGTTTTGCCGCAACGTGTGAACGGCCCATGGTCCGCGGCCACAACGGGGTATGAACGGGGTATGAAAGAGACGCGCTCGCGCGCGTTGGCGGCCTACGAGGCCGCCGCAGGCTACGAGCCTGCCCCACAAGAGCTATGGCATACGATATTCTCCTGGTGGACGACCACAGAATGATGCGCGACGGGCTGCGCGCGATTCTGGAGCGTACCGCGGAATTCCGTGTCGTGGGTGAAGCCGAAACGGGAACGGAGGCGGTGCAATTCTGCAAGAAGTCGCGTCCGGACCTGGTGGTGATGGATATCGGACTGCCGGGTCTGAATGGGATCGAAGCCACGATGGAGATTCTGCGCTATTCGCCGCAAACGCGGGTGGTGATCCTTTCGATATACGACGATGAGAATTCGGTGGTGAGCGCGCTGCGCTCGGGGGCGCGCGGCTTCGTGCTGAAGCGGGCCTCGTCGGCGGATCTGATCGACGCTCTACGCACGGTGGCGCGGGGCGGATCGTACCTGAGCTCGCAGGTGTCCGACAGCCTGCTGACGCGCATCCAGAGCGGCGATTTGCGGACCGCCAGCAGCCATGCGCCGTTGGACACGCTGTCGCCGCGGGAATTGCAAGTGCTGCGGCTGGTGGCCGACGGCAAGACCAGCAAGGACATCGCAGTGCTGCTGGACCTGGGTTTGCAAACGGTGCGCGGTTACCGCAAGATGCTGATGAAGAAGCTGGGCGTGAACAACGTGGCCGGCCTGACGCAAGTGGCGTTGGCGGCGGGCCTGATGCACTGGAACAAACGCGATGCAAACACCTTGGGGTGATTTCCCCGTTTGCGACGCGCACGTCCATTTTTTCTCGCCCGCGTTCTTCGCGCTGCTGGCGGCGCAAGGCGGGCAGCCCCCGCTGGAGATGGAAGAGGTTGACCGGAGGCTGGAGTGGCGACTGCCCGCATCGTGCGAGGAACTCGCCGAAACCTGGAAACAAGAGCTGGACGAAAACAGCGTGGCAAAGGCCGCGCTGATCGCCAGCGCGCCGGGGGACGAGGACTCGGTGGCCGCGGCGGTGGCCCTTCATCCGGACCGTTTCTGGGGCTACTTCATGGCGAATCCGCTGGCTTCCGATGGCGTCGCGCGCGTGCAGAAAGCGCTGGCCGGCGGCCTGATGCAGGGCGTGTGCCTGTTTCCCGCGATGCACCGTTACTCGGTTGCGGACGCGCGCGTGCGTCCGGTGATGGAAGCGGCCGCCGCGCATCCCGGCACGATCGTGTTTGTGCATTGCGGGGTGCTGACGGTGGGCGTGCGGCGGAAGCTGGGGCTGCCTTCGCTATTCGATATGCGCTACTCGAACCCGATCGACCTGCATAGCGTGGCTATGGAGTTTCCCGGCGTGAACTTTGCGATCCCGCATTTCGGCGCGGGCTACTTTCGCGAGGCCCTGATGTTATGCGACCTATGCCCCAACGTGTATCTGGATACTTCGAGCAGTAACAGTTGGGTACGCTATCAATCCGGGAAGGTAGATCTGAAGGATGTATTTCGCCGGGCGCTGGAAGTGGCAGGGCCGCGGCGGTTGCTGTTCGGCTCGGACTCGTCGTACTTCCCGCGGGGGTGGCATGCGCAGATTTTTCAGACGCAGGTGCAGGCGCTGTGCGGGATGGAGATTCCGGCGGAGCAGGCGCGGCTGATATTGGGGGGAAATTTGGAGCGGCTGTTGGCTCGCTCCGCTCGCCGTGGTTAGTGGTTGGTGGCTGGTGGTTGGTGGTTGTGTTTCCGCGCGATCAAAGCCCATGCGATTGAATTTACAGGAGGTGGCGGATGGGCTCGCTTCGCTGACCGGGGCGGGGGGCTGGGGGCTGTGGTTGTGTTTCGCGGATTGGGGAAGGACAGTGGTGGCGTATGAGTGGGAGGCGCGGGTGAGGTTGTCAAAGATCAGGGGGGCAAGTTACTAACGGGTATCGGTGGTGGCGGGAGCGCAGAAGACCGGGTGGGCTTCCGCGTCCTCCGACATCGCATGATCGGGGGGCGGAGCGGGTGGGCCGGCCGGCGGATGGGCCGGGGCGGGCGCGGGTTTCGCGGTTTGCGCGGGCCGCGGATGGCTGGCGGGTTGCTGGCGGCGCTCCTTTTGCAGTTGCTTCAATTCCCGCAGGCGGGGATGGCGGCCTCGTAGATTTGGCTCTCGCCGTGGGCCACGCGGGCGAGCAACCATTGGGACGTAACCATTTGTTCGAGGTACAAGCGTTCGGTACGGGTTTGGGGCTGCCACTCTGTTGCGAGCTCGGCCCAGAGCTGCTTGTAGTCCTCGGGATCTTCGCCGTGGATGATACTGCTACGGGCGCGCAAGCCGTAAGTTAGGGCGTTGAGGCGTACGGCAGCCTTCCCCGCCGGAGTGACCGGACCGGTCGACTGCTGCGCATTCCGCCGATTGGCTTGTTGTTGCTTGTCTGAAATTATCATTTGAATTTTCCTTCCGGGATGGGGCAGGCGGCGCACGGCGCCGCCCCACTTTCACCCCACTTCCAGAATAGAACGCGGGTGTTGGGAAACGAGCCTAGCGAAGAGGACTTAGGCTATTAAGTGGTTCGGCCGGCGGGGGATGCGCGTAGGAAACTTATTATCGAAGCATGTGACCGACGACTAGCCTGGCTAGGCTAGGGTCCTGTCCCAGCTAATCCTTGACGACAGGTTCCATACGCGATGCCGCGCGTACTGGAGGGCGGGCAATTATGCCCGCAGCCGGCTTTCGGACGGCTGGATGGATGGTGGCCTTTTTGCGGAGCGGCGTCCGGACCTGCGCGGATTCTCCGGAAGCCGCTCGCCTTAGGCGGATGAAAGCCGGCTGCGGGCAGAATTGCCCGCCCTCCACAGGCTGAAGCCTATGCCACCAAGCCGGGCAAAAGGCCAGTCTCCAGAGAGGCGAGCTTCACTCGCGTGTGTCGGCAGAGTGCCGACACGGCACGCTGAGAGCGTGCGCCACGCGGGCCACCTGACTCAAATGGCCAACATCGCGCGGCGCGCGAAGCCTGCCTTGGAGCCGCCTGGACCCGCTGGAAAGCTCCGTCCCCTAACTAAATCCCGGCATATAGAAGCGTAGTGGCGTCTTGGAAGCGCCGCACCAAGAAAATGTCGTAGGGATCTGTCCGCCGCGCGGCAGGCGAAACCGCGCGCCCCACAAAAGGCCAAAATCCAAACGCGAGCCAAGCTCGGCGGGCAGCGCATGGCGCCGCCCTACGGCTACCGCGCCAATGTGTCTAGGGATTCGAGTACGCGTTCGAGCAACTCGTCGGTCTGCGAGACCGTGGTTTGCAGCGTCTCGATGGAGCGGGCTTGCGCGGCCAAGCGGCCTTCCAATCCGGACATGGCTTTGCCCAGGAGCTCATCCATGGCGGAAACGATCTGCACGGTGGAGGGCAGTTCCTTGAGCCTGGCTTCGTGCCGGTCGGAGCGTGTTTCGAGCAAGCTGAGCCGGTGATCGTGCGCGCGCAGTTGCGCCTTCCACTCCCGGGAAGATCTGTCGAGGGAGCGCTGGGGAGCCGCCGTATCGTGCGCCTGCCAACGCCGGACGAGCGCACCTGCGGCGAAACCTCCGATCAACACCGCCAATCGCTGCAAGAACATTTAGTGAAGTTCGGACACTCTTAGGTTAAACGCGGTAGTCTAGCGAGGCAAGTACTAGGAATCTCACTGAGGTACTAAGTACATATGGGATTGCATCATTGCATCTTACTTGACATTCTGGGTAAGGCTATGGCTTTAGCGATGAACTGGGAAATGCTTCGGCAAACAGGAAGGATCGACTGAATTGGCCTCCGGTTTTTTGCAGGACTGTCCAGGCGGCAATGTACGCCGGCTACAGCAAATGGCGGGGCTGGCCGCGGACCGCATGCACTCGTGCTGGGAACTGGAGCGCCTCGGAGCGATGCAGCACAGCGCCTCGCGAAACTACTTTCGTCTACTGGAAGCGGATCGGGAATTGCGCGCACGCACCGGCAGGGTACCCAGGACGACGGGCGCGATCCTGGCGGATTCGATGGAGGCGGAGCGGCAGCGGTTGGGGCGCGAACTGCACACGGGAGTGGGGCAGGCGCTGGCGGGAATCCACGTGCATCTGAGTTTGCTGGAAGCCACGCTGCCGGATCCGCCGGAGGCTGTGCGCAAAAGCCTGAATCGAATTGCGGCTCTGGCGAGTACCGCTTTGGAGCAAGTACGGGGCGTCTCGCGGCGGTTGTACATACCGGCCTGGCAGGCGCAACCGCTGGTGGAAGCTCTGCGGGATCTGTGGGTGGCTTCGGGAATATCCGAGAAATTCGCGGGCTCGCTGGATCTGCGGGCGCTTTCCGCGGAGCCGCCACCGGAAGTGCGGCGCGCGATTTACCTGGTGGCGCAGGAGGGCATCTCGAACGTGGTGCAACACGCGGATGCGCGGCGCGTGAGCATGGCGCTGCGCGAGGAAGACGGACGCCTGGAACTCGAAGTGGCGGACGACGGATCCGGCTTTCGCCCGCCCGCGGACGCGGATCGGCCGTCGGCGGCGGCGGGCATCGGGCTGCGGTCCATGCGCGACCTGGCGCGCCAGCTTGGCGGCGAACTATTGGCGCAGAGCACTCGAGAAGGCGCGAAATTGACGATTTCAATTCCGGTGATTCATGAATAACCCCAAACAAACGACGGTCGTGCTTGCGGAGGATCAAGCCATCATTCGCGAAGGCCTGGCGCTGGTTTGCCAGGCGCGGGACTTGCAGGTGCTGGCGCAGTGCGCCGACGGGCTGGCGGCGCTGGAGTCGATTCGCGCGCTGAAGCCGGATTTCGCACTGTTGGACTTGAACATGCCGAAGCTGACGGGCTTGCAGGTGGTGCGCAAGGTGCGGGAAGCCGAGATTCCGACGCGTTGCATCATCCTCACGATCAGCCGCGAGGAGAGCGCGATCCGCGAAGCTTTGAAAGTGGGCACGGACGGGTATCTGTTGAAGGACGGGCCTCCCCGGCACCTGACGGACGCCATCAACTATATACGGGATGGCGGGGTGTACGTGTCGCCGCTGCTGAAGGTGGCGGGGTTGTTGCCGTCCACGCGAGATGCGCACGAGGACGATCCGCTGGCGCATCTGAGCCGGCGCGAGCGGGATGTATTTTTCCACTTAGTGAACGGTCTGCGGGCCAAGGAGATCGCGAATTTGCTGGACATCAGTCCTAAGACGGTGGATACGTATCGCGCCAGCCTGATGCGCAAGCTGAATATACACGATCTGGTGGGGCTGGTGAAGTTTGCCATCGAGCACAATTTGACTACGACGAAGTGAGCGGGAAGCGCCGCGGCGGCGCATGGCGGCGCCCCACCTGCCTGTTTCGGGGCAACGGCAATGGGACGTTCCAGGCGCCGGTGTTTCATCAGACTATGGAGTGGCCGCAGTGGCTGGCGGTTGGCGATCTGAACCGAACCGGCCACGCCGACCTGGTGGCGGATGAGAATTCGGGCGCCTAATATCTACCTCAACGACGGCAAGGGAGACTTCTGGGCACCCACCGTGGTCGACCTGCCGGGCAACCCTAGGCGCGATGGTTCCCGGGTCCGGCACCGCTTGTCCGATTAGTATGTCGCGCAGATGTTCCTGGAGAACTTGCATGGGCAGCTAGCGTCGGCCGGCTTGCCGGACCTGGTGGCGCCCAACGGCGGAGCCGTCGTGGTCCTGATCAATACCACCCAGTAGGACGGCGACATGCGCCGCCGGCAGGCCCCGATATACTTGAATCCAACGTAGGTACAACCCATGAAGCGAGCGTTCTGTCTTTCCATCCTTTGCTTTGGCGCGTGCCGTGGCGCGCTCGCCGCCCACGTCCCGCAACCCAAGTTCGCCGCCCGGCGCGATTACCCGTCCGCGGGCGGATACGTCTCCGTCGCCGATATCAACGGAGATGGGATTCCGGATGTGATCTCGATATACCAGACCTACATCGCGACCTTGCTGGGAAACGGAGACAGCGCCTTTCGTGAAGGTCCCTACAGCCTGCCGGGCGGCGACCAGGATTTATACGCCCAAATACAGATCGATCTGAACGGCGACGGCAAGTTAGACTTGATCCTCTCCGCGGACTCCGGCATGGGAGTCTGCTTCGGCAATGGAACGGCACTTTTCAGCCGGCGGTATATTACGGGCCGGCCGGCAGCGGCTTCGGCAACATGGTACTCGGGGACTTCAACGGCGACGGCATACCGGATGTAGCTATGGTGAGCCCCAACGGCATCGATGTATACATCCCATCAGCATCTTGAAACGCCCGGGGGCGATTCACTCTCTGGACCGTCGCATCAATAATTCTTCTCCCGTATTCGGAATGCCGGTTCGTATGGAGTAGCAGGCAGGTACAAAGATGTGGCAACTTCAGTTCTTAGCGGCCCGGGCACCCAGAGCGCCGGGATTGACGCGCGCACAGAGATCTCCGTCCACCGGGGGGATGCCGGCGTGGGCTGTTTCCGTGCTGTAAGCAACGATGGCCATTGCCCTGCACGCGCAGACGTTCACAGCGCTGTGCAACTTCGATGGCGCGGACGGCGCACTGCCCTCCGTGGCGCTAATGCAGGTCGCCGACTGCGACCTCTATGTGACGACGGGTGGAGGCGCCAAGGACCTGGGGGCCGCATTCAACAATCTTCCGGCCTCTTCGGCGAACGTGATTCATCGATGAAACGAGTCGCCAGCGCGTTGGGCAAACTAAATTGCGGAAAGCGGGTGAGCGCTGTTTTTGTGCTGTGCGCGACGATGGCGATTGCCCTGCCTGCGCAGACTCTCACCACGGTGAACAACACTTTCCTTGGTACGTTGGGCAGCGCACCCGGGGCTGGGCTAGCCCAAGGCCCCGACGGAAACCTGTACGGTACAACTGCTGGGGGCGGGACGTACAACTCGGGCACTGTATTCAGAATCACCCCGAGCGGCACGCTAACGACGCTTTACAGCTTCTGCTCCCAAATAATTGACGATGCCTGCGCCGACGGCGGATCGCCCGTCGCGACGCTGGTCCCGACCGCCAATGGAGACTTCTACGGAACCACCGCCACGCGGGGGGCTGGGGCCTATGACAACGGATACGTGGCCGAGGGCTTCGGTGGCACGGTGTTCAAAATCACGCCGAGTGGCGTACTGACGACGCTATACAGCTTCTGCTCCCAAAGCGGGTGCACGGACGGCGACGAACTCCTGGCGGGGTTGGTCCAGGGCACGGACGGCAACTTCTACGGGACAACGGCGGATGGCGGAGGGGGGGAGCCCGTGAACAGCGTAACCGGTGGCACGGTCTTCAGGATCACCCCGGGTGGCATGCCGACTACGCTGTACAGCTTCTGCTCCCAGAGTGAATGCACGGACGGCGATAACCCCTCGGCGCGGCTGGTCCAGGCCACCGACGGCGACTTCTACGGGACAACCCGCCTTGGCGGGGCCCCCTGCTACCCGTCCTCCCGCTGTGGCACGGTCTTCAAAATCACCCCGACTGGCACGCTGACGACGCTGTACAGTTTCTGCTCCAAACCAAATGCCAGTGGGGTCTGCGCGGATGGCCAGTACCCCGTGGCCGCGCTAATCCAGGGCACCGACGGGAACCTCTACGGGACAACGCCTCAGGGCGGTGCTAACAACAACGGCAACGGCGGCACAGTCTTTAGGCTCACTCCGAGCGGCGTACTGACCACGCTATATACTTTCTGCTCCCAACTAAATGCCAAGGGGCTCTGCGCAGATGGTCAGACCCCCATGGCGGGACTCGTCCAGGCCACGGACGGGAGCTTCTACGGCACAACTGAATATGGCGGGCTCAACTTCGCCGGCACGGTCTTCAAAATCACACCGAATGGCGTGCTGACGACGCTATACAGCTTCTGCTCACAAGGCGTCTTTTCAGACTCAGATGACTGCGCGGACGGCGCGCTGCCCGTGGCAGGGCTGGTTCAGACCACCAATGGAGATTTTTACGGGACGACGTCTTATGGCGAACCAAACGGGGCTGGCACGGTCTTCAGCCTGTCTGTAGGCTTGGCCCCGTTTGTTGAAACTCTGCCAGCTTTGGGAAGCGTGGGCGCGGCCGTCCAGATCCTGGGAACGAATTTGACCGGGGCGACGAGCGTCACCTTCAACGGTACCGCGGCGACATTCACATTGGTATCGAGTACCTTAATCACGACTACCGTACCCTCCGGCGCGAGCACCGGCGAGGTTCAGGTAACAACCCCCAGCGGGACGCTGCTCAGCAATGCCGCCTTCGTGGTACAAGGTCCGGCGCCTGCGTTCACAGTCGCGTTGTCCACGGCCGGCCAAGTCGAACCCTTCGCCGCGCAATCCATCGTTTCGGCATATGGCACCAATCTAGCGACCGGTACGGCTTCTGCGTCGAGCTTACCCATCCCAACATCGCTCGATGGCACAACCGTGACGGTGACGGACTCTGCCGGAGCCGCGCGCCTCGCTCCCCTATTCTACGTCTCGCCCGCGCAGGTCAACTGCGAAATTCCCGCAGGGACGGCGACGGGAACGGCGACGGTGAGCATCCAGAATCAAAATGGGACTATTCAGACCGCAACCATCCAGATCGGCAACGTTTCGCCTGGGTTGTTTGCGCTGAACGGTTCGGGGTTGGTGGCGGCCTGGGTCCTGCCGGTAATTTCAGGGGTACAGCAGCCGTTGCAGCCCGTGTACCAGATTTCATCAGGAAGCGTGGTTCCTTTGCCGATCAATCTCGGGCCGTCGACGGAGCAAGTTTATTTGGAGATGTACGGCACGGGCATCCGCAACGCCAACAGCGTCACGGCGTGGGTAGGCGGCCTGAGCGTGCCGGTTCTATACGGCGGGCCGGCACCGGGGTTCGCTGGAGAGGATCAGGTGAACGTTGGCCCGGTCCCGCAGTCGTTGACCGGGGCAGGCAGCGTCAACATCGTACTTACGGCAGGCGGTCAGGCAGCCAACACGGTCAACGTGACGATGCAGTGACGCTCCGCCTTCGAGCGGCCTTCGTTTCGCACAGGCTAGAGGCCGGCGATCTGAACGGCGCCGGGCACGCGACCTGGTGGCATACGCGAATCCGACGGCGTATGTTTACCTCAACCACGGCAAGGGAAACTTCCCCGCACCCACGCAGGTCAACCTGCCCGGCACCGAGTATGTCAGGCCGATCTGGCGGGCTGCGGAAAAAAGGGTCCGCCAAACCGCTCCCTCACGGTCGCGGCTCGGTAAGTTGCTGCAACAGGTGCGCACGACTCCGGGCCGCGCGCCTTCGCAAGCGGTCCGTGACATTTTTCCGCAGCCTGCTAGGGCGTGCGAATCAGGCCACGCTGCTCTTCCAGTCGCTCGATCCGATGATCCAGTTCCATGATTTGCTTGGTGAGCCTGAGTTCCAGCTCCGCGAAACCCTGCCGCATTTCGGCGCGCAAGGCTCCTATCTCTGAGCGTACGGCTTCAATCTGCGCACTCAGCATGCGCGTGTTAATCCAGGCCGCAAGCACGACTACGATCAAGCTGCCGAACAGGGCCAGAATTGCGGGCATCCACGCTTGAACCTGAGCGTTCATCAATGCACCCATTATACATCCCGTTCCACGGGGCAGTTCTCCCGGCTACCCCCATTTGACATTTCACCCTCCAGCCCGGTAATCTAAATAGTTTGAACCGACGAAGTGGAGACGTGTGTCAATGAGTACCGAGTTCCCCTCCAAGAACGGGATTGTCCGCCAGTGGCATGTGCTGGACGCCGAAGACGCAGTCCTCGGCAAGCTGGCCAGCAAGGCCGCGATGCTCTTGATGGGCAAGCATAAAACGACATTCACCCCGTTCCTGGACACAGGCGATCACGTAGTGGTGGTCAACGCCGCGAAAGTGCGGCTTACGGGCCGGAAGGACGATAACAAAGTCTACCGGCATTTCACGGGATATCCCGGCGGGCTGGTGGAAACCAGCGCGCGGCGCGTGCGCGCCACGCGGCCGCAACGGATGGTGGAAGAAGCCATCCAGGGCATGCTTCCCAAGACCAAGCTGGGCAAACAGATGTACCGCAAGCTGAAGGTCTACGCGGGCGACAAGCATCCGCACGCGGCGCAGAAGCCCACCGCACTGGCTCTCAAATAGCGAAAGGTTTATTTAGTGGCAGCAAGCACAGTTCAATATATTGGTACCGGCCGCCGTAAGGAATCGGTGGCGCGTGTGATTCTTCGGCCCGGCAAAGGGGATTTCACCATCAACGGAAGGCCCTTCGAGAATTACTTCCCCACCGAAGCCGCCCGCGCCTCCGTGCGCCAGCCGTTGCTGGCCACCGAAACGGCCGACAAATTCGACATCCTGATGCGCATCGACGGCGGGGGTATTTCCGGCCAAGCCGGCGCCGCCCGGCATGGCATCTCCCGTGCGCTGTGCGAGTTCAACGTGGAGCTGCGGTCCCGGCTCAAGAAGCTCGGCTTTCTGACCCGCGATCCGCGGCAGCACGAGCGCAAGAAGTACGGCCAAAAGGGCGCGCGCAAGCGCTTCCAGTTCTCCAAACGTTAATGTCTGAAGCGCAAAGGGGCGCGGTTTCGCGCCGCCATTTAGGAAGGAAGTCCGCAGATTCGAGCGGCGCGATGCGCCCCGTTTTGCGCTTGCTTGTTGGTTGCAGTTGGTGTGTCCGGGCCGCGCGCGCAAATCTCGCTTTGGACCGCGCGCGGGGCCTTAGGCACGGATTCATTTAGGAGGTAGTCTACGCCCGCAATATCGATGAAGGAATTGCTCGAAGCCGGTGTTCACTTCGGGCACCAGACCAAGCGCTGGAATCCGAAGATGAAAGAATACATTTTCGGCGAACGCAACGGAATCTACATAATCGACCTGCAAAAGACGTTGAAAATGTTCAAGGACGCCGCCCGCTTCGTGGGTGAAATGGCGGCGCAAGGCAAGAACGTGCTGTTCGTGGGAACCAAGCGGCAGGCGCAGGAAGCCATCGCCGAGGAAGCCCGCCGCTGCTCGATGTATTTCGTGAATCAGCGCTGGTTGGGCGGTCTGCTCACCAACATGGCCACGGTGCAGAAGTCCATCAAGCGCCTGAAGGAACTGGAGGCGATGGCCAGCGTGGAGGGCGGCTACACGGGCCGGCCCAAGAAGGAAATCATCCGCCTGGAGCGCGAGCGCAAGCACCTGGATTCGAACCTGCAGGGCATAAAGGACATGCCCGGGTTGCCCGATATTCTGTTTGTGATCGATTCGAACAAAGAGGCCATCGCGGTGAAGGAAGCGCGCCGTTTGGGCATCCCGGTGGTAGCCATTGTGGACACCAACTGCGATCCGGACGAAGTGGACTACGTGATACCGGGCAACGACGACGCGTTGCGCGCCATCCGCCTGTTCGCCAGCAAGATCGCGGACTCGGTAGTGGAAGGCCGTGCGTTGGCTAGCGAGCAGGAATTCACCTCGGAGAAGATCGTGACCGACGAGACGCCGGTCGAAGAGGTGCCCGAATACACCGAATACGTGGATCCCAAGTACGCCGAGAAGATCATGGCGGAGTCGCTGATGGAAGACGAACCGCCGCCGGTGTCGCCACGTAAGGGGCCCGCCTCGGAAACCGCCGAACCGGTGGCCGAAGCCGTGGTCACCGAAAGCGGACACTAAGAACTTAACCACAGATGAACACAGATAAACACAGATAAGAATGGTTTGGTTTTACCTGTGTGCATCTGTGTCCATCCGTGGTTCCATACTGTTTGTTTAGGTTTGATAACTATGGCCGACATTACGGCTCAACTCGTAAAGCAACTCCGCGACCGCACCGGCGCCGGCATGATGGAATGCAAGACCGCCTTAATTGAGGCCAACGGCGACATCGGCAACGCGGAAGTCATTCTGCGGAAGCGCGGCATCGCCTCCGCCCACAAGAAATCCGCGCGGGTCACCAAGCAGGGCTTGATTGGCAGCTACATCCATTCCGGCGGCCAACTCGGCGTGCTGGTGGAAATCAACTGCGAGTCCGATTTTGTGGCCCGTACAGAGGATTTCCAGGAACTGGTGCACGATATCGCCATGCATATCGCCGCGGCCGACCCGAAGTTCATCCGCAAGGAGGACGTACCCGATGAAGCGCTGGAGAAAGAGCGCGACATCCAGCGCGGGCGCGCGGCGTTCGAAGGCAAGCCCGCCAATGTGATCGACCGCATCGTGGAAGGGCGGCTGGCGAAATACTACGAAGAAGTCTGTTTGCTGGAGCAACCTTTTGTGAAGGAAGCCAGCCTAACCGTCGGCCAGTTGATCAAGACCAAGATCTCCAAGCTGGGCGAGAATATCACCGTTTCGCGGTTTACGCGCTACAAGGTGGGCGACATCGCCGCGGTGGAATCCGGCGCCGAAGGGCCGCCCGACGCCAGTGCCGCAGTATAAGCGCATCCTGTTGAAGCTCAGCGGCGAATCGCTGGCGGGAGGGGCCGCTTTCGGCATCAATGCCGGGGTGGTGAAGGATCTGGCCGGGGAAGTGGCCGAGGTGGCCGCCAAAGGGGTGCAGGTGGGCCTGGTGGTGGGCGGCGGCAATATCTTCCGCGGCGTAGCGGCCGCGGCCCAGAACATGGACCGCGTGACCGCCGATCACATGGGCATGCTGGCCACGGTCATCAATTCCCTGGCGCTGCAGGACGCCCTGGAACAGATCGGCGTCTATACCCGGGTGATGAGCGCCATCGAGATGCACGAAGTGGCCGAGCCGTACATCCGCCGCCGCGCCATACGCCATCTGGAAAAAGGGCGCGTCTGCGTGTTCGCCGCCGGCACTTCCAATCCATACTTTTCGACGGATACCGCAGCCACCCTGCGGGCGCTGGAAATCAAGGCTGAGGTGATCGCCAAGGCCACCCGCGTGGACGGCGTCTACGATAAGGACCCCTTGCGGTTCCCCGACGCCGTGATGTACCGTGAAGTTTCGTACCTGGAGGTCTTGTCCAAGTCGCTGGCCGTCATGGACGCCACTTCCATCGCCATGTGCCGGGACAACAAACTTCCGATCATTGTTTTCAATTTGAATACGAGCGGCAATATAATGCGTATGTCGATGGGCGAGCCCGTCGGTACGCTCATCCACTAGGCCACTTATGAAAACCGAACACACCGCCGCCCCCGCAGGGCCGGCTTTCAATTCCATTAAAGACGTCGAGAGCAACGTGAAAGCGCGCATGGAGAAGGCGATCGGCGACCTGCAGCACGAAGCGGCCACCATCCGCACGGGACGGGCCACGCTGAGCCTGCTCGACCACATTCGCGTGGATTATTACGGGACGCCCTCGCCCCTGAACCAGGTGGCGACGCTGCACGTTCCGGAGCCCAGCATGATCACGATCACGCCGTGGGATGCCTCGCAAATCGGGCCGATCGAGAAGGCTATCCGGGTTTCGGACCTGGGTCTGAATCCCGCCAATGACGGCAAGACGATCCGGTTGCCGATCCCGCCGCTGACCGAGGAGCGCCGCAAGGAATTCGTGAAGCGGCTGCACGGCGTGGCCGAGCACCATCGCGTATCGGTGCGCAACATCCGCCGCGACGGCAACGAGGCGGTAAAGGCGCTGCTGAAGGACAAGAAGATCACCGAAGACGAGGACAAGCGGGCGCACGACGAGATCCAGAAGCTGACGAACGCTTATATGGACAAGATCGATCTGGCGGCGCGGACCAAGGAAAAGGAAATCCTGGAGATCAAGTAGCAAACCCGTCCCGCGTGGTGGGAAGCGCGGGTCTGGAGACCCGCCGCAGGCGTGGACGCCTGCCCCACCGCACTACACTGCACTGGAGTCCTACCCCACTTTGCTGGTAAAGTGTCACTCAGGAGGGTTGCATGCCCCATTTCACCAGACGCGATTTTTTGAAGACCGGCGTGGCCGCTTCGGTGCTATCCACCACCGGCGCCGCCGCCCTGGCCAAGCACAAGCGCTCGGCTACCGACTGGGTAACGCTCGGCAAATCCAAAGTGAAGGTGACTCGCCTGGCCTTCGGCACCGGCACCACCAGCGGGCGCGCGCAACGCGAATTGGGGCAGGAGGGATTCACCAGCCTGGTCCGCTACGCTTACGACCACGGCGTGCGCTTCTTTGAAACCGCGGAGAGCTATCACGGCATGCCGGAGATGCTGGCCATCGCGCTGAAGGGTCTGCCGCGCGACAGCTACCGCCTGATGACCAAGTACAGCACGCCGGCGTCGGGCGATCCCGCGCCGAAGATCGACCAATTCCGCAAGCAACTGAACACGGAATACATCGACATTCTGCTGCTGCACTGCCTGCGCCCGCCCACCTGGGCCGCGGATTACGAGAGCCTGCGGGACGGATTTTCGCTCGCGCAGCAGAAGAAGATTATCGTGGCCCATGGCGCATCCATCCACGGCCTGCCGGCGCTGCGGACAATTCCGGGCAACGAATGGCTGCAAATCGCCATGATCCGCATGAACCACAACGGCACGCGCATGGACACGCCCGACATGAAGGATGTGGATAAGCTGGGCAACGTAGAGGAAGTGGTGGCGCATACCAAGGCGGTCCACAAGCAGGGCATGGGCGTGATCAGTATGAAGCTGGTGGGAGAAGGACGATTTACCAAAGCGGAAGACCGCGACGCGTCCATGAAATTCGCCATGAACCTGGGCTGCGTGGATGCGGTGACCATCGGCTTCACGAACACGGCGCAGATCGACGAAGCCATCGAGCGCATGAACCGCGTGATGAACGTTTGAGGCCGGCGCGCGCTCAGCGCGTGACTTTGACCGCCGTGGGATTCAGTTCGTAGCCGTCGTCCTTGGCGTCCGCGACGGCCAGCGAAACCAGTTCGGCATCGCCCGTGTTCCGTGCGGCATCCGGATGGGTGTGTTTGATCACCTCCGACCCGATATGCAGATGCACCGTCCAGCCTGTGTGCTTCTTGTCGCCGTCCTGCCAAACCACTTCCGCGCCGCCTGCCGATGTGAGTTGCGCCGATGCCATAAGTTGCGTCACCTCCCGACAGTCTGAAAAGTAGCAAACTGGGAAGAGTGAGTCAATCCCCCGGCATGCGCGTTGTGGATGCCAGCGACCGTTCGCTGCTGTTGGTGTTCGACGAT
>JBEKMJ010000039.1:0-71846 GCA_050008575.1 Bryobacteraceae bacterium
CTGCCTCTACCATTCGTGCAGGGCGGCGATGTCGAATCATTGGCGACATTGTACGACCGAATGCTCCGGGAGCCGGCCGACCGGGATGACTTTGACCAATCCGACCTCGTACAAGACCTGAACGAGTTGACTTTCAAGGCTCTGAGGCTGTCGCCGCGAGCGAGGGCCGCCGTCCACGACCTTGTACATATCCGCTTCGGATTGATCCGTGGAAAGACCGCCACTGCAGCCATCGGCCCCCCCGACCGAGAGGAACTCATTGCATATGCAAAGACTCTCGTGGACGACCTGGATTCCTTCATCGGGGCCACAAGCAATACTCGCCATCACGCAGACATCCTGGTCGGAGGCGGTCAAGGGCTGGTCGCAGTAAGACTCGCGCCTGGCGATCATCGGGCCGAGCCGGTCAGGATACTGAATGCCTCCGATGAGGACGCCCGGCGCCTTGCAGAAACTCGGGCGCGCCTGACCCAGCGACGCAGTCAGTGGCTTTACTTCAAGCGTAACCTGCTGGTTTACGAAGGCACGGAGACCTACATTTTAAAGCCTTTGCAGCATCTCCATTGGACCAGGACGCAGGCCATCCAGGACGCCGGACAAATCATCGCCGACTCGCTCCGGCCGGTGCTCCAAACGGCCGAGGAGCCGATCCACTAAAATGGTCGCCGCTCCGAGCGAACAGCAGCGCAGTACCTATCAACTGGCGTTTGTCCGTAACTGTTTGACCCTGGTCCTTCGCGCACATCGTTCAATGGACACCCATTCCTTCGCGGCGTCCGAGGAGCCTCATATCACGGGCGAGTTGATCAGAACGGCCAAGATACTGCTCGAAGACCCGGATGCGGAGCCATGGATGGAGCACCTAGATGTCCTTGACGATCCGCCGCAGAACGTGTCGGGTCGATTCGGAAAACAGCGCCCGCGGATCGACATCGAGTTTGTGACTGTTGTGCGTGGCAAGCGGCCGAGGTTTCTCATTGAGGCGAAGCGCCTGTACCGATCCGACTCAGTAAGTCAATATTATGGAACGGGAGGCCTACTAATGTTCGTAAACGGGCAATACGGGGCGGAGTGGCCGTCAGCAGGAATGCTTGGTTACGTGCAAACCACGACATGCACCGATTGGCTCGTGCGACTCGCCGCTGGCCTAGCAGAGCACCAAACAGAGTTGCTTCTCGTCAACAAGGAGTGGGAACCTGTCATCTGGAGCGACGAAGGGTTAAAGACGGTTCGGGTTTCCGGGCACCGTCGCTCACAACAAGGCTTGGACGAGATCGAGATCTTCCATTTGCTGCTCGATTTTACAAGGAGTCGAGTGCCGCCCTTGCGTTCTTGATTCTGCGGCACGTAAAAGGCACAGCGCGAATCTGCCGACCGATATTTCCATGCAAGCTATTGATTACAAATAAGTTAGATGGGGCGGCTTGTGGGATTCGAACCCACGACTTTCGGAACCACAATCCGACGCTCTACCGACTGAGCTAAAGCCGCCGTGAGGGACCCCTCCAGTTTAGCAAAACGCCCGACGCAAGGCGTGAGCGTCGCTTGCGGGCTTGCTGGCGCGTCCCGGAGGACCCGCGCGGACCAGGACGCCGCCCAAGGGGACCGCCCCGCTGTTCTGGAATAAAGTCGCGCCCGGCCGCCTTATGTCACCATAGGAGTATTGTTTTCCAAGCCTCCGCAAACCGGTGAATTCGAAACAGCGGCACTGCCACACCTGCACGAGTTGTACCGGACGGCGGTCAGGCTGCTTGGGGACGGCGCTAAAGCCGAGGACGCGGTGCAGGAAACCTATTTACAGGCCTGGAAGTCATTCGCTCGCTTCGCGCCCGGCACCAATTGCCGGGCATGGCTGTTCAAAATCCTGGTCAACACCATTCACCACCACCGGCGCAGTTGGTTCAACCTGCGCCGCGTGAAGGACAGCGAAGAAATCCTGGAACAAGCCGCGGTCCGCGCGGCGCCGGTGCCGGAGGGCCTCGCACGGGACGAAATCCTGCGCGCGTTGGACCGTCTGCCGGCCGATTACCGGGCCGCCGTGCTGCTGGCGGACGTCGACGAATTCTCCTACAAGGAAATCGCCGGATTGCTGGATGTGCCCATCGGGACGGTGATGAGCCGCTTGAGCCGCGGCCGGAAGCTGTTGCGCGAACAGTTGAGCGGGTTGGCGCGGTCTTATGGAATCGGCCCCGCGGGTAAGGAGGGCGGCGCATGAACGGCGGGCGGTCTCACGATTCCGCGTGCGAGCCGGTGCGCGAAAGTCTGGATGCCTATCTGAGCCGCGAACTGCCGGAAGAAACCAGGCGCGAGGTGCAACGGCATCTGGAGACCTGCGCGCATTGCGCGGCGGAGCTCGCGACGCGTACCCGCGTGCGCGCGCAGTTGCGGACCGCGGTACGCGCGACACACGTGCCGGCGGGCTTGGAAGCCAAGGTCCGGCGCGCAGTGATGGCTAAGACCGCACGCCCGCGCACCGGGCTGTGGGCCGTGGCGGCAGCGGCCGCGGTTATCCTTTGCGTCGCGGCCCTGGTGAATCTGTGGCGCGCGCGCAGCAGCCCGGAAGAAGCCATCCTGCGGAAGACCTCCGGGCGCCTGGCGGCGGTGCTCAACGTGGGATTGCGGGATCATTTGCAATGCGCCGTCTTCCGCAAGTATTCCAAACAGCCCATACCGGCTGCCCAAATCGCCGCCGATCTCGGTCCCGCCTTCGCCGGACTGGCGCCGCTGGTGCAGGCGAAGCTGCCGGGCGACTTCCGCGTCGTCCAGGGTCATCGCTGCGAGGCCGGCGGCCGCCAGTACACGCATCTGATCGTCTTCGGCGGCGCGGGCGGCGGCAAGCTGGTCTCGCTAATTCTGACTCGCAAGCAATCCGGCGAATCCTTGCGCGGCGGCATCTATCAGGTGGGCGTGGATCGTTTTCAGGTGGTGGGATTCGAGAGCCACGATTACCTGGCTTATGTGATCTCCGATCTGGATGCGCAGCAGAATCTGCAGTGGGCCGCGAACCTGGCGCCCGCGCTGCGCGAATACCTGGCGGCGCACGTGGGATGAGACACGCCGGGAGGCCTATGCTACGTACACTCCGCGCGCTTCGTCCTGCCCGGGCCCGCCTTGTACTGGCTGAAATCCGGAGATCGAGGTGCGCCCGCGGCTATATGTCACGGATGCCGAATTTTCAGACACAGACATACCGGAAATAGTACTTGACAGCGGAGCCCGGCGGGTGCATAGTGAATGTGGATGGGGAGCGAAGTGGCTTCCCTCGCAAGACTCCGCTCTTGCAGAAGTTTGCAAAACGGGGAGTAGTAATACCCCAATGGGGTAGCCTGCTTGAAAAAGGAGGTTACATAGAACCAGTCGACAAGATGGGCGGCTACCGGCTCCCTTCGCTGACCGGCCGTTGAGTGGTGACGCGCCAGACGCATCTTTTGCAACAGGCGCCGCGGTATTTGCACCGCAGTCAAACAGACTCCACCGGCCGGAAGAAGTCTTCCAGCAGGATTCGGCGGTCGCCCGTTCCTTTTTTTCGTCCGCTCTGCATTTTCCTCGCCACCCTCCCTGTTTCGCCCAAAAGTCCCCAGAACTGTTAGCTGCAGCACTTTGCTGCCTCTGACGTTGCAGTTGCCGGGAGATTTTCAGCCCCCAACCATATTGATCTGTCGATTTGCCGCCGATTAGAGAATCGGATGGCAAACTCATGAAATCGACATTTCTCCAATCGCGAAAACCCCGGGTTGTTTCCTCTCTATTTGCGGCGTTGGTGGTGGTGGCGTTGCTTCCACATAGCGCGGCGCGCGCACAATCGCCGGCGATTCCGCCGGTGTTCCAGGATCTTTACACTACGCTCAACACCGATCTCAACAGCTTCAACACGACGCTGAATGGCATGCCGGGGTCCCAAACTCCGACGCTGTTCACCGGAAACCTCAAAGATGCCGACTCCAACGCGGGCCCGCAATTGGCGAGCGGCTCCATGGTGTCGATACAGCTTCAATTGCAGGAGCTGAAGTCCATGGGAGTACAGGCGATCATGGTGGAGGTCGGTTTCCCCGTGCTGTACGAACCCTTCCTAACCAGCCAGGGCCAATCCTACGCGCAATGGGTAACCTTTTATCAACAGCTCGCCGCATTGGTGCGGGCCGCGGGTTTGAAACTAATCATTGAAAACGACACGTTGTTGACTAACGATGTGCAGGCGGGCTGGAACGCAGCTCCGTTTTACGCGACGCTGAACTGGACCGAGTACCAGCAGGCTCGCGCGCAGACCGCGTTGACCATCGCGCAGACCATGCAGCCGGACTATATCGTGGTGCTGGAAGAACCCAAGACGGAAGCCGACAACAGCGGGCAAACAGAGGCCAACACGGTCAGCGGATCCGTCTCCCTGTTGAGCCAGATACTGGCGAGCGTACAGCAGTCCGGCGTGCCGGGCATGCAGGTAGGCGCCGGAACCGGCACCGCGCAGGTGAACCCGGACGCGTTGTCATTCATCCAGCAATACGTGACCTTGCCGCTGAATTTCATCGATTTTCACGTTTACCCGATCAACGGCAATTACCTGGCCATCTCCTTGCAGATCGCGAGCACCGCGGCGGCAGCCGGGATGCCCGTGGCCATGACGGAATACTGGTTGTGGAAGGTACGGAACAACGAACTCGGGGTGCTGACCGACGACGAAATCCGGGCGCGGGACCCGTTCAGTTTTTGGGCGCCGCTGGATGCGTACTTCTTGCAGACCATGCAAAGCCTGGCGCGCCATACCCAGATGCTTTTCATGGATCCTTTCGGCTCTACGTACTTCGCCGCTTATCTGCCGTATGACAGTTCCACCGATAATCTGACGCCCACCGAGATTTTGAACGAGGAGGGATCGCAGGCGGCGCAAAACCTGCAGGGGGCCATCTACACCAGCACGGCGATGAGCTATTATGCCTCGTTGGTCTCGCCGCCCGATACCATTCCGCCTACGGTTCCTACGGGGGTGGCGGGCTCGTCCAATAACCCCGATACGGCGGCTCTGAGTTGGAATGCATCCACTGATAATGTAGGCACAGCCGGTTACTACGTTTTGCGCGGCGGCGCCATCGTCGGAACCACGGCCAATTTGTTTTATCAGGACTCCGGGTTGACCCAGTACACCACGTACACATACTCGATTGAAGCCTTCGATTTGGCCGGGAACGTCTCCGTGGCTTCGCGGAGCATCGACGTCACGACCAAGGACACGACTCCGCCCACCACGCCCGGCAACGTGGCGGCCTCCGCGGCTTCCTGCCAAAAGGTGACGGTGACCTGGTCGGCTTCCACGGATAACGCCGGAATCGGCAGCTATCTGGTCTTCTCGGGTCTCTCTCCGGCGGCTCTGACGCAGGCTGGCCGCACCCTCGGCACGACGACGGCGTATTCCAGTTCTTCCTTCGGGGCGGGGACCACATACTACTTCGGCGTGGAGGCTGTGGACACTTCCGGAAACGTCTCGGCGATGTCCGGGATCGCATCCGTCACCACACCCATGCCGCCCGCGGCGCCGGGGGGATTAACGGCAACCCCGGCATCCGCCGCCAAAATCGGCCTGACGTGGTTCGCCGCGGCCAGCGGAGGCCTGCCGGTCCAATATTATCACGTGTTCCGGGGCACAACGGCTTCCAACCTCAGCCAGGTTGCCATCGTCGCACAGACCTCCTTCACGGACAATTCCCTGAACCCGTCCACGACATACTACTACGGGGTCGAAGCGGCCGACACCGGGAATGACGTTTCGGCGATGTCCGTGGTGGTGTTCGCGACTACGCCGGCGCTGCCCGCGGCGCCCACCAACCTGGTGGCCACGCCCATCTCGACCAGCAAGATCGGCCTGACTTGGCTCCCTCCGGCGAGCGGCGGTCTGCCGATCCAGAACTATCATGTGTACCGCGGAACCACAACTTCGAATCTGAGCCAGGTGGCCATCGTCCTGCAGGCCTCTTATACCGACTCCACCGTGAGTGCGGGCGCCACATACTACTATGCAGTGGCGGCAAGCGATACCGGAGGGGACCTATCGCCGATGTCCGCTATCGTGCGGGCTACCGCGGGGGGTGGGCCATCGGCGCCAACCAACCTCGTGGCCGCCGCGGTCTCCACCACGAAGGTCGGCGTAAGTTGGTCCGCTCCGGCCAGCGGAGGGCTGCCGATCCGGGACTACGCCGTCTTTCGGGGCTCCAATCCCTCCAACCTGAGCCAGGTGGCGACCGTCGCGCAGACTTCGTATAATGACGCGTCGGGATCTCCGGCGACCACATACTACTACGCCGTCCAGGCAACCGACACCGGCGGGGATGTTTCGCCGATGTCCGCCACCGTCTCGGCAACCACTTTGGCCCTGCCCTCGGCGCCTACGAACCTGGTTGCTACCGCCCCAGGCAAGACCGAGGTCAGCCTCACATGGACGACCGCGCAAAGCGGCATGCCGCTGGCTTCGTACACCATCTTACGGGGGAATTCGCGTTCCAGCCTGACGTGGCTCAAGGTGGTCCCGGCCACGCAGACTTCGACAACCGACTATACCGTGGCGGCGGGCGCCACCTATTATTACGGCATCGAGGCGAGTGACACAGGCGGCAACGTCTCTCCCTTGTCGGCAGTCGTGTCCGTCACCACGCCGTAGCGGTCTTCAACGGCAATCTCGCGCCGGCCATGCCACCAGCTCGGCCGGCGCTTTTTTGTCTCGCCCCACCCTCCAGCCCAGTTCCGCTACACTGATTATTCCAGGCAAGTCCCAGGCCACCGAACGTGAACGCCGTCGAATTTCAGGGTGTCTCGAAGAGCTACTCGATCTATGACTCGCCGGGCGACCGGTTGAAGGAGTTGCTCTCGTTTAACCGGCTGAAGTGCCACAGGGATTTCTGGGCTCTGCACGATGTCAGCTTCGAGGCCCGGCGCGGCGAGACCTTCTGCCTGATCGGAGAAAACGGCTCCGGCAAGAGCACTTTGCTGCAAATGGTGGCCGGCATTCTGCAGCCCACCCGCGGTACCCTCACAGTGAGTGGCCGGGTATCCGCCCTTCTGGAACTCGGCGCCGGATTCAATCCCGAATTCACCGGCCACGACAATGTCTATCTGAACGGATCCATTCTGGGCCTAAGCACACGGCAAATCGACCGGCGCTATAAGGATATCGAGGATTTCGCCGAAATCGGCGAATTCATCGACCAGCCGGTGAAAACCTATTCGAGCGGCATGGTCGTCCGGCTGGCGTTCGCCGTGGCCATCAGCGTGGATCCGGAAATCCTGCTCGTGGATGAAGCCCTGGCGGTGGGCGACCTCTATTTCCGCCAGCGCTGCATGCGCAAGGTGCATGAGCTGCGCGCGCGGGGCGTCACGATTCTGTTCGTTTCCCACGCCATAGCCGATGTGAAAGCCATCGGCGACCGCGCCCTCTGGCTGGAACATGGCCGCATCCGGGAGATCGGCGAAACGGACCGTGTGGCGGCTAAATATCTGGCGGCCATGGTGGAGAAAGACTCGGCCTACCTGATGCTGAAAGGCTCGCCCGAGCGTGCGCATACAGGCCCGCAGGTGCGCGCTCCGGAAGTCGTCGAGCACATTCCGAATATCGACCACCGCTATGGCGACGGCCGCGCGGAAGTGTTGGGCATCGCCGTGCTTGACGCGCAAGGCGATCCCGTGCATCTTCTGGAGCCGTCGCAGCGCATCGTAGTCCGCATCAGCGTGCGCGCGCGCGCCGCCGTCTCCCAACCCATCGTGGGTTTCATGATGCGCAACCACCTCGGCATCGATTTCTCGGGCACCAATACCGCGCGCGAAAGTTACGACCTGCCTGCCATGCTGCCGGACGATGTCTATACCGTCGACTTTCATCTTGAAATGCCGGAGCTGTATCCCGCCTCGTTTTCTTTTTCGCCGGCCATCGCCGACGGCACGCTGCTGGGCTACCAGATGTGCGACTGGATCGACAATGCCATCGCACTGCAGATGGGTCACGCACCGGGCGAGATCTACGGATTCCTTCGTCTGCCATGCCGGGTGGAAGTGAATGCGCGGCTCGCGCACCAAGCGCCGGAGCTGACGGAGCACGGCGTTGGTTGAAACCATTGCTAAAGCCATGGGCGTCGAATTTACCGGCGAGCGCGTGATCCCCGGACAGGTGGATGCCGACCTGTTGAACGAACACCTGGCGCGCTACGCGTTCGCGGCCCGGCTGGCGCGCGGCAAACGCGTGTTGGACGCCGGCTGCGGCGCGGGCTACGGCGCCGCGGAACTGGCGAAAACGGCGCTCTCCGTGGTGGGCGCGGATATCGCCGCCGAGGCCGTGGCCTTCGCGCGCCAGCATTACCAAATGCCGGTTCTCGAATTCGAACGGGCATCCTGTACCGCGCTGCCACATCCGGATGCGGCCTTCGATCTGGTAGTGGCTTTCGAAGTCATCGAGCACCTGGCCGATTGGCGGGACTTCCTGGCGGAAGTGCGGCGAGTACTGGCGCCCACTGGACAGTTCATCGTCTCCACGCCCAACAAACTCTACTACGCGGAAACGCGCAGCCGCGCGGGAGCCAATCCGTTCCATGCGCACGAGTTCGAATTCGACGAGTTCCGGAGCGAGCTATCGGCTACTTTCCCGCACATTTCCCTGTTCCTGGAGAATCACGTGGAGGGCGTGGCATTTCGCCCCACACAGCCCGGAGGAGCCGGAGGGACGACTGAAGTGCGCGTGGATGGCGGGGAGACGCCGCCGGCGGAATCGCACTTCTTCGTGGCCGTCTGCGCGCACCGTCCGCAGACCGGCAATCCCACGTTCGTCTATGTCCCCAGTGCGGCGAACGTGCTGCGCGAGAGAGAAACGCACATCGCGCTGCTCGAAGGCGAGCTGCACCGCAAGGACGATTGGTTGGAAGAAGCCAAGCGCGATCTGGCGGATTTGGACCGCGCGCATCGCAAACTGACGGCGGAGCTGGAACAGAGCAACGAATGGGCGGGCCGGCTGGACCGGGAACTAGCTGCCGGCGGCGCGCGGATTCAAGAATTGCAGGAGGAACTGGCCACCGCGCAGGCCGCCGCGCAGGCCAAAATCGTGGAGCTGGACCGGGAAAACCGCACGAAGTCGGAATGGGCGCGGCAATTGAATGCGCAACTCGACGGCAAGTTGCAGGAGTTGGCGCGGTGTGTCGAGTATCTGCACCAGGCGGAGAAGACCGTGGATGAGCGCACGCGTTGGGCGCAAGGGCTCAACGCCGAAGTGGAGCAGCTTCGCCGCAAGCTGGCCCTGTTGGAGTCTTCACGCTGGGTGCGGCTGGGCCGCCGCGTCGGATTGGGACCCGGCGCCGGGTTGTGATGACGGTTTTCCTGCTGCTGGTCTCCCCACTGATGTTGTTGGCGGCGGTATTGTCTCTCGCGCTCACCGATCTGATTTACGCGGTGGCGGACGTACTCAAGGGTGTCGGCGCGCGTGCCTGCACCGCACGCGCGAGTGCGGGTGCTTCGTCCGTTGTCATTCCTAACTGGAACGGGCGCGACCTGCTCGCGCAGTATCTACCGTCGGTAATCGCCGCCTTGGCCGGCAATCGGGAAAACGAGATCATCGTGGTCGACAACGGCTCGGCGGATGGCAGCGCCGGGTTCGTGCGCAGCGCGTTTCCCGGCGTGAAAGTGTTGGCGCTCGACCGGAATCTCGGTTTCGGCGGCGGCTCGAATGCCGGGTTCCGCGCCGCCAAGAACGATATCGTGGTGCTGTTAAACAGCGATATGCAGGTGGCGCCGGATTTCCTGCCACCGCTGCTCGAAGGCTTTCGCGACGAACGGGTGTTCGCCGTGTCGTGTCAGATCTTTTTTCGCGACCCGGCTAAGCTGCGCGAAGAAACCGGCCTGACGCAAGGCTGGTGGCAGGATGGCGGATTGAAAGTGCGGCATCGCATCGATCCGGCCATCCAGGATTTGTTCCCGTGCTTCTACGGCGGCGGCGGGTCCTGCGCCTTCGACCGGCGGAAGTTCCTGGAGCTAGGCGGCTTCGACGAACTGTTGGCGCCTTTCTACCTGGAGGACACCGACCTCGGCTATCGGGCGTGGAAACGCGGCTGGACGGTGATGTATCAGCCGCGCAGCGTCGTGTATCACGAGCACCGCGGCACCATTGGCAAGCGCTTCACAGAGGCGCAGATCCAGGCCGTGCTCAAGAAGAATTACCTGCTGTTTTGCTGGAAGAATATCCACGATTGGCGGCGCCTGGCGGCGCACTTCTTCTTTAGTTATGGCGGAGCCCTGCTCAGCCTGGCATCCGGCGACGTGCCGGGACGGGCCAACCTGGACGGCTGGTGGCGCGCCTCCCGGCAGCTTCCGGGGGCGATTCGCTCGCGCTGGCGGGCGCGCAGCCTGGCCGCGATGGACGATACGGAAGCGTTCCGCAGACCATTGGGTGGATATTTTCGGGATCGGTTTGGGGAGCACCGCTCCCTTACGGTTGCGGCTCGGAAGGACGCCACCTTGAAGGTGCTGTTCGTTTCACCGTACCCCATCTGCCCGCCCGTACACGGCGGCGGTGTCTTTATGTATCAAACGTTGCGCGAACTGGCCAAGCTCGCGACAGTGCATGTGGTCGCCATGCTGGACGATCGATCGCAGGCTCCCGCGCAGGAAGAGTTGCGCGGCTTCTGCGCGTCGGCCGAGTTCTTAGTTCGCCCGCCCACTCCCGCCAGCCTGGGATCGATGCGGCCGCACGCGGTCGCCGAATTCGCCAACGCCGATCTGGACTGGCTTATCCACCGCCAGATCTACTTGCAGCGGATCGACGTGGTGCAGCTCGAATACACGCCGCTGGGTCAATACGCGCGGGGGTATCGCCGCATTCCGATGGTCCTGTTCGAGCACGATATCTATTTCCAATCCATCGCGCGCGGTCTGGCGCACATGGCCGGAACGCTGGCCCGCATCAAGGCGCGCTACGAATATCTGCGGGCGCTGCGCTACGAGCTGGGCATGCTGCCGCGCTGCGACCGGGTGCAGGTCTGTACGCTCGAAAACGGGGAATACCTGGCCGGTTTTCTGCCACGCAAGAGTCCGCTGCGGGGCCGTCTGCAGGCGGGGCTGCGGGCGGGCATCGACACCGCGCGCTATGATTTCGCGTGCAGCGGCCGGGAGCCGTTCACCATGCTTTTTCTGGGCAGTTTCCGGCACGAACCGAACATCGTGGCGCTCGATTGGTTCGTGCAAGAGGTGCTGCCGCGCATTGTGGGCCGCCGGCCGCAAGCGCGGCTGGTGGTGGTCGGATCGGATGCGCCGCCGCGGCATCCTTATGCGGAGCGCGCGCCGGCCGTCGAAATCCGCGGGTTTGTGGACGACGTGCGCGAGCCGCTGGCCCGCTATGCGGTATTTGTGTGCCCGGTGCGCAGCGGCTCGGGCGTGCGCGTCAAGCTGCTGGAGGCCTTCGCCAGCGGCATTCCGGTGGTTTCGACACGAGTTGGCGCCGAGGGTTTGGCGCGCCGGGACGGAGAGTTTTGTTTGCTTGCGGAGCAGCCGGAAGAATTTGCGGCGCAGGTTCTGCGGGTTTTCGACGACCCGCGCTTCGCCGCGGAAATGGCCGCGCGCGCGCGTGCCGAGGTAGTGGCAAACTGGGACATGGCCGCCATTACCGCGCGTTTGCTGGAGAGTTATTGGGACGCCGTGCGCGAAAAGAATCCTACTTCGTTTTCGGCGAGAGCTCCTCTTTGAGCTGCTTCACGACACGCTCGGCGGTGTGATCCAGTTCATTGGGACTGGAGTTCTTGGGGCGTTCAAAGGCCGACCACAACACCTGGCGGGACTTCACGTCCACCAGGAATACGGTTCCGCGGCCGCGGCTGGAGACACCCATGGCGCCGGCCTTTTCGGCCTTGTTGACGGTGTCCCCCAACAGGGACGGTGGGGCCTGGACCGTGGTCGACGCCGGCTTTTCGGCCTTTTCCCTGGCGGCGGCCTCTTTTGCCTTGGCCGCTTCTTTATCCTCCGGCGAGGGTGGCGGCGGATACAAGTCCTTTAACCGGTCCTCCAGCGGCGCGCCCACCTGGTCGGTGAAAACGGTGTCGGCCTTGGCTGGATCGGTGACCACTTGCAGCACATGCATGCGCGTGAGACGGTTGGCTATAAATTGGTCGAGGCCGTGGCCCATGGGCATCAGGTACACCGTGCGGCCCCCGGTGAGTTCCGCGGCGGCAGCCCCGCCCAGGCAAAAGAGTAGCGTTACGACCCACTTCATGCTTTTCACCATCATAACAATAGACGCTGGTTAGCCCGTATAAAGACGACACAACAGACCCAAGGGAATGAGGCGGGTCTGGAGGACCCGCGCGGACCTGGAGGTCTGCGCCTGGAGATTCTACATTTTGTCCGCTGTAGTGGGGCGGGCTCGCAGCCTGCGAGGGCCTCGCAGGCCCGCTCTTCGGCGAGCGAAGCTCGCCAGCCACAGGCTGAAGCCTGTGCTCCACAGGCTGAAGCCTGTGCCACCAGCGGGGCTAAAGCCCCGCGCGGGCTCAAGCCCGCCCCCCACCGCAAGTAGAAACTCCAGCGCGCGAACCTGGAGGTCTGCCCCACTTCTCACTTCGCGCGCGCCCGCACGAAGCTCAATACGGCAGCGTCGTCCGCCTGGCGAAGGCCGGGGAACTGTTCGCGAACGAACCGCAGCATCTCCTGGCGATAGCGCCGGTCTCGTTCGAGGGCGTCCACGATGAAGGCGAAGCCGGCCGGACGGCCCGCGATCGACAGTTCGCGCGCGCAATTGGTGCGCACCCACGTAAATTCCGAACGGTCCAGCATCGTCTCGAGATAGGGCAGGGCTGCTCTCCGTAGGCGCGGTGCAATGCGTAGGGCAAGCTGGCCAGCGCGTAGTCCAGGTTGTGCCCGCCGGCCGGCTGCAGTGCGAGATCCGCTAGTTTCGGAAGGTCGGCCAGCGTCTTGCGCCAGGTCAGCGCGATCGCCGCCTGCTCCCGCGCGGCATGCCGGTCCACCAAATCCCACAACAGGCCGTGTGCCCGCTCGTTCGTCACCATGCTCAGGGCAACCGCATAGCTGCCGGCGATCTCCTCATCGCCAGCGCCGGCAATATGGGCGGCGGCGTCTAACAGGGCATTTTCCGCGCGCGCCCGCACAGCCGTGCCTACTGGCGAATCCTGCGCCTGCGCAATCCGATAAATCGCGGTGACCGCGCCCAGCAGGATAACGGCTGAGTTCGACTGCAGGTAAGGGATAGCGTTCTCTAACAATGGAGTCCGCCTGCGCGGCGGTAAGCTTCGCCGCGCGGTTAAGGAACTCTACGGTCACATCGCTCGGTCCCCGCGTGCGCGTCGTTTGCATCACAGCCGCGTCGGCTTGCTCAGCCGGCCAGTAGGTTAGCCCGTACATGGCGAACCGGCGCACCAACGTGTCCGGGTGGTAAAGATACTGGCACACCAACTGAAGCGACGCCTCGTCGGGGATGCCCAGAATCGAGGGCAGGAAGTCGGTCAGCAGATCGACCGGATCGGTGGGAGCCTTCGCGGCCATCTCCTTCAGCCACCGGGCGCGCTCTGCCCGGCTGCCCGGCAGAATCTCAATGGGTGTCCAGGACGATTGAAACGCCGGGGACTGCTCCGGGATCCATCCATGCCGCAAGGTATAGCGGACTTCGTAGATTCCGGGCAGATCGAAGCGGTAGACGAGGTGCAGCGGGATTCTGCCGAGGCGATGCGACGTGCCGCGCAATGCCAGGGAACCGCAGGCGGGACCGGATCCCGACATTGGGCCGATCGCCTGGGTTGCCATCGAGGCGATGCGAGGCAGCAGCTTGCCGTTGCGCCGCACCTCGATATCCGTGCACCTGAAAAATGCCGGCAGAATGTCGAACGGATAGTGAATCGCGTCGCCGCCCACCGTCCCCGATACTTTCAGCCAGACAGGCATGCCCACCGCCGCCGGGGTTTCAAGTGACAGTGCCGCGAGCCCCACCGGCAAAACGACGGGCTGGCTCGCTTGTCCCCGATAGACCACGCGCACCTCCGCAGTGCCTGCGATGGGCGTCTCCTGCGGGACCTTGAAGTTAATCTGCCCCTCCTGCACGTAAAGCAGCCCGGCAGGGATGCCGCCGACTAGCACTTGCGCGCCGCAAAGGAATTTCGGGTAGATCAGCGTGCCGGCGTGCATCTGTACGGGGAGCAGAGGGCTGGGCGTCTCGCGGTACTGGGGATCCGCGTAGCCTTGGCAGCCAACCGCGGGGCCGAGACGGGTTCCATAGATGGAAATGAGGGCCCCGGGCGCCAATGGGATGGGGCGGTCGCCATTAGAGGGCAACACCCGGCCGGCATCGAAGTCTGGCGCGTCACCCTGAGGGGCGGCCTGGAGCAGCGCCACGGCGATCAACGACAGTGCGGCGGCTCGCATGGTGGTTCCAATATTCAGTGTACGCCCAGGCCGCGACCCAAACCACCGGCGGCGAGATAGGAGCTAGGATGAATTGCTTATGGCGCTGGCGATGGACAATGTATAAAGGCGACACGATCACGGTCATCATCCCTTGTCTCAACGAGGAGCAAGGCATCGAGCGGGTGCTGCGCAGCATGCCGGATTTCGTCGACCAGGTCATCGTAGTCGATAACGCCTCCACCGATCGCACTTCGCTGGTGGCGGCGTCGCTCGGCGCGCAGGTGATCCGCGAAGATGTGCGCGGCTACGGCCGCAGTTATAAGCGCGGGTTTGCCGACGCCACCGGCGACCTGATTGTGACGTTGGATGGCGACCATAGCTATCCGGTGGACGCTATTTCCTACCTGCTGGAGGCGTTCCGGCACCATGAGGTCGATTTCCTAAATGCTTCGCGGTTTCCCGTGCGCGACCGGCAGGCCATGAGCCTGAAGCACCATTTCGGCAACCTGATGCTCTCGCTGGCCATGTCGATCTTATACTTCCGCTGGGTACGTGACTCGCAATCCGGCATGTGGGTATTCCGGCGGTCCATCCTGAAGGACATGCAGCTTGAGGCGGATGGCATGGCATTTTCCGAGGAGATCAAGATCGAAGCGTTGAAGAACCCGCGCGTGCGCTTCGGCGAGATCTCCATCATGTATACGTCGCGGATCGGGGAAAAGAAGTTGAATCCGTGGCGGGACGGATTTCACAATCTGCTGTTTCTGGTGAAGAAGCGGCTCCCGCGGCGGAAGAAACGATTGTAAGTGGGTGTGAGTGTGGGGCGGCGCCATGCGCCGCCGCGGGGCTTAAGCCGCGCTGGGGCGAGCGAAGCTCAGAAGCGCCAGAACCATCGCCGGAGGTGGCGCAAAGCTCCGAGGCGGGCGGCCTGCGAGGCCGCCGCAGGCTGCGAGCCTGCCCCACAAGGTGCCGCGGGCGAGAAGCTCGCCTTAGCAGGCAGATGACAACCTCCTCGCCGATGCGGGTAAGCTATCCTGAACGTTCTTAATTCGCATGGAGTCTATAAGCGGCGGCGATGTCACCATCATTGTGCCGGTCTGGAACCGGCGCGAGTTGCTGGAGCGTTCGTTGTGCGGTTTGCGCGCGCAAACGCAGGCGGCCGCGGAAATCCTGGTGGTCGACGATGGGTCGCAGGATGGATCGGCCGAACTCGCCGAGTCTCTGGGCGCCAGGACTATCCGCATGGGCGTGCATGGCGGCTTCGCCAAAGCCGTGAATCGCGGGATTCGCGAGAGCCGCACGCCGCTGGTGGCCATCGTCAACAACGATGTGGAACTGGCGGCGGATTGGCTGGAGAAGCTGTTGGCTGGGCTGGAGCCGGGAGAAGAGCGGGGCCTGGAGGACCCGCGCGGACCTGGAGGTCCGCCCCACATCTGGTTTGCGACGGGCAGGATCCTGCAGGCCGACGACCGCGGCCGCATCGACGCTACGTACGACGCGGTTTGCCGAGGCGGGACTGCGTGGCGCGTGGGGCACGCATGCCCCGACGGGCCGCCGTTTCGCGTCGCGCGTGAGATCCGCTTCGCGCCTTTTACCGCGGCGCTGTTTCGCGCCGCATTGTTCGAGAAGGCCGGGCTGCTCGATGAGCGGTTCGAATCTTACCTGGAAGATGTGGACTTCGGACTGCGCTGTGCGCTCGCCGGCTGTGCGGGGCGGTACGTCCCGGAAGCCGTCGCGTGGCACGCAGGCAGCGCCACTCTGGGCCGCTGGCATCCGGAAACCACCCGCCGCGCGGCGCGCAATCAAGTCTTCCTCATCGCCAAGCATTATCCGGCGCGCCTGCTGCTGGGTTATGCCTGGCCCATATTTGTGGCGCACGGGTTGTGGGGGCTGGTGGCTTTACGCCACGGGAGGGGCTGGCCGTGGCTGCGCGGTAAGGTGGAGGGGTTGCGCCGGTTTAGAGAGCTTCGGGATACAGCCAAGCAGGCAGGCGAAACCGCCGGCCCCACCATGGCGCAAATTCTGTGCTTGGGCGAGCGGGAAATCCGCCGCGTGCAGCGGGAATCCGGCCGGGATCTCTACTGGACTCTGTACTTTCTGCTCACCGCGGGCGGCGCAAAGTGAGGCATTGTGACACACGGTGAGACTGGCATCGTGGTCGTGACACACGAATCGGAAACCGAGATCGGCGCCTGCCTGGACTCCGTGCAACCAACTGGAGCCGAAATCGTGGTTGTGGATAATGCTTCAACCGACCGAACCTGCCAGGAGGTCAGCCGCCGCCGCGTGCGGCTCATCGCGAATCCGGAGAATCGTGGATTTGCCGCCGCCGTGAACCAGGGCATACGCGCGCTGGACGCGCCATTCGTGCTGCTATTGAACCCGGACGCGCGCCTGGAGACTTCGCTCGATCAGCTCGTGGAGTGCTGCCGCCGGCCGGGAGTAGCGGGCGCGGGCGGCAAACTGTTGGATTCCGCGGGCCGTCCGCAGACCGGTTTTGCGGTGCGCAGCCTGCCCTCCGCGGCCGCCTTGATCTGTGAAGTGCTGCTCCTGAATCGCCTTTGGCCAGGCAACCCTGTGAATTGGCATTACCGTTGCTTAGACTTTGACTTCTCTACGCCCAGTGACGTGGAACAGCCGGCGGGCGCCTTCTTGATGATCCGCCGGGACGTGTGGCAGGAGTTGAACGGATTTGACGAGCGGTTCTACCCGCTGTGGTTCGAAGATGTGGATTTCTGCTGGAGATCGCGGCAAAAAGGCTACCGGATGTGCTACACCCCAGACGCTGTAGCTAAACACACGGGCGGGCATTCCCTCGCAAAGATTTCGCTGGAGAACCGGCAACTTTATTGGTATCGTAGTCTACTGGGGTTTGCGGCCAAGCATTATCGTTCCAGTACGGCTAGAATGGTGAGTGCGGCTGTTTTCCTCGGCTGCATACCCAGGATATTTTGGGGGATGGCGGCATTTCGAAGCCTGACGCCCATCGCAGTGTACGGCAAGGTGATGGCGCTGGCCGGCAGAGCATTCATCCGGCCAGCCGGGTGAGCACTTGTTTTTGTCTAGTTCCCGCGGGCACTACTTGCAGCATGGGTGAACGGATGTACCAGTGATCGGCGTTAATTCAGGTTCGAGTTCATGTCCCATAACGACTTCGTATCCGTCACGATCGTAACTTATAATAGCGGCCGTTTTATCAAGAGATGCCTGGAATCGGTGCTCGAGCAGCGGTACCCGAATAAGGAAGTCATTGTCATCGACAACGCCTCGACCGACGGCACCATCGACATCCTGGAACAGTTCGAAGACCGCTGCCAGATCATCTACAACGAGGAAAACGCCGGGTTCGCCGCCGCGCAGAACCAGGCCATCGGGCTGTCTAGCGGGTACTGGGTTCTGACGCTGAATCCGGATGTGCTGCTGCTGCCCAATTTCATTCAGTCGCTGGTGGACGCGGGCAACTTCGATCCGAACATCGGCACGGTCTGCGGCAAGCTGTTGACCATGTCGGCCACGTTCGAGATACCCGCCAAGCCGGTGGTGGATTCAACCGGCATCTACTTCAACCCCATGCTGCGGCACCTCGACCGGGGCAGCCAGGAAGTCGACAACGGCCACTATCTGCAATATGAATTCGTGTTCGGCGCCACGGCCGCGGCGGCCCTCTACCGGCGCGAGATGATCGACGACATCTCGCTCGATGGGGAGTTCTTCGACTCCGATTTCTTCGTTTACCGGGAGGACGCGGATGTGGCCTGGCGGGCCCAGTTGCTAGGCTGGAAATGCATTTACGTGCCTTATGCCCGCGGGTATCATGTGCGCAAGGTGCTGCCGGGCAATCGCGGCGCCCTGCCGCCCGAGATCAACATGCACTCGGTGAAGAACCGGTTCCTGATGCGGATCAAGAACATCTCGCCGGACCTTTACCGGCGCAACATATTCTCGATCACGCTGCGGGACCTCACGGTGGTGATGTGCTGCCTGGTGTGGGAGCATTCGTCCCTGCGGGCGTTCTGGTTCCTGGCGCGGAACTGGCGGCGAGTGATGGCCAAGCGCGCGGAGATCCAGAGCCGGCGCCGCGTGGATCATGCCTACATCGCCAGTTGGTTCAAGTACGCCCCGGTGAGCGTACAGGCTCCCAAGAAAGCGCCGCGGCTGGTGTCGCGCTCGCAAGCGGCCAAAACCTAGTGGCTGGTGACTGGTGGCTGGTGGCTGGCGGATCGCCATCGTAGGCACGCGCGGAATTCCGGCCAACTACGGCGGATTCGAGACTTTCGCGGAAGAGCTGTCCACGCGCCTGGCGGCGCGCGGCCACACGGTGACAGTCTACTGCCGGAGTAGGTCGGCGCCATGCGCCGACTATCGAGGCGTGCACCTGCAGTATCTCCCGACCGTCCGCCACAAATACCTGGACACCATCTCGCATACGTTCATCTCCACGCTGCACTTGCTCGCGCACCGTGTAGACGTGGCGCTCTATTGCAATGGCGCCAACGCCGTCTTCACCGTCCTTCCGCGGCTGTTTGGAATGCCCGTGGCGCTGAACGTCGACGGCTTGGAGCGCCTGCGCAAGAAATGGAACGGCGCGGCCAAAGCCTGGTATCTGGTTTCGGAGTGGCTCGCCACGTTTCTGCCGAACGAAGTAGTCACCGATGCGCGCGCCATTCAGAACTATTACAGCCGGCGCTATCAAAAGCGCACCACATTCATTCCGTATGGCGCGGAGACCGGCAAGGTGGAATCCACGGCCGCGCTGGCGGAGTTGGGTTTGGAGCCGGGGCGCTACTTCCTGTATGTGAGCCGCATGGAGCCGGAGAACCATGCGCTGGAAGTGCGGCAGGCCTTCGAACGCGTGCGCACGGATATGAAGTTGGCGCTGATCGGCGATGCGCCTTACGCGCGCGATTACATCCGGCAGGTGCGCGACACGCGCGATCCGCGCATCGTGATTCCCGGCGCGATTTACGGCCGGGGATACCATGAACTGGACTCGCACTGCTTCGCCTATATCCACGCGACGGAGGTGGGCGGCACGCATCCCGCCTTAATCGAGGCCATGGGACGCGGCGCCCTGGTGCTATACCGCGATACCCCTGAGAACGCCGAAGTGGCCGGAGACGCGGGTCTTCCATTCCGCGACGATCTGGCGGAAAAAATCGCACAGGCGCTGACGATGAGCGATGCGGGCCGCGAAGCGTTGCGCCAACGCGCGCGCGAACGAGTCCGCCGGCACTACTGCTGGGACGCCGTGGCCTCAGCTTACGAAAATCTGTTCCAGTCGATAATGAAATGATGCCCCCGCCCTATCGCTCCTACGTGTTGGTCTCGCTCGATCGCATCGCGCGCAATTACCGTAATGTCCGGGCAGCCGTGGGTGCGGGCGTCGAGGTGATGGCGGTAGTGAAGGCGGACGCCTACGGGCACGGCGCGCTGGCGGTTTCGCGCGCGCTCATCCGCGAGGGCGCGAAATGGCTGGCAGTCAGCTCCGTGGACGAAGGCGTGGCTCTGCGCCTCGCGGGCATTCCGGCGCGAATCCTGGTTATGGCCGGATTCCTGCCGCAGGAGCGGGAAGCGGTAGTGGAGTACGATCTCACGCCGACGGCGCACTCGTTGGACGATATCGCGGAACTCGACCGCATGGCCGCGCGCGCCGCGCTGCCGTTGGCCTTTCATCTGAAGATCGATAGCGGCATGGGCCGCCTGGGCACGCGCGCGCAGCCGGTGGAAATCGTGGCCGCTTTACGTGCCTTGCGGCATGCGCGGCTGGAAGGCCTGATGACGCATTTCGCCTCGGCGGCGGATTTCACCTCGCCCCAAACGGAGCAGCAGTTGGTCCGGTTTCACGCTTGCATGGCGGCCTTGCACGCCTCCGGCATTGGCGTCGATTGCGTTCACACATCCAGCACCAACGCCATCGGCTATGCGCGCAAGAATGCATGGCACAACATGGTGCGGGCGGGGCACGCGTTGTACGGTTACGTCTCGCCGCCGCGCGGCGCGGGGCTGCGGCAGATCCTGGACGTGCAGCCGGCGCTTACCTGGAAGGCCAAGATTCTGGCCGTGAAAGACATTCCCGAGGGCACGCTGGTGGGATATGGCGGCACGTTCCGGGCGCCGGCCGCCATGCGCATCGCCATACTCGGCGCGGGCTATGCGGACGGCGTGTTTCACCGCCTTTCGAATCGCGGCAAGGCGATCGCGGCCGGCCAGATCGTGCCCATCGTGGGCACCGTCTCGATGGATCTGACCACCATCGACGTGAGCCATGCCCCGGAATTGAAACCTGGCGACGACGTGACTCTGCTGGGAAGCGAAGGCGACGCGCGGCTGGATGCGCAGCAGATTGCGAAGGTGGCGGGAACGATCTCCTACAACATATTGTCGAGCATCAGCGCGCGCGTGCGGCGCGTGTACGTGTAGTGCACACTCCTGCGCTCACAACCTTGAAAAAGTAGGTGGCGTTACGCCTAGCTAGGAGGGCGCGCCACAGAGCCTATTCGCCAGAACCCGATATACCGCGGGATTGAAGACCAGCCCGACGTGCGTGCCGGTCACCTCGCAATCGATCTGGGGATCTCCCGTCACGCAGTAGTGCCAGTCCACGATGCCGTCGCTCTTGGTGTAGATGGCGGTTTGCGCTACCTCGTCCGGAAACTCGCCGATTAGCGAAGAAACGAACTCGCAGGTGCAGGATTCGGTGTAGCAGCCGGGCAGAATGTGGCCGGCATGCTCGCGCAGGATGCGATTGCGAATAGCGTCGGTGGCGCGCAGCACATTGGCATGCGCGACAGGCCCCCGGAAAGGCGATCCCAAGGTGGTGACCGACGCGATCTGGTCGGGCCTCTGGGCGGCCACCGAGCGCGCAATGATACCTCCCAGGCTGTGGCCGACCAGGTGTACCTTGCGGCCGGTCGCGGTGAAGGCGCGCTTCACGGTATCGTTGAGCCGGCGGCGAATCAGCAGGTTAGGACACTCGGCGTTCCAGCCGATGCCCGAAAAATAGGACCGGTAGCCGACCGTGCGCAGCCAGGAGAACATTTCGCCGAGGTAGGTGTCGGTCCCCAGAAAGCCGGGGATCAGGATCACCGCCTCGCCGTGACCGTGGGGCACGCCGAGTCCGTAGAAGATGGACGTCAGCCTTAATTGGACCAGTTCGAAGCCGACCAGAAGTTCCTGCCACATGGAGACATCGGCTTCTTGACGCTCGTGGACGGAGTACCTTTGACCCGTCATGCGTAGTCTAGTGTAACCGATTTGAAGCGCAAGCGTTAGTTATCTCACGGCGTGGGGCAGGCTCGAAGCCTGCGCGGGCCTCGCAGGCCCGCTCTTCAGCGCGCGCAGCTCGCCGATCACAGGCTAAAGCCTATGCCACCTACGCGTGAAAACCGGCCACATCGTAGGACATCAAAACCAGGTCTTCGGTGCGCCCGTCCCGATCAATCACCCAATCGGCGAGCAGGGCTTCCATGTGAAAGCCAAGGCGTTCGAACAAGCGCCGGGCGCTCGACTGCCCGGACGCCACCCGCACCACGATACGCTGCAAATCCAAATCGTGGGCGATCGAAAAAACTTCGCGGCCGAGCAGTCGGCCCACCCCACGGCCGCGCTGGTCCGGCGCCATCAGCAGGCGGATTTCGCCCAGATGGCGGGTCCAGCGCGTTTGGCCGTGGTGCAGGCTGCTATAGCCCAACAGCTTGCCGCCCTCTTCGGCGAGCACCGTGATGTTGCGCCCGTCCTGCAGGTCGCGCATCCAGTGCTCGAGGCCTTCCGGCGTGGTCACATCCACCAGAAGGAAGAAGAGGTCGTCTTCCGGTTGCGCGCGCATGAAGGCCAGAAACGCTTCGCGATCCTCCGGAGTCATCAAGCGGAGGGTAACGCTGGCGTTCCCGACACGCGTGGTGTAAGGAAAGGGCCGTTGTGCGACAGCAGATTCAGGCATCGCGCATCTCCGTCACGTCTATTTCTTGCGGCCGGCGTGTGCATGCGCCGGTGTATGTGTGTGGACCGGAGGCGGCAGGAAGGGCTTCATAGCCACATCCAGCAGCGATTTTTGCGCGTTGATGAAATTCTCAACGCCTTTGCGGGCGTAGTCGCCGAGACTCGTGGAGGGCTCGGGCGAAGGCCGCACGACTTCCTGGGCGGTCTTCATGGCGCCTTCAATCTGTTTGGTCGCCAGATCCAGCAGCTTCTTTTGCGAATCGACGAATTTGTCCATGCCTTCTTTGGCCAGTTCGGTCATCTTAACGGGCTTGGCTGCCTTGTGGCCTTTGCCGTTGGTCTCCGGGCGCGTGACGTCCATCACCAGGTCCAGGAACTTCTTTTGGGTATGAACGAAATTCTCGACACCCTCGCGGGTGATCTCCGCCAAGTCCTTGCCCTCGTAGCGCTTGCCTTCCTTGATAGCCTCCACGGCAGCCTGGCTTTGTTGATTCACCATGTCCAGGAACTTCTTCTGCATGGCCACAAATGCGTTCACTCCCTCGCGGATAGCGTCGGTCATGGCGGCCGGCAGCCCCGAGAGGCCCAATCCTTCTTTCACGCCGGATTGCATGAGGGCGTTTTCCTCCGCGGCGAGATCCAGCAGGATTTTTTGCGCCGCGACAAAGTTGGCCATGCTTTGGCCGGCCATCTCCACGATTCCGGTGAGGGGCCGCAGCGGCGAGAAGTTTACCCGCTCGCGCACGAAGCCCAGCGTGAGGGAATTCTGCTGTGCGGCCAAATCCAACAGAATCTTTTGCGTAGCGACGAAACTTTCCATACCTTGACGAGCCCAGTGGGCCAGCGTGGAAGCCGGCTCGGACACATGGGCCGCCATAGACTTTGTGTCGTTCTCCATGATATACTCCTTGGTATGCTGCATTGCAGCATCCAGATTGAGTATAGCCCCGCCGCACTGGCCTGTCAAGGATTTTAAGAATATATTATCTTTTTATGCCTGAACGCAAGGTGATCGTCAAAAAATACGAAAACCGGCGGCTTTACGACACGGCCGCCAGCCGCTATGTCAACCTGGACGATGTAGCCCGTATGGTGCGCGAAGGCGTGGAAGTCGAAGTAGTGGACGCCCGCTCCGGCGAGGACCTGACGCGCGTGATCCTGACCCAAGTGATCATGGAAGATGCCAAGGGACACGAGTCCGGTCTGCCCCTGGACTTGCTGCGCAAGCTGATCGTGGCGTCCGACCGCGCCACACACGAATTCCTCACCTGGTATCTCACCACCGTCACCGACATGTACCAAAAGGCCCAGAGCGCCTTGCCGGCGCGGCCCCTGGAGATGGTGCGGAATTTGTTCGGTGCGCAACAGCCTGCCGCGCCTCCGCCGGCCCCCGCGGAAGAGATCGCAGGGTTGCGCCGGCGCGTGCAGGAATTGGAAGATCGCCTGCATGCGGAAGAGCGGAAGGCAACGGCCGGCAAGAAGAAGCCCGCGGCAAAGAAACGCTCGCCGAAGCAAACATAAGGCAGGTAGTGAGTCGGTTTGGTTACCCAGTACTGTAAGTTGGACGCAGTGGCCGGGAAACGCCGTTACGGGTCTATAATGCCTACCAGGTGTCGGTTTAGGAGCACTTATGCGCCGATTGTATCTGGCGATTACGGCGGCTGCGCTATTAGCCGCCGCGCCACGCGCGTTCGCACAAGCGCCGGTGATTGAAACCGGCGGTGTGCAAAATGCGGCCAGCAATATCGCCCTCACTTCGATTGCTCCGCAGGTGCTGGTCACGATCAGGGGGCAGAATCTGGCAACCTCCACGGAGACCGCCAGTGGTTTCCCGCTGCCTACCAGTTTGGGCGGCGCTACGGTTACGTTTACCGGGACGGCGGGACCGCTGCGCGCGCCGTTACTCTACGCTTCGCCCACGCAGATCGATGCCCAGGCGCCGGACGGGATTGCAGGCACCAGCGTAGTCGTCAGCACGGCAGCGGGATCCAGCGCGCCATTTCAAATTCCCGTGGCGACCGGAACCAGTCCTTACCTCATTGGTGCTCTTGGCATCTTTACGCAGGACACTTCGGGTTGCGGCCAGGCAGTGGCGTACAATGTGCACCCGGATGGCAGCGTCAGCCTGAACACGCCACAGAACAGTCTCGATCCGGAGAAGGATGTGGGCTTGACCATCTACCTGACGGGCTTGGGCGCGCTGGACTTCCCGGACCGCCAGACCGGCGTCCCGTGGACCTATATCGGGAGCGACAATCTGGCCCCACGGATTGCATCGTCCGTGACTTTCGGGGCGCCCGGTTTGACCGCGGCGGCCGCGGATCCGACCCTCTCCTATCTGGGGCCGGCCCCAGGCAAAGTGGGTGTCGACCAGGCCAACGCGCTGGGTCAATGGAAGGCGGGGCCGCAGGGCTGCAAAGTGCCCTTGTCCCTGGCCCTGCTGCAACCGCAGGTTACCGATAATGTCGATGCTCCGGGCGCTCCGGCGCCGCCCAGTTTCGCGCCTTTCTCTTCCACCCAGTTAGTGGATGTCAGCATACGGCCCGGGGGCGGCGCCTGTGCCGATCCGCGGGACAGTACGTTGGGCGTCATCGTGTGGGAGAACAGCACCGTCAGCGACGTGGGAGGTACATCCGCGAGCGAAGCCGTCACCGCCCAGTTTATCCAGTCGGAAGGACTTGGTTTTGCGCAGCCGGGTCCATTTCCTCCGCCGGCGTCCAGTCCGCCGAACAACGCGGTATACGGCGCTTTCGCTGGGCCGCTGCCGGCCTGCAACGCGTCGCTGCCGAACACGCTCGACGCCGGCGCATTGACGGTTTCGGGTCCGGGCCTCAACCCGGTCGCGCTGGAGCCTTCCACCCAAGATGGACGTTTGACCTACAGCGCAGCACTGGCGCCCGGAACGTTGCAGGGCGGCACTTATCAGGTTGCCGGACAGGGCGGCAGCCAGGTGGGCGCCTTCACTGCCAACGCCAGCATCCCCGCGCCGATCATGGGGATCGCCACGATCGCGTCGAACTTCGAGACCAGCAGCCTGCAGCCGGGCACGCAACTCGAAAGCCCATGCCAGATCTTCAACGTCCACCCCATTTTCCCCTGCCAGGGGCAGTACACTTTCACATGGACAGGCGGCGACAACCGGAGCATAGTCACAGTTCAGTTCATCGTTGGGAATCGCTTCCAAGCGGTGGCTTCGTCGTATGGCGGGCCCGGGAACATCTCGGTTCCGGAGAGCTATGGCGCCTATCCTCTTCTCTGCGGCGATAACGCCCTGCTCAATTACGATTACGACCAGTGCACCTTAATGCCGGAAGGCAGCGTGGAGGCAATTATTACGCAAACGCCCTTTAACGCGCCATCCCAAGCGTTCAGCGCGCCGGGACTGGGTTTCGGCGGCGAGAGCACCTGGAAGTATGTGTGGGACTTTCGCGGGCTGACGAATTAGCCGTCCGATTGAATCGGATAGCTACCATTGCGCTGTTGGCCGCCACGCGAGGCGCATTCGCACAAGCGCCGGTGATTGGACCGGGCGGTGTGCAAAATGCCAGCAATAGGGCTCTCACTTCGATTGCCCCGCAGGTGTTGGTTGCCATCAAAGGGCAGGATCTGGCAACCTCCACCGAGACCGCCATTGATTACCAGCTTTTAGTGAATGTGAGCCTGGATACAATTTCACGTGGTCGGGCGGCGACGACCGGAGCATGGTCATGGTTCAGTTGATCGTCGGGAACACTTTCCAGGCGGTCGCGTCGGCGAGTGCCGGGGATGGACAACTTTATGTCCTGTCAAGCTATGGCGCTTACCCCGACGATTGTTCTTTACCAATACTTGCGGCGGTGTGTACGCCGATTCCCTACGGCAGCGTGGAAATCATCGTCACCCAGACCCCTAACCAGGCGCCGTCCCAGCCCTTCAGCGCGCCGGGACTGGGTCTTGGCGGAGAGGCCACCTGGAAGTACGTGTGGGATTTTCGCGGGCTGACGAACGATTAGGCGTCCCGCCCGGCCAAACAAGAGTTGACACCCGCCCCGAACTCTGACAGATTAATCAGACAAGGGGATACTGTTATGGAAACCGTCCGTTCGATGCTGCGGCACAAAGGGTCGGACATCTTTTGGCTGACGCCGGACTCTACCGTATACGAAGCTGTCGCCATGATGGCCGACAAGAGCGTGGGCGCCTTGTTGGTGCTTTCGGGCGGCAAATTGGCCGGCATCGTCTCCGAGCGGGACTACGCACGCAAGGTCATCTTGAAGGGGAAACATTCCCACGAGATGCAAGTGAAGGAGATCATGACCAGCCCCGTCTACACCGTTTCGCCGGATCACTCGGTGGAGGATTGCATGCGTGTGATCACGGCGCACCGCATCCGGCACTTGCCGGTGATGGAGGGGGATGCCCTGGTGGGAATGATCTCGATCGGCGACGTGGTGCGGTCGATTATTTCGACGCAGGCGCACGCCATCGATCAATTGAGCGGGTACATCGAAGGGCGCTATCCGGCATAGCGGCCTTCGGCCGCGGTGGCTGGTGGTTAGTGGCTGGTGGCTGGTGGTTTTGTTTGGTTACGCAGCAGGGCGCTCAGCCATCGCAAGGCTGCCTGTAACACAGGGTCCTGAGCATCCGGCAGGGCTTTGTCGCCGCCCCGGATCGCTTCGTCCGGGGCGAAGCCGTCGATGTACTGCTTCCCCGTGCGGTCTGCATCGACACCTATAGTCAGCCACATTGCCGCGCCATCGGAAAGCGCGAACACTTCGTTGACGGTGGAAGCGCCTTGCGTGTGCTCCCCGAAGAACCGCGTGTTGGGACGGCCGCGAAGTGCGATCGCCACCGCCTCTCCGGAGCTTCCTGTCCCACCGTCGATCAGCACCGCCACGTGCGGCGTACCCACCACCTTGTACGGTGAACCGGCCACCGGCGGATATGGATCTGCCTTCCCATCGTCGCCAACCTCGGAGGCCACGCCGTCCCGGTATCGCCAGACGGAGTGCCCGCCGGTGTTAAAGAACTCACCAAGCCGATCGCCTTCGCCGAGCAGCGGCCCGATTCCGGTCAGCATCGGCCACATGTTGCCGCCCACGTTGCCGCGCAGATCGACCACCCAGCCGGAGGGATGCGAGCGGTCCAGGTCCGCCACGAGCCCTTGCAGCTTCGTTTCATAGGCGACGAACTGGCGGTCGTTTTCCGGAAAGCATTTGGTTACCACCACGATGGCGAAAATCCCCCCGCCCAGCGTGGCGAGCCGTCCATCCGGTTCGTACCTCCCGATGAACGGACTGGATGGCGCGACGGTTTGTCGGGGCTGGCGCTGTGACTCGAGCCTCGCAATCGCCGGCGCCGGATGAAACGAGCTGTGGTGGTCTCCCAGGCTCGCCAGCGCGAAGCGAATCGCGTCGTAAGTGTCCGCCGCAGTGTTGGCATGCGCCGCGCGCGCGAGGGCCTCGGCTCGAACGTGGGGCCAGTCTACGGTTCCCCGGCGCAGGGCGCGCGCTTGCATCTCATCGAGCGCGCGGTTCAGGTAGGCGATCGGGTCCGGCTTCGGCGCATCGGCCGTTGGGGATTGCGCCGCGCCAGCCGCGCAAAGAGGCACGAGTGCGACAGCCAACGGGAACCGGCCGCGGAACATATGGATCACTCTACCGCCGTATAGCATCAGGCCGCAACTTCTTCGATGCGCCGGAATGCCTTGGTCCAGTCTAGTTAAAGTGAGAGATAATCGCATCTAAGGCCCATCTAAGGCAATGGGTATTGGGCCGAAGGCGGATGGCGTTTTGTGGCGCAGGGGTACCCCATCTCCGGAACGCCTCCTGCCGCGGACTAAAAGCCGTTGGCGGCGTGGCGCTCGCTGGAAAGGACAACATGTCATCTGAAATGCGCTCCAATGCCGGACCCATCGACGTCTTCATGTCATATTCCCACGCCGATGAAGTCCTCCGCGACCAGTTGGCTAAACACTTGAAGCCGCTGGAGCGCGAAGGTATCATCACACCTTGGCACGATCATCGGATCGCGGCCGGCTCGGAATTTGAAGGTGAGATCAGCGATCAATTGAACCATGCCGGCATCATTCTCCTGTTGGTGAGTCCGGATTTCATTGCGTCGGAGTATTCTTGGAGGAAGGAGATGACGCGCGCCCTCGAACGGCACCATGCCGGCGATGCCACGGTCATCCCAATTGTCCTCCGGCCAGTGGACTGGCACAACACGCCGTTCGGGAAATTGCAGGCGCTGCCAAGGGATGGGAAGCCTGTTAGCACCTGGCCCAATATGGATGAGGCCTTCCTGGATGTCGCGCGGGGAGTGCGCGCAACGGCGTCACAGTTGAAGTCACCGCCGGTCGGGTGGACCCCGCGAAGCTACTCGGCTCAGACGGATTTCGGCGCCTTAACCGGGGGGCAGGCGAGCATCCACATCCGTGCCAAGGTCGCACTTGACCAGTCCCTGCCACTGTTGGAAGGCCTCTATCCGCTGATTCCTGACGTCGGGGCCGAGGATCTAGCCGCAGTCCAAGCCATAGTGCGCACCCAATTCACTGCGCTGGTCAACGAGTTAGGGGTGGTGGGCGGTCCGCGCGTTCCGCGTGTCGACCAACTGTTCGAGTCGATCCTTGGTGCGGGAAGCCCGGCCAACGCGGAAGGTATCGCAAGAAGTGGGAGTCTGGGTCTCCTCAGGCGCAGATTTGGCCTGGAACGTAGGTATGTCACAACTGTCGAGGACGAGCAGAACCTGACTAACTATCTTATTCTTGTCGACTATTGGATCGGTCTGAAGCAGAGCTGGGACTATAACAGGAGTTTCTTCATCCGCGCCAGCGGCGGCATGACGGAAAGGCAACCGTTCTTCGGTACCCAACTGGTGTTGATCGCGCGGGCGCTGGACGCGGTAGCGCAGGGGGTTCAAGACGCCAATTACGCCATGGATTCCGTTTTTGTAGGCGCCGCGGAGCGGCAAGTCGCTCAACTCGACTTTGCCGGCCTGACGGTTTTCGTTCCCGACCCGAGGATGCAGCGCAGCGTGCCCTACACGTTCCGCCCTGATATGTCGGGCCTCTTCGTGGCCGAGCTACTGGACTGGGTGTACCGCTCCGCGTCCGGCGAATTGCGAAACCTGCTGATAGACGGCGGCAAGGATGGGCTCGCATCGTTTCTAGCGACCACAGATCGGCTCCGCATGTTTGTGCGGGCTGCGATCTCGCCCCCGCAGGATGCGAAGGGGCTGCCGGCCGGATACCACACTCCGCGCGTGATGGGCGCGATGAAGCTAGTGGCGGATGGACTGGATCAAGCATACACACTCGCCTTTCAGGTACAGCCGCCGGAGTTCCCCGCGGGCGATGGTGGCGGGGGGGCAAACGCGCCGGCCTAACTATAACTAGACTAGCCGGGCAAGTTTCTCGCTTTGCGCCGCATTACTGTGGCTAGCAGTTGCGAAGAAAAAGGTCCACCAGACCGCTCCCTCACGGTCGCGGCTCGGTAAGTCGCGGCCCGGTAAGTCGCGGCAGGCACCCGCGCACAATTCCGAGCCGCGCGCGTTAGCAAGCGGTCCTTGACGCTTTTCCGCAACCTGGTAGGCGTTCGGCGAGCATGCGGCACCCATATCTCCCGGTCTCGGAGTCGATCCTACTTCCCCGGCTTGCCGGCGCTCTCCGCCACACTCTTGGCCAGGTAATTGACCACATTCGCCTCGTTGCGCGCCACCTCGTAATAGGCATTCTTCAGCAACTGGTCTTTGCGGTTCAGCAGCGTCTCGCGAATACTCTGCTGCACGCGCGGATCGTTGAGCTCACGCTGGCCCGCCGATTCCTTCGAGATGATTTTGAAGATCCGGTAGCCCTCTTGCGTTTTGACGATGGGGCTGATCGCGCCGGGCGCCAGCGACATCACCATCTTGCGCAGTTCCACGTTGGCTTTCTCCAAAGCGGACTCCGGGATGAACCCCAAATCGCCGCCGTTGGGAGCCGAGTTAGGGTCTTCGGAGTAGCTGTGCGCCACCAGGCCGAAATCTTCTCCGCGCTGCAGCCGCTCCTGAATCTCGCGAATTTTGCGCGAGGCCTGGGCTTCGTCTTGCGCCTTGCTGTTTTTCAGGTTGCCGGCGCTCGGCTCCGGATTGGGGGTCACCAGAATCTGCGCCATGTGCACGCGCGGCTCAGCCAGGTTGAAGTTGGCCTTGTTGGCGTTATAGAAAGCAGTGACGTCGGCGTCGGTGATCACGATGTGGGAAGTGATGTCCTTGTTGATCAGCTTCTGAATGCTCAGGTCGCGGCGGATCTTGGACTTCAGATCGTCCAAGCTCATCTTGTTGTCGCGAAGCTGCTGCTCGAACTGCTCCTTGGTCCAGGGGGCTTTCAGCTCGGTCAGCTTAGCCTCCACGTCCGCATCGCCGGCCAGCAGGCCTTGTTTTTCGGCGCGCTGCAACATGATCTCGCTATCGATCAAACCGCGCAGCACTTCCAGCTTTTGCGCCATGGTCTGCTCTTCGGATTGGCCGGGCGTCGCAAGCTGCGACTGCTGATAGGTCCTCTCCATCTCCGCATAACCGATGGCGCGATTGTTCACGGTGGCGGCCACATTGGCGGGTGCGGATTTCTTGCAGGCCGGCGCGTATAGGAGAGTGAGGAGCGCCGCCACACTTCCCCATCGAACCGCGCGGGTTGGCCGGCGGCGCCACAAAGCATGCATCATGACGATCCCTCATTGTATATGGGTACAATGGCCTGCGGGAGAGATCCGTATGAGAGTCGGCATGATTGGAACCGGCGCCATCTCGCACAAGCACGCCGAGGCCTACCGGAATATCGGTTACGAATTGACCGTGTGCACGGACATCCATACCGAGTCCGGGCGGCGGTTCGCCGCGCAATACGGCGCAGAGTTCGTGGACTCCTACGAGGCAGTTTGCCGGCACCCGCGCGTGGACTACGTGGACGTCTGCACGTTTCCCGATTTCCGCATGCAGGCTCTGGAGGTTTGCGCGCAGGCGGGCAAGCATATTCAAGTGCAGAAACCCATCTCCACTAACATCGAAACCGCGCGCGCCATGGTGGAAACAGCGCGCCGCGCGGGCATCCGGTTGGGGGTGGTGAGCCAGCACCGTTTTGACGATTCAAGCCAGTTCCTGCGGCGGGCCATCGCCGCCGGGCGCCTGGGCAAGCTGCTGGAATGCGACTGTTACGTAAAGTGGTACCGGTCGCCGGAATACTACGCGCGGCCGATTAAGGGCAGTTGGCGGACCGAAGGCGGCGGCGCGCTGATCAACCAGGCCATTCACCAGGTCGATATCCTGCGGTGGCTGGCCGGCCCGGTGCGCGAGTTGTATGCCGTGTGGCAGCTTGGCGCGCTGCACAAGATCGAGTCGGAGGATGTGGTGAACGCGGTGCTGCGCTTCGCCTCGGGCGCCACTGGCGTGATCCAGGCCGCCACCGCCTTCTGGCCCGGATACACGGAGCGCACCGAATTTCACGGCACGAAGGGCACCGCCATTATCTCCGGCGACAAGCTGACGGCCTGGGATGTGCAAGACGACACCGGCGATCCGCCGCCGTTGGCGCAGGATGCCGCGTCGGGATCGTCCGACCCCATGGCTATTTCGCTGGAGCCTTTCGAGCGGCAGTTCCTGGATTTCGGCGAGGCCATCCGCACCGGGCGTCAGCCGTTGGTATCCGGCGAGGACGGCGTGCAGGCGCTTGAAATCGTGGACGCGATCTACCGCTCCTGCCGCACCGGAGAGAAGGTCACGCTCGCGTAGCCCGCGTGGCGCAGGCCCGTGGCCTGCCGGCGGCCTCTCAGGCCGCCTTTTCACGAGCCGGCAGGTACCGGATGCAGAAGCCTGTCGTCAAAGTTGTAAGCGGTTGTGCCGGAAGACGACACGGAGGGAAATGCGGGATGCTTGGCGTTGAGCAGGTAGTTCCTGGCGATGGAGACCATGGCTGACGGAACCGATAACACCGCGCATAAGCCATCGTCCACCCATCTTGCGCCAATCGTTTGCGTGGCCGGTTGATCCTGTTTCCGGTCGGCCGGTAATGAGTACAAGGCTTCCACTTCCTTGACGAGCGCGTCTTCGAAACTCAATGCGATGTAAACTTGATCGTTCGGCCGCCGGGGCATTCGAACCAACGCTTCCAAGGTCGCTAGCGGGAGGCATTCCGCCGAGTAAACGATCGCGTAACCCTTTGGATTCCAACGACCGCCATAGAGGCACGCACCTTCACCCGTGGGTTCCGCAAAACGCTTGTTGCAGAGTCGCCAGGCAGTGATCATTCAGGCAAAGATGCCGTGCTCGATCCGGCCCAACTCGTCAAGTACCGCTTGGCGGCTTTTGGGATCCGCCGCGACCCGAACCGGGGCCAAGCCCCTAAGAGCGACATTCGGCGACTGCAGCCAGTCAAGAGCCTTATCCAAGTCGCCAAAGCACTCAACGGCTCTATCCAGAAGTTCCTGGTCTTCCTGGGCAATTGGCTTACCAAAGTGTGTCATGCCGCCCACAGTAACGGCCATGGCTTTGTTAGGTTCGTCGGACACTCCGTTCGCCCTCCCGAGAAACGCTTTAAGGATACCATGTAATGGTGGTTTTGAGCCACCAGAAAGCCTCCAGGACATGCCGCTCCTTTCTCGCGTATGTCGTCCATTCGCCAATCCACGTGCAGGCACGTTTCTTGCCCAACAGTCATATCGGCAGAACTCTTCAGTGGCTTTAGGTACAAATACGCCCTTCAGCGGCTCGACGGGCTGCCGCCAAGTGCTTTCCACGCCGCCGGAGTGCGCGAGAATTGAAATATAGGAGGGATGCACATGCCAACAGGATGGCTCCGGCTGGCCCTGGCCGCCACAATTCTAGCTGCACCGATCACCGCCGGCCCGGAGGACCACACCATGACCCAGCGCCAGCCCGTGCTGGTCGAGCTGTTTACATCGGAGGGCTGCTCGAGTTGCCCGCCCGCCGACGCCCTGCTCGAAAAGCTGGACCGCGACCAACCCATCGCCGGCGCCCAGATCATCGTGCTGAGCGAGCACGTGGATTACTGGAACCATGACGGCTGGACCGATCCGTTTTCCTCTGCCTCATTCACCGCTCGTCAAGTGGACTATGTGCGGCGTCTCGGCCGCGACGAACCCTATACGCCGCAGATGGTGGTGGACGGCAGCGCTGAGTGCAACGGCAGCGATGCCCGGAAAGTACAATCGGTAATCCGGCAGGCGATCACGGAGCAGAAGGTCGGAATCCGGATTCGCGCCGCGTCGGACGGCGATGCGGCCGTGACGATCGAGGCAGATCCTCTGCCGGAGGGCAAGGTCCACAAGGCAAACGTCTACCTGGCGTACGCCGTCGACAGTGGAACCTCGGCTGTCCTGCGCGGCGAAAATCGCGGCCGCACGCTGCATCACGTTTCTATCGTTCGGGACATTCAGCGGGTGGGAAGCATCGGCGGTCACGAGATGTTCAAGAAACAGGTTCCCATCCGCGCCGCCAAAGCGCCGGGCGGCTCCCGCTTGATCGCTTTCGTCCAGGAGGGCGGTAACGGCCGGGTCTGGGGAGCCGCGATGTACCCGGTACCGGGCGGAGCGAAGCCATGAATGAGTTCGACAACCGAGTGATCCTGATCACCGGCGCCAAAGGCGGCCTCGGAACGTCCGTTACGCAGGCGTTTCTGGCAGCGGGCGCCATGGTGGCTGGTTCTTCCATGACCATCCAGGATTCCGATTTTTCCAGCCCCCGCTTCACGGCGCTACCGGCGGATCTGACGGTCGCGGAGTCGGCGCGTCAGCTTGTGCATGCCACTCTGGGCCGCTTCGGGAAGATCGACGCGCTGGTGCACGTGATGGGCGGGTTCGCCGGCGGCCAGCCCATCCCCGAAACCAGCGACGAGACCTGGGACCTGATGATGAACCTGAACCTGCGCGCGGCGTTTAACATGCTGCGAGCCGTGATTCCGCCCATGCGCCAGGCTGGCCGCGGGCGCATCGTGGCGATTTCCAGCCGCCAGGCCGTCGAGCCGGCCGCGAATCTGAGCGCCTACAATACTTCGAAGGCCGCGCTGGTGGCGCTAATCCGCACCGCGGCGCTCGAAAACAACGACGCCGGCATCACCGCGAATACGATCCTGCCCGGCACTATGAATACGGAAGCCAATCGCAAGTCTAACCCGGACGCAGATTTCTCAAAGTGGGTGCAGACGGAGCACGTGGCGCGCATTGCCGCTTTTCTGGTCTCCGACGCGGGAGCGGAAATCACGGGCGCCGCGATCCCCGTATACGGCCTGGACATTTAGAAGCAAAAGCAACCACGGATGGACACAGATGCACACGGATAAAGCGGTTTTCATCTGTGTGCATCTGTGTCTATCTGTTGTTGCTCTCTTATGACCCTCGACATCGCAATCCGCCGCGAATGGCTGGAGACCAACGGCCTCGGCGGCTACGCGTCATCCACCATCGCCGGCCTGAACACGCGCCGCTATCACGGACTGTTGATCGCAGCCACCAAGCCTCCCGTGGGACGCATGCTGCTGCTGTCCAAGTTTGAGGAGACGCTGGTTATCGAAGGGCGCGAGTACGAGCTTTCGGCGAACCGCTATCCGGGTGTGGTCCATCCCCAAGGCTATCTGTATTTGAAAGAATTCCGGCAGGTCCCCTTCCCTGTCTTCGTCTACGAAGTCGAAGGGATCGAGATCGAAAAGTCGGTCTTCATGGTGCATGGCGAAAATACGACGGTCATTCAGTACCAACTGCGCGCACGCGGGGGCGCGGTCCCCTCAAGCTGCACGCTGGAGTTGCGGCCGCTCGTCGCCTTCCGCGATCACCATGCCACGACCCACGAGAATGGCGCGTTGGACCCGCGCTTCGAAAGCGGCGCCAACTCCGTGAAGATGACCCCGTACGCCGGGCTGCCATCGCTGTACCTGTACCATTCCGGCGCGGACATTCAGCCGGCTGGATCTTGGTTCCGCAATTTTGAATACGATCGCGAGCGCGAGCGCGGCCTGGATTTCCGCGAGGACCTGTTTAACCCACTCGTTCTGGTCTTCGACCTGCATCGCGACGCTTCCGCCTCGGTGGCGGCTTCGACGGAACCGCGGCCGACCCACGTGACCGCCCCGGCGCCCTCGCGTGACGCGCCCTCGGCCCGCGCCGCCGATCAATTCGTCGTGCAGCGCGGCAGCCAGGCCAGCGTAATCGCCGGCTATCACTGGTTCGGCGATTGGGGACGCGACACCATGATCGCCCTTCCCGGCTTGACGCTGGCGACTGGACGCTACGATATCGCGAAAAGCATTCTGCTGGCGTTCGCCTCCTATGTGGATCGTGGGATGCTGCCCAACCGCTTTCCCGACGCGGGAGAAGCGCCGGAATACAACACCGTCGACGCCACGCTATGGTTCTTCGAAGCCGTGCGGGCGCTCGCGGCCTGCACCGAGGATTACGATTTCGTGCGCGCTAATCTCTATGCCGTACTCTCCGATATCGTTGCCTGGCACGAACGCGGCACGCGATACGGCATCCATACCGACACAGACGGACTGCTGCATGCGGGCGAACCAGGCGTACAGTTGACTTGGATGGATGCCAAGATCGGCGATTGGGTGGTGACGCCGCGCATCGGTAAGCCGGTCGAAATCCAGGCCCTCTGGTATCACGCGATGCGCGTGATGGAGGATCTGGCGCGGCGGTTCGGTCACGATGCGGACAGCGGCCACTACGGCGAACTTGCCGATCGCGCCCGCGACAGCTTTGCGCCGTTGTTCTGGAACGAGGCAGCGCAGTGCCTCTTCGACGTGGTCGATGGAGATATGCGCGACGCCTCCATCCGGCCCAATCAGATCTTCGCCGTAAGCCTGTTTCACAAGATGCTTCCGCCCGAGAAAGCCAAAGCCGTGGTGGACACTGTCGCGCGGCATCTATTGACCCCGTACGGTCTGCGCACGCTGGCCCCCAGCGATCCGCATTATCGCGGCCGCTACGAAGGCGATCCCGCCAGCCGCGACAGCGCCTATCACCAAGGCACCGTCTGGCCCTGGTTAATAGGGCCCTTTGTCGAGGCATACCGGCTTGTGTATGGGCAGGCCCCGGACTGCCTGGGTGAGTTGCAGCGCTACGCCACTGACGAGGGTTGCGGCCAGCTTCCCGAAGTCTTCGATGGCGACCCGCCGCACCGGCCCGGCGGCTGCATCGCGCAGGCCTGGAGCGTGGCAGAGATGTTACGTGTCGCGCGACTGGAATAAACCCACCCCAGTGAGTCTTCTATAATTGAAAGAGATGCTGGTCAAAAGAGGGGCTGATATCCGCTACTCAGAGGTTACGCCCCAGAATGCATATGTGAACCGCCGGAGATTCCTGGCTGGCATCCCGCTGGCGGGCGCGACCCTGTTCGCAACCCGCGCTAAGGCCGCCGCCAAACTGTCCGCCATTAAGGGTCCCTTCAGCACCGATGAAAAGCCGACGCCGTTCGTGGACGTTGCCAGCTACAACAATTTTTACGAATTTGGCACGGGCAAAGACGAGCCATCCAAGAACGCCGGAAGCCTGAAGACCTCGCCCTGGAACATCGCCGTGGAGGGCGCGGTTTCGAAGCCCCGGGTTTTCGATCTGGACGCCGTGATGAAAATGGCGCCTCTCGAAGAACGCATTTACCGGCATCGCTGCGTCGAGGCATGGTCCATCGTTGTCCCATGGATCGGATTTCCACTGAATGTGTTGATCAAAGCGGTCGAGCCTACCGCGAAGGCTAAATTTGTCGCTTTCCAGAGCCTCTACGACTCCAAGCACATGCTCTCCGAGCGTTCCGCCGGTATCGGCTTCCCTTACGTGGAGGGCTTGCGCATGGACGAAGCCATGCACCCTCTCGCGCTTCTATGCTTCGGCATGTATGGCCAGGTGCTGCCGAACCAGGATGGCGCTCCGGTCCGCCTGGTGGTGCCGTGGAAGTACGGTTTCAAGAGCATCAAGTCCATCGTGAAAATCAAGTTCGTCGAGAAGGAGCCGAACACTACGTGGAACCTCAGCAACGCGCGTGAGTATGGTTTCTATTCGAATGTGAACCCGACCGTCGACCATCCCCGCTGGAGCCAGGCCAGCGAACGCCGCCTGGGCGAATTCGGCAAGCGCAAGACTTTAATGTTTAACGGCTACGGCGATCAGGTTGCCAGCCTCTACACCGGGATGGATCTGCGCAAGAACTACTGAGCCGCGGCATGCCTTGGAAGCGCCTCCTCTCCCACCGCTGGCTGAAGATCCCCGTCTTCCTCCTCTGTCTGGTCCCTGCGCTGTTGCTGGGGTGGAAGGCCTTCCATCAGGACTTGGGCGCGAACCCCATCGAATTCATTACGCATGCGACCGGTGACTGGACGCTGCGCTTTCTGGCCATTACGCTGGCCGTGTCCCCGCTGCGGCGCCTGCTGGGTTTGCCGGAGTTGATTCGGTTTCGGCGCATGCTGGGGCTGTTCGCATTCTTCTACGGATGCCTGCACTTCACCACTTACCTGTGGCTGGATAAGTTTTTCGACTTCCACGAAATCGTCAAGGATGTGTGGAAGCGTCCCTTCATTACCGTGGGCTTTCTCGGCTTTATGGCGATGGCACCGCTGGCGCTGACATCCACCGCCGGTTGGATCCGGCGTTTGGGCGGCCGGCGCTGGCAGATGCTCCACAGATTGGTGTATGTCAGTGCGTGTGCGGGCGTGGTGCATTACTACTGGCTGGTGAAATCGGATGTACGAAAGCCGCTGCTCTACGGGTCGATCGTTTTGGCGCTGCTTGCGGAGCGGGCCATCCGGTGGGGTCGGCGGCTTCGCCTGCCAGGAACCGGCCGCCAGGCTTCGAGTGCTGAGGAAGCCGGGAACACCCTTCGAGCAAGCAAACGGTAAGCGGGGCGGACGCCCCCACTTCTGCTTGCCGAGCGGCGCTTCGCTCTGTACTCAGGGCGCCACGGCTATTGTGCCTATACCGCCAAGAGTGCTCCCGACTTCCACTTGGAACCAGAACGTCTGAAGGGGACTCAGCGAGGCTGGCAGGCGGAAATTTATTTGCATCACTCCGGCAACCAGTCCCGGGGCGTCACCCGCATAGTCCACTTCCAGGGAGTCAAGCCCGCCAGCGAGAATGGATACCGGTACGTTGAATCCGGCGGCCGGACCCGGCGGCACTATCTCTCCGTCGCCCAAGTACATGGGTTCTCCTCCCGTTCCGAAAACGGTCACGATGGACCCCAGCTTGGCGGGGTTCTGCTGCGAGTTCAAGGTGCCGTCCTGGTTGAGAGCGGCACTAAGACCCGTGGCACTGTTCTGGAAGATATAAGGCTGAGCCTGCCGGAGTGCCAAAGTGGGTCCATCGACAGTTCCAGTTGGCGTAAGAATCTGCAGGTGCGTGAAATCCTGTCCGCGAATCTCGGAGGGAACGATAGCATTGATTTGCGTGGGACCTAAATAGAGCAGCGGCGCCGGTATGCCATCGAAAGTCACGGTATACCCGCCCAGCGATGACGTGAAGGCGTCATTGGCGACCTCGCCGGTCAAGGGTGTTTCCGGCCCCAGCGCGGCGCCGTAAAGCGAGATCAGCTCATACGGGGCCACCAGGCCCGAAACAGGCCCGCTCGCCGCATTGCCTGTACCGAACAGCGAGGGCCCCACGCCGGGGGTTTCGATCCATACAGACCCAACCTGTCCGGCCGTCGCCATGTTTCCCGACGGCGTCACCACCAGCGCTTGCCCGGTGGCGTTGTCCGGTCCTACGTAGAGCGCCTGCAAGGCCGATCCGTCGGCCGACAACCACCCGGCGTATGTGTTACCAAAACCGGCGACACCGGGAAACGCCGGCAGCAGGCCTGGATCCGAATTACCAGTGAAGGCCACTTGACCACCGGCGTTCACCGCAATACCGGCAACTTGCGCTGTGATCCCCAATCCCGACAGGTCGCCGCCCATATAGGTGGACCAGATCAACTGCGTGCCGGAAGCGTTCAGTTTGGCTAGGAATCCGCCGTATTGCGCCCCACCCGGCAAAACCGGCTCGGGTGTGGCGGCCGTGGTTTGAAAACCCGGGGCGCCTCCGCCCACCAGCACATTGCCGGCGGCGTCCAGCGCCAGGGCCGCGATCCCCAAGGATGCCGGCGAAATCCTGGCGGACGTGGCATTCAAGAAGGTCGACCATGCCAGTTGACCGCCGCCGGGTGAAAGTTTCGCGATAAAGCCGGACCCGGCATCATACAAACATGTGCAGATTGGGCCAAGCGCTCCCGGAGTAACAGGTAGATCCACGGCGGTGGTGTTACCGGCGAACACGATGCCGCCCGCGGAATCGACCGCCACGGCGGTAGCGCTCGTATGAGCCACGACGCCGATGCAAGCGCTGCCGCCGACGCAGGTCACCGCGCTGCCGCCGAACTGGGTAGACAACAAAAGATCGTCGCCGTTCGGGGAGATTTCCACCACAAATGCGCCGGCTGCTTGCGTGTGATACGCACCCAGCGTAATTGGAAAGCTCGGTGAAGTGGTGGATCCAACCAGGTAGATGTTTCCGGTTGCGTCGAGGGTCACGGCATTGGCATTTGACTGATTGCCCAACAGGGTCGAAAACACGATCCCCTGGAGTTGTGAATCGATCTTTACGATAAAGGCCGAAGTGCCGGTCGCCGAGGGGAATAGGGGCGCTACTATGGGGAACCCGGTCGCATCGGCGGTGCCGACTATGACCAGATTTCCCTGGCCATCGGTTGCGGCGGCTATTGGCTGTTGATATCCGCTCCCGCCGAAATCGAAGGTTGCGAGTGCGTTGCCGGAGGGGTCCAGCTTGTTCACCCGGATCGAGCCGCGGCCAGCCTCATCCGTGATGTTGGAAACGACATAGAGATCGCCCGTTTTGTCCGCCGCGAGTGCGCTCACGAAGCCTTGGTCGCCGATGTCCGCATATCGCAGCAGGATCTGGTTTGCCGTTGACGGCCCGGCGGCAGACATAACGAGCAACAGTGCGGATAGTCTCTGACATGTCTTCATTCGCGATTGGGAAATAGAGCACGTGCATTGCCACCATTGGTTTCTCACTCATATGAGAAAAAAGCCGGAAGCCGCTGGACAGAAAGACACGGCTCGGCGCAAAGGCGACTCAGCGAGCGGACGGCGGCCAATCGCTTTTCGCACGACGAAGCCCGTAGCCGCCCAGTGTGACAGCCTGCCCGGCGTAACCCGGACAGTAATCGCCCGAAGCACTTCGCCGCCTGTCCGACTGTGAGAGAATCGGCATTTGATCCCTTGTCCCCTCGTTCGCGCGCGACCGATCACCGCGGGTATCTTCATCCTTTCGCTCGCCATGCGCGCTCCCGCCCAGGTGCAGGGGCGCGTGCATGGCTTGATTCGGGACGCGGACGGACTGCCGGTCGCGAGCGCTCAAGGCGTCGCCCACGGCTCGCAGGGCAGCACCGATCACGCATTCGTGAGTGCCGCGGACGGATCTTTCACGATGGACGGCCTCAGTCCGGGTCACTACCAGTTCAAAGCGGCGAAACTCGGCTTCGTTGATGCACCGGTGGCGGAAGTGGACCTGACCGCCGGCCAGGATCTGACCGTGAATCTGACGCTGGGCGCGCACCAAGGATTTCTGAAAAGACTTTCTCAAGCCTATATCCAAGACTGGAAAGGAACCGGCGGCAGCGGCCCTGAACCTCCCCGCCGCACTTTGCCCTCGCCGCTGAACTCGCCGCCTTTCCCCAACTCCGACTGGTCCTACGGCGGATCGCCCGAAATCGGCGCGCCCGACACTAATGTGCCCCCGCTCATGGAAGCTCTCTATGGCGGCTCGCATGGCCAAGCCTGGGAGCAAAGCAGAGTCAAGGTCTACGGCTGGGTTGAAGGCAGCTTCAACCTCAGCACCTCACACGATTCGAACTATCCATCCGCCTATGACATCTTCGCGAATAAGGTCGAGTTCGATCAAGCGGTGCTCTACGTCGAACGCCTTCCCGACTCGGTGCAAACCGATCACTTCGATTGGGGATTCCATCTCAGCGGATTGTTCGGGACCAGTTATCGTTTCACCACCAACCTGGGCTATTTCAGCGGACAGTTGCTCGACAACCACCGCGAATACGGGTTTGATCCGGTGCTTGAATACGTGGACTTGTATATCCCCCAGGTTGCCGAGGGACTCAATATCCGCGTGGGCCGCTTCATCTCGATTCCCGGCATCGAAGCGCAACTGGCGCCCAATAACTACATCTACACGCATTCATTGTTGTATGCGATCGACCCATTCACCGATACGGGCATCCTGGGCACCGTCAAAGTCAACGACCGCTGGCTGGTGCAGTTGGGACTCACGGCGAGCCATGACGTGGCTCCCTGGACCCCGGATGCGAGACCGTCCGCGACGGCTTGCATCAGCTACACTTTCAATCAAGGCAACGACAACGTGTATCCATGCATCAACGGCATCAATAATGGCAGGTACGCCTACAACAATCTCCAGATGTTCGATAACACCTGGTACCACAAGTTCAGCGCAACATGGCATATGGCCACCGAAGCGTGGTTCATGTATGAGCGCGATGTGCCCAGCGTCTCGGGTCCCATCTTGCCGGAGAAGGGCACCAACGGCGCGTTCTGCGCCGCGGGCGAGATCCGTTGCTTTGCGCCGGAGTGGGCCGCGGTCAACTATGTCGAAAAGCAGCTCTCCGCAAAAAACTACATTTCGATTCGCTCCGATTTCCTGGATGACATGAAAGGTCAACGAACGGGCTTCAAGACCCGCTACGCCGAGGCGACGCTGATGTGGGGACACTGGGTGGGTAGCACCATTCTGCTGCGTCCCGAAATCAGATTCGACCGCGCTATCGACCGTCCGGCATACGACAATGGAACCCGCCAGGGCCAGTTTCAATTGGCGATGGACGCCATCTTCAAGTACTAAGAAGAGCGGCGATCTCCGCGTGTCCCATCTTCTGCGCCCAAGCCAGGGGCGTGGCCCAAGGCTCGGCATCCGGCTCATCTACCGGCGCGCCGCGGGCGATCAGCAATTCGACCAATTCCTTCCGCCCCCAGCGGCACGCCCAGCCGAGCGGTGTGGAAAGCAGCAGTTCGTCCCGCAAGTCGAGCCTGGCGCCGCGGTCGAGCAACATGGCCGCGAAGCGCACGCGTTGTGCTTCCGTTGCGTCCGCTTCCGCGGCGGTGTAGTGCAAGGGGGTTTCGCCCCGGCGCGTCACATTCGGATCGATGCCATGCCTCAGTAGCAAGGCCATGCAAGTGAAGTAATCCTCGCCGTCCGGCCGGTCGCCGACGCTGCGAATCGGCTGGATCAGTATCCAGTGCCATCGCGGATCGTTGGCCCGCCACGCGAGTCGCGGCAGCGCCATTTCGACGATCGCCGGGCATCCGTTACAGGCTGCCGACCAGACCAGTTCGCGCGCCAATTCCTCGCTCGCATCCGCCGCAAGCATACGCCCGGCTGCGGCGGCATCGTGCGCCATGGCGATGGTCCAGGGCTGCGGCTTCGCTCCGCGCGCCAGCAACAACTGTTTCATGGACTCGTCGCGGCGGCGGTACGCGTGATCGATCGCCCAGCCGGAGGCGTAGACGTTGGCGTTCGGATCGGCGCCGCGGTCGAGCAGCAACTCCGCGATATCGCGCCGGCCGGCCCGCGCGGCGAACCATAACGGACTGCCCCAGCTTGGAGTCGGCTCTTCCAGCTCGTCGAGCGTGTTCCGCTCATCCACATCGGCGCCCAAGTCGAGCAGCAGCCTGACGATGTCGGTGTTCCCGTGCCGTACTGCCAGGGTGAGCAGCCCGCCGGTCCGCCAGTTTATGTCGCGCAACAACCCCGGATCGGCCAGCACCAGTTCCCGGATACGCTCCGTGTCCGCCAGCGCCACCGCCGCCCGAATGGTCATACCCGCGCCGTGCGCCAGCAGCAACCGCCCCACCGCCGCAAACCCTTCGGCCGCCAGCGCGGCGCGATCAATCGGCGTGAATCCCCTCAAATCTTCCTTGCGCGGGTTGGCTCGTTTGCCGAGCAGCCACCCCACCATCTCTTCGTTCCCAACCGCGGCGGCGGCGTGCAGGGGCGTACCACCGTCGCGATCGCACGCGCGGATCAGGGATTCGTCCGCCTCCAATAGACGGATGGCCTCGGCGTTATCGCCGTCGCGAATGGCGCGGTTGATGCGCTCCTGTGCGGGCGAAACCGTGACGTTGGGACAACTCATGGCTTCGCGGCGGTGCTGCTCCTCTTCCTCGATGGCCGCGGCGACGTCCCCATACCCGCGATCCCGCGCCAGGACGACCGCCGACGTCGCGTCGCGATGCGGGTATATCCCTTTGCGGGCGTTGGCGCCGGCCGCCATCAGCAGCCGGACCATGGCCGCATCGCGCCGTAGGACCGCGTAATGCAGCGCCTGGTGCTCGTTGTCGCCGGCCATGTCCATGGTGGCCAGTTCAGGCCTGGCGCGCAGCAGCGCCCGCGCCTGAACCGCGTCGCCGGATTGGACGGCCTCCGCCAGATTGGCGACATTCGCACCGTCCACGAAGGCTTTGAGCTTGGCCCAGCTCTGGTAGCTGTAGGCGCGCGCGAGTATCCGCTGCGCATCGTGGAGGGCGAACGCCGCGGGATCGGGATGCCGCTCGAACTGTTGCACCTCCACGGTGGCGGCAGGATCGCCCGCGCGGTAGTCGGCGAGCAGATCCTTGGCTTGTTTTCGCAACTGCTCCAGGCTAGGCTGACGCGGTAGAACACGTAAGGGACGGGGCATTGACGATCTCCTTTGGTGGTTGCCCGATGTCCGCGTGACGGGCGAAAAGAAGATTCGTCGTGAAGCTGGCGATGCTAACTGCGTCGGTGGGCTCAGCCCTTCCCGCGGACACGGCGGCGTCCGATGCGCTCAGTCCGCATCATATCACGAGCGTCGTGGCAGCGCGGTGGGGCGGCGCCATGCGCCGCCTGCCGGAGTCTGGCATTTTGCTGGGGCGGCGGTTTCGCCCCATGTCGCTTAGTTTTCCTAATCCTGGTACTCTGGGCTCGATTGGAGGGCGGCCAATCCTGGCCGCAGCCGCCTTTTGAGGCGGCTCGAGCCGGCTAAAAGCCGGCTCTGGAGATTGGCCATTTCAATCGGGTAGCCCTCGTGGCGCACGCCCCCGGCGTGCCGTGTCGGCACTCTGCCGACAGGCCTATGCCCCATAAGGCCCTGCAAGAAGCCAGGCAGAGCTTCGAGGCAGGCGGCCTACGAGGCCGCCGCAGGCTGCGAGCCTGCCCCACCAACTGGCCAATCTCCAGGGGCGAGCGCAGCTCGCCTGTGTCGGCAGGAGTGCCGACACGGCACGCACGAGTGCGTGCGCCACGAGGGCTACCCAACTGAAATGGCCAATCTCCCGAGGCGAGCATAATTGCCGGCCCTCCAGTTTATGCAGAATCGAGTCTCATTGGAAAAGCGACTCAAGTTCGGTGAGAATTCCGCCGCGCCTGGCGCACTGTTCTGGTGTGGCGCGGCAATCCATGGCCCCCTTCGTGCTACCGTAAGCCACTGAGAGCGTCACAACGGCATCACTGTGCCTATCACTTATTACAAACTGCCCAACGGTCTGCGCGTGATCCTTTCGCCCGATTCCACCGCGCCCACGGTCGTCACCGCCGTCTATTACCGCATCGGATTCCGCGTCGAGCCCCGCGATCGCACCGGCTTCGCGCACCTGTTCGAACACATGATGTTCCAAGGATCCGGGAACCTCGGCAAGATGGAATTCATCCGCCTGGTGCAGCAGAACGGAGGCGTCCTCAACGGCTCCACGCGCTTCGATTTCACCAACTACTTCGAGCTGCTCCCGTCCAACAAGCTCGAAACCGCGCTGTGGGCCGAGGCGGACCGCATGAAGGGTCTGGCCATCACCGAGGAGAACCTGAAAAACCAGCAGGACGTGGTCGTCAATGAAGTGGAGGTGAACATCCACAACCAGCCGTACGGCGGCTTCCCCTGGCTGTGGATGCCGCAATATGCCAACTCGAACTGGTACAACTCCCACAATTTCTACGGAGAGCTGAAAGACATCCAGGCTGCCACTTTGGCCGATGTGCAAGCGTTCTTCGAAACCTATTACGCGCCCAACAACGCGGCCCTGGCCATCGTGGGCGATTTCGATCCCGGGGACGCCAAGGCGATGGTCGCGAAATATTTCAGCGGAATCGCTCCGGCCAATCTGCCGCCGCCGCCCGACCTCAGCGAGCCGCGCCAGGAAGAGGAAAAGACCGCTGCCCGCCCGGATCCGCTGGCGAACCGCCCGGCGCTGGCCTTCTCATATCACATGCCGCCGCGCAATTCGCCGGAATACTTCGCCATGGGTCTCCTCGACCAGATGCTCGTGCAAGGCGACGATAGCCTCCTCTACCAGGAGTTGGTCAAGAAGCATGGGTTCACCGGCGGCGTTTCCGGCGCCATCAACGAGTTGGGCAACATGTTCGATTACGACGGTCCCATGCTGTGGACCGCTTCGCTCTTCCATGACGCCGGCGTCAAGCCCGAACAGATCCTGGCGGCGGTCGATGCGGTCGTCGACGGGCTGCAATCGAAGGCCGTCGACCCTAGCCTGCTGCAGCGCAGCGTCACCAAGATGCGGTCGGGCCTGTACGACACGCTTTCGCAATTCGGCGGCTTCGGACGCGCCGACCTGATGGCCAGCTACGCATTATTCGACGACGACCCCTTCCGGATCGATTCCCTCGAAGCGGAGTTTCGCCAAGTGACGCCGCAACTGCTGCAGCGTACCGCCCGCGAGTATCTGCGCAAAACCAACCGTACCGTGCTGCTGATCGAGCCCGGCGCCTCGGAAGAGTGACTTATGACCTCCGGTATATCCAACGAAGAATCCGCCGGCTCCAGGGAAGCCCCTCCGCTTGGGCCGCCGCCAAAACCTTTCCATCTGCCCGCCACTGCGGATTTCACCCTGCCGAACGGCATGCAGGCGACCATCGTGCCTTACGGCATCGTGCCAAAAGTCGCCGTGCGTGTTTTCGTCGCCACCGGCGCAATCGACGAATCCGCGGGGCAAGTTTGGTTGTCGAAGCTCAATGCCGATCTGATGAAGGAAGGCACTCGCACGCGCTCCGCCGAGCAGGTCGCGCGCGAAGCCGCGGATATGGGCGGCCAGCTCGAAATCGATGCGGGTTCCGATTTCACCTCCGTGGGCGGTGCGGTGCTCTCCGATTTCGGACCGCAATTCGTGGCGCTGCTGGCGGACGTGCTGACCGCTGCGTCGCTGCCTGCATCGGAATTGCCCAGGCTGAAGGCCGACCTGCTCCGGGAACTTTCGATCGCCAAATCCGAGCCCGATTCGCTGGCGCGGGAGTGTTTCCTCAAAACTCTTTTTCCCGATCATCCTTACGGCCGCATGTTTCCCTCCGAGAGCGATCTGGAAGGCTACGCCATTGCGGACGTGCAGGCGTTCCACCGGAAAAACTTCGCGGCCGGGCGCGCGCATCTGTATATCGCGGGGAAGCTGGAGGGCGATCTGCGCCGCGCGATAGAAGATGCCTTCGGCGGCTGGCCCACGGGATCGCCCGCGCCCGAACTGCCCGCGCATCCCGCGAAAACGCGCTCGTTTCAATGCATCGACCGTCCCGGCGCCGCCCAGTCGAATCTCCTGCTCGGCCTGCCGGTGGCCGAACCTTCCAGTCCGGATTACATCAAGCTGGATGTCATGGATTCGCTGCTGGGCGGCTCGTTCGCCTCCCGGATTACGAGCAATATTCGAGAAGAAAAGGGCTACACATATTCGCCGTTCAGCCAGATCGGCACCCGGCGGCATCTGGCGTATTGGCTGCAATCCGCGGACGTGACCACCGAGGCGACCGGGCCATCGCTGGACGAGATCTTCTACGAAATCGACCGGCTGCGCAACGATCCGCCGTCCACCGATGAATTGGAGGGCATTCAAAACTATCTGGCGGGGATCTTCGTACTGCGCAACACCGTCAGCCCGGATGCCATCATTGCGCAATTGCACTTCGTGGATTCGCAGGGTCTCGACCGTGTCTACCTGTCCACTTACGTGCGGAAGGTCATGGAGGTCACGCCCACCGACGTCCGACGCGTGGCGGAAGCCTACCTGGTCCCTTCAAGAATGACCATCGTCGTGGTGGGGGACAAGGACAAGATCGCGGACCAGATCGCGCCATACCAAGCAGCCACGGAATAGCAACCACAGATGGACACAGATCAACGCAGATAAAACTCACCAAAGCCGGGCTCTGTTTCGGTCCTATCCGTGTTTATCTGTGTTCATCTGTGGTTCTGGTTCCTGTTTTGTGTTATGCGAAGCTTCGCACGGCCGCGGCTTCGTCGTCATGCACGTCGAAGACCGTGTACAGCTTGGTGATCTGCAACAGATCCTTGACCCGCTTGGTCAAATTGAGCAGCTTGAGCTGGCCGCCCTGGTTGGTCACCGTGGTGAAGCCGGATACCAGCTCGCCGATCCCCGAACTGTCGATATAGGAGACGTCTCCGAGGTTCAACAGAATCTTCTTTTGGTTCTTCCCAACCATGTCGCGCAACGCGTCGCGCAGCGTGCTGGACCCCTCGCCCAACGTGATCCTTCCGGCGACATCCACCACGCTCACGTCGCCAACCTGTCTCGTGTTTAGCTTTACACTCACTGAAATGTGCCTCCTCGCTCGCAACCGAGCCTATTCCCTATCGTCTCTTACTTCGACACCAGGTGCTTCACCAAAGTTACTTCCGTGCCGGCGGGCTCCAGACGGCGCACCTGAAAGTCGTCCATGAAAGCCTTGATGAGAAAGATGCCCCGGCCGGAATGCCGCAGCAAGTTTTCCTGCGCCAGCGGATCCGGCAGGCTGTCGTAATCGAAGCCCTCGCCCTGGTCCGCGATCCGCACCACAAATTCCCCGGGAGTTTTGTAAACCGACAGGTGCACCTTCTTGTGCGCGTTATACCGGTTGCCATGCACTACGGCGTTGACCATGGATTCCCGCACGGCCATGGCGATTTTGTGCAGGTCGTCTTCGGGGACGCCGGCTTTCTCGGCTTCCTGCAACGCCAGTTCTTCCGCGTTATCCACGCTCTCCAGGGTCGAGTCCAAGAACCGCTCGACGGTATCCGTATGGCCGGCCGAGTTTTTTCGCATAGTCGAGGCGCCACGGCGCATGGTCAAAACGAATGGCTAGAATAAATGACCGGAGTGCCGAAAGTCAAGAACCACCTGCCGCGGCCTTAGCCTGCTGGTTGGCGCCGGAAAGCCGGTCCAACTCCGCCAGATCCCTCTTGGTGCGCGCGGCGTCCTGCGCATCCGGCGCCAGCAGAAGGTAGCTGCGCAAGTGCGCCGCGGCGCCCGCATAATCCTTTTTCCGCGCCAAAATCGTGGCCAGCACTTGTTCCAGCCTCGGACAGCGATGGGCCGTATCCAGCTTTTCTCCAGCCCGCGCGCTCTTCTCCGCCGCCTCGATCCGGCCCAGGTTCAGGTTGGCCGTGGCATTGCAGAAATAAGCCATCGGGTAGTCCACCGGGTCCAGTTTCAGCAGCGTGCCTGTGGTATCCGCCAGGGCCGCCCAGTTCTCGGCTTTGGCCTCCAGTTCGGCAAGCTGCAGATACGGGCTGATGAACTTGGCGTCCGCCGCCACGGCCCGCGCGAAGGATTTGCGCGCCTCCGCGGCGTCGTCATTCTCTTGAATCCGCCCCAGTTCATACCATGCCGCCGCATAATTGGGATAGATGTCCACCGCCTTGCGGAGCTCCTTGGCGGCTTCCGCCGGCTTGTTCTTGCGCAGATCTTGCAGCGCCCTATTGTAAGCCTGGCGGGCCTCCTTGGGAGCCTGCAAGCTGGTCATGCTGATGGCCGATCCTTCCACGTTGGCCAACCGGTGCAGCATGATCGTGCCTACGTTCGGATCGTCCATGAGGCGCCGTCCCCCCAGGTTGACTGTATCCGAGCGAAAACCGGACAGCACCGCGCGCAGGTCGCAGTTTACAAGCAGCCAGTCTTCGGTGCCGGGCTGCTTTGACTGCGCCGGGCCCACACCGCTGGAAAGACCAGTTGAAGCGCCCGGTGTGCCCGGCAAACCGGAGGCCTCTTCGCTGGCGTCCTGCAGCACCCCGGCCGTCTGGCCGATCTGAAAACTGAACCGCCCTTTTTGATCGGTGTAGGCTTGCGCCCGCGGCGAGCCATTGCACACCCGTTCGATGGTTACCGGATCCGGAGGCGGCGTGCCGTCGTCCAGCATCACGTTGCCGGTCAGATAAATGTTCCCGTTCAGGGTACCGGACACCGGCCCGGTCGCCTGCCCGTTCATGTTTGGAGGAAGGTGGGCCGATCCCGACCCCATTCCGCCACCCGCGGAGGGCGGTCCACCCGTCTTTTGCGCCCACGCGGATTGGAAAGAGATGGCGATCCCGATCGCCAACGCCGCGAAGCTTCGCATTCGGATGCTCACCCGCATGGCAGCACCCCCCTTTCGTTAGTCACATTATACTACCAGCGATCCGCACAAACCGTGGGGCAAAACCCCGAAGCCTTGGGGGGCGGGATTTATCCCGCGCGGGGCTTAAGCCCGGCTAGCTGCGGCTAGCTGATTTCGTTGCGGGAAGGGCGGGTCCTGGAGGACCCGCGCAGGACTAGAGTCCTGCCCCACGTGGCGGCGCGGAACCCGCTACAGCCTTGCTAGAATATGGCTTCGCAGGATGGTCCCATGAAAACGCTCACACTGTTCTCCGCCGCTGCCGCGCTCCTGTTGCTGGCCGGGTGTTCGACTGAAACACCCGCGCCGCAAAAGAAGGCCGAAGAAAAACCCGCCGAGCCCGTTACGGGCGTGCAAGCCCTCCATCAGATGTATGTCGCCGCGCGCGGCTGGGCCGCCGACATCCAGATCGTCAGACTCACCAGCATTTTGCTGCCCGAGGTCAAGGCCGAACCCGGAAAGGCCGCCGCGTGGCAAGCCATTTTCTTGTCCGCCAGTCAGAACAAGGCCAAGAGTTACACCTACTCGGTGGTGGAGTCCGAGGGCAATCTCCATAAGGGCGTGTTTGCCGGGTTCGATCAGAGCTATTCCGCGGGCGCGGCGAAGCCTTTCCTCATCGCCGCCGTCAAATTCGATTCCGATCAGGTTTATCAAACCGCGCTCAAGAAGGCCGCCGACTACGAAAAGAAGAACCCAGGCAAGCCGATCACCTTTTTGCTGGAATCCAACAGCAAATTCCCGGACGTCAGTTGGCGCGTGATTTGGGGCGAGTCGGCGGGCACCAGCAACTTCTCGATCTTCGTGGACGGCAGCACCGGCCAGTACCTGGAAACCATCCACTGAGGAACCACAGATGCACACAGATACACACAGATAAGACCTAGCGCCGTCGCGCGGGCCAGTCTTGTGTTATCCGCGTTTATCTGTGTTCATCCGTGGTTCCGTTCCTTTCGCAGCGGAACGATTCCCGGATGGCTCGCAGGTCTTTCCAGATCGTCGCGCCAGAGTCTCGCGGCGGCTGCGGCGACAGGATAAAGACGCCCGCGGTGTGATTGGCGCTCGCGCAGAACTGCAAGCTCACCTCGCCGTGCAGGGTAAGCAACTCGCCTGCCGGGTTATAGAAAGTGGCGTCGCCATGAAAAGACTGTACGCCAGCTTTCGCGTCGCCCGTTCTCCGGCTTCCCCTCCAACCACCACACGAATGCGTAGGAGTGATAGTTGGGCGACGTCTTATCGTCGAGTCCCGGCGCAAAGACGAGATCCTCCGATCCATGGTAGGACAGTTGCGGCGACCACGGCAGCGGGAATCGATCGACCTCCGGCCGCCAATTGGCCGGACTGTAGAACTGGAACGGATCGCTCGCCGGATTCCGCCGCGGCGGGTATGAAACGCGCGTGAGATCGGCCTCGAATTGCCTGCCCTCGGATTCACGCCACAACGTGAGCTTCACTTCTCCGCCAACAGGACCTGCTAGATTCGTGCGCAGCATTTCAGTGGTGGTTTTGCCGGCCACGTCGGCGCCATCGATGGCGACGATGAAATCGCCGCTTCGAATTCCCGCCTTGGCGGCCGGTGTGCCGTCGAGCACGTCGATAACCACCGCGGGACCTGCTTGTCCGGCGCATCGTCGTTATAGATTGGCACAGCGCTCATCCCCACCGTGCCGTTCTGTTGCGCCGCGAGCGGCAGCGCCACGCCTAAAAACAAAGTGCACGCTCTCATCCGACGGTTCCTCCAAGGCATACTTGAAAATTTGCACGATTTTTCAATATGCTGTAAACAGAGGGAGACGGAATGCCGCGGAAAACGTTGCGCCGAAAGCAGGAAATATCCAGTCCGCGCCAAATCCTGGTGCTGGCATCGCCGGTTCGCCAGGACATTCTGGACACCGTGGCTGCCGCCGGACCATGCTCCGTTGCCGACCTTGCCCGGCTTTTGGGCATGCCCGCGGATGGGCTCTATTACCACATCCGCAGCCTCAGCCGGGCTGGCCTGCTGAAGCTCACCAGCGCCAAAGGCAAGCGCGGCCGCGGCGAGGCTCGCCTGGAAGTCGGACGCTACCAATGGATCAAGTATCGGCCGAAGAGCGGCGCCAACCGGCGCGCAGTTGTGCGGGTGGCGGGCTGCATGCTGCGCAACGCCCACCGTCAGTTTGAACGGGCATTCCGGCCCGATACCGCCGTGGCGTCCGGCCCGCGGCGGAATCTGTGGGCCGCGCGCTCGCGGGGCTTTCTCTCGCCGCGGGATTTGGAGCGCGCCAATGTCTTGCTGAAGGAGTTGCTGGATCTCTTCGAACCGTCCAATGGATCGCCGGACAAAGGGGCCTTGCACGAGATCACGTTCGTGATCGCTCCGGTGAGCCATTAGGCAGGGCATGGCGCTGCCTCTCGCCAGGCTGAGGCTTCCGCCTGTGAACGGCGGGCCTGCGAGGCCCGCGCAGGCTGCGAGCCTGGCTGCGAGCCTGCCCCACTCCGGTGATAGAATATTGTCTGTGAGCATGCTCCGGCCATCACTGCAGCTTCGGGTCGCACAGAAGCAGATCCTGACCCCCGGCCTGGTCCAAATGGTGACCGTCCTCCAGTTGAACCGGCTGGAGCTGAAGGAGATGATCACCCAGGAGATCGTCGAAAACCCCGTCCTGGAAGAATCCCCGGAAGAAGCCGGCGAAGAGATTACGGCGGAAGAACTTCTCCCGCTGCTGGAGCCGGAGCGGGTCACCGATCCATCCGACCAGCAGCTTCTGGAAGCCGCCTTGGGCGATGCCGCGCATACCAACGGTATCGCCGGCGAAGCGCCCGCCGAACTCAGCGCGGAGTCCTTCCAGGAGTCCGTCGACAGCGGCGCCGCCGCCACCGCGGAGTCGTCCACGGCCGACCCGGTGGAGCCGGCCGCCGCCACCGACCCCTTCGACGAGATCGATTTCGGGTCGTTCTTCGACGACTACCTGGACCCCGGGTACAAAAGCCCCGCTTCGGAATCGGTCGAAAAACCCTCTTTCGAAACTTTCCTGTCCGCGCCCGTGACCCTGGGCGACTATCTGCATTCCCAATTGAGTGTCTGCCTGCTTTCGGACAACGTCCGGGACGCCGCCGAATCGATCATCGGCAACCTGGACGAGGACGGCTATCTTTCCGCATCCCTGGAAGAAATCGCCGGCATGGGGGATCACACTCCGGAAGAGATCGAGGCGGCGCTAAAAGTGGTGCAGGGGCTCGACCCGGCCGGCGTGGGCGCGCGCAACGTGCGGGAATGTCTGCTGCTGGAACTGGAGAGCATGAACGGGCGCGGCGGCGTAGCCTGGCAGCTCGTTTCCGACCACTTGCGGCTGCTGGAAATGCGCCAGTACCGCGAACTCGCCAAGATCATGGGCCGACCGATGGAGCACATCGAGATCGCGGTGAAAGCCATCCGGCGGCTGAATCCGCGGCCCGGCCTACGCTACTCGGGCGCGGGCGCGCGCACTGTGGAGCCGGACGTTTTCTTCATCAAGGACGGCGACGACTACGTGATCCAGATGAACGACGAGGATGTGCCGCAGCTCCGCCTTAACGCGCAATACCGCCGCATGCTCGACCGCGACAACGGGGCCACCAAGGAAGTGCGCGACTATGTACGCGAGCGCTACACTTCGGCCATTCAGTTGATGAAGAATATCGAGCAGCGCAAGCAGACCATCCTGAAAGTTTGCCAGGCCATCGTACGCCGCCAGACCGAGTTTCTGGCCAACGGCCTCGACTATCTGAAGCCCATGATGATCAAAGAGGTCGCCGAGGAAGTGGGCGTGCATCCTTCCACGGTGAGCCGCGCGGTAGCCAGCAAGTACGTCCACACGCCGCAAGGCGTTTACGAGCTCCGGTATTTCTTTTCCGAAGCCGTGCAGGGCCCCCTGGGGGGCAATACGCCGTTGCTGCTGCTGAAACGCAAGGTGAAGAAGATGATCGAGGAAGAGAACAGCGCGCGCCCGCTGACCGACGAGCAGATCACCGCGGCGTTACAACGCGAGGGCATCAATGTGACACGCCGTACAGTCGCCAAGTACCGCGAAGATATGAAGATTCCTTCAACACACCAAAGACGGGTTCGCCCCTGAATGGGGGGCGGGATTTATCCCGCACGGGGCTTCAGCCCCGTTTTTCGGTTTCACGGAGGGACGCATGAAGATCACATACACAGGCAGGCAAGTGGAACTGGCTCCGGGCCAACTCAAGAGAATTGAGGCGCAATTTGCCAAGGTGGGTAAGCTGCTGGATGGACGCGAGCAGAGAGAAGCGCACGTGGTCTTGTCTCTGGAACGGCATCTGCACCAAGCCGAAGTCACGGTGAATTACTATAGCCACAAGCTGGTGGGCATAGGTTCCAACGTGGAGCTTACCACGGCCATCCATTCGGCGATCGAGAAGCTGGAAAAGCAGACCATCAAGGTTCGCGCCAAGTGGCGGGACAACAAGCGCACGCCGCGCAAGGAGGAGGCCCCCGCGCCCGTCGAGCCCGCCGCCGAGCCGGAGGAACCGGACAACGAGCGCCGCGTGAACCGCATCAATCACCACGAGAGGCGTAAGCCGATGACGTTGGAGGAAGCTCTGCTCCAGATGGAGAAGGGCGCCGACTATTTGGTCTATCGCGACGCGGAGACCAGCCGGGTGGCCGTGCTGGTGCGGAGGCGCGATGGTAATTTCGATTTGATCGAGGCCTGACGCGGCGCGGCATGGCGAAGACCACCGACCCGGGCATCAGACGCCGCGCCACGGACCGGCCCGCGGAACTGGTGATCATCACCGGACTCAGCGGCTCGGGGAAGGGTTCCGTTCTCAGGGCGCTGGAAGACCTGGGTTACTATTCCGTCGATAACCTGCCGGTGGACCTGATTCCGAAGTTCGCCGAGCTGACCCAGGATTCCGCCACGGTGCGCGCGGCGGCGCTGGTGGTGGATGTGCGCGAAGGCGAGGGGTTGAAGCGCTTCCCCGCCATCTACACGCGCATTCGCAACCACGTGAAGACCCGGCTGGTGTTTCTGGAAGCCGACGACAACGCCATTCTGCGGCGGTTCAGCGAAACGCGGCGGCCGCATCCGCTAGGCACCGAAAACTCCATCCCCAAGAGCATCAAATCCGAGCGCCGCCAACTGGCCGCCATACGCGCCATGGCGGACCTGATCATCAACACTTCCAAGTTCACGGTGCACGAGCTGCGCGACTTTATCAAGGAAAGCTTTCGCGGCGAGCGCGACGAGCAAAAGATCATGGTCTACGTGACCAGCTTCGGCTATCGCCATGGCGTGCCCGCCGATAGCGACCTGGTCTTCGACGTGCGGTTCCTGCCGAACCCGAACTATATTCCGCGGTTTAAGAAACTGACCGGGCGGCATCCGATGGTGGCCAAGTATATCCGGTCGTTTCCGCAGACTGTCGAGTTCATCGACCGTATTTCGGAGCTGCTGATTTATCTGATGCCGCATTACATCCGCGAGGGTAAGAGTTATCTGACGATCGCGTTCGGCTGCACCGGCGGCCATCATCGCTCGGTAATGATAGCGGACGAAATTCGCAAGCGCCTCGCGCAAGCGGGATTTCGGGTGAAGGCGACGCATCGGGATATGGCGAAGGCGGTGTAGCCTTGTGGGGCGGGGATCCAAGACTCGGGACCATCGCGGCAGGCCGGCGAGGGCGTCGGCCGCGGTCCAGGGGGCCCGCCCCACGACTAATGTGGGCGGACTCAGGCCTCCGGCAGGACTATCGTAAACCGGGAGCCTTTGTTCAACTGGCTCTCGACGGAAACGGCGCCCTGCATCTGCTCGATCACGTGCTTGACGATCGACAGGCCCAGGCCCGTGCCGCCCACCTCGCGCGAGCGGGCCTTGTCCACACGATAGAAACGTTCGAAGATGCGCGGCAGGTCCTCGGAAGGAATCCCGATGCCGCTGTCGGCGATGCTGATGGCCACCCGGCCTTCGGACATGCGGCTGGCTTCCACCCAGACCTCCCCGCCCCCGCGGTTGAACTTGACGGCGTTGTCCAGCAGGTTGACGAACGCCTGCTCCAGCTTGATCTTGTTGCCCATCACCAGCAGGTCCTCCACGGTGCCCCAGCCCAAGTGGACCTTGCGCATGGCGGCCTCGGATTCGACCGTGCGCATAGCGGCCTCCAAGGTGGCCAGCACTGAAAGTTTGCCAGGCGCGAGCGGCGGCCGGCCGGATTCCAGTTCCGAAAGGGTCAGCAGGTCTGAAGCGATGTTGTTCAGCCTTATGGCGTGCGACTGAATAATCTCGACGAACCGGCGGCGGTGATCGGGATCGTCCAGCGCGCCATCGAGCAGCGTTTCGGCGTAGCCGCGGATGGCTGTCAGAGGGGTGCGCAGCTCGTGGGAGACATTGGCCACGAAGTCCTTGCGCACGCGCTCCAGGCGTTCCAGGTCGGTGATGTCGTGCAGAATAGCCATGGCGCCGCTGCTGGACGCGCCGGCCAGCGGAGCCGCCTGCACTTCGAAGGAACGGCCGTCGGCGCCGGTCAAATGCATGCGCCGTTTCAAGGACTCTCCCGAGGCGGACACCAGGCGCAGCATCTCCAGAAAATCCGGATCGCGCACCAGCCGCAGCACGGGCAAACCTTCCGGCACCGGGCCGTGCACGCCGAATGCGGTGGCAAAGGCGGCGTTACAAAAAGTCACGCGGAGTTCCTGGTCCACCGCCAGCACGCCTTCCACCATGCCGGTGAGGATGGCATCGCGGCGGGCGCCCTCCAGCCGGACTTTGTCCACCAAATCGTTGACCTGCGCGGCCACCCTGGCGAGCACCTCAGCCAGCGCTCCCAATTCGTCGGGCGAGCCGGGCGGCAGGATGTGCGCCGGTCCGGTGACCAAGCCCTCCGCAAAGACTTTCAGGCGTCCGATCCGGCGCACGAGGCGCCTCGAAAACCAGCCGATGCAGGCCAAAGCCGCCAGCGCCGCCGCCAGCGTGGCTCCCGCCAGGCGCCAGCGGAGGTCCGCCGCCGCCGCGCCGAGATCCAGGCCGAGCAGGGAAAAATTGAGCAGCGCCAGTTCAAGCGCGGCTACCAGCAACACCATCCACAAGAGTTTTTGAAAGAGCGAGCGACGCATGTGAAACCGTTACAATCGTAGCAGTGCAATCCGCCGAAACCCAAGACCTGCACGAAATCGTTCGGGAGCGCATCGCGCCGCGCCTACCGGCGCTGGCCGGCTGCCGGAACAGCGCCGAGCTGTGGGGGCTGGATCTGTACCGGGCGCTGGAGCCGGATATCCGCCGCGTGCTGGACACACCGGAAACAGGTGGGGCAACGCCCTGCGCGGCCTTGCTCCCCACGCGGCCGCAGTATCGCTTCGTGGCGTGGAACGTGGAACGCGGCACCCAGTTTGAGGGGTTGGTGGAAGCCCTGCGGACGCACCCGAGTTTGCGGGAAGCCGACGTCCTGCTGCTGACGGAAACCGACACCGGCATGGTGCGTTCGGGCAATCGCAACGTGGCACGGGACCTGGCGCATGCGCTGGGAATGCAGTACGCTTTCGTGCCGTGTTATTTGAACCTGACCAAAGGATCGGGCATCGAGCAGGACTTGCCGGGAGGGAACGATCTGGGCCTGCATGGCAATGCGCTGCTGAGCCGCTATCCGATGGCCAACGTGCGGCCCGTGTTTCTGGAGAATGGCGTGGACATCATGGCTTCGCGGGAGAAGCGCATCGGCCGGCAAGCGGCGGTGGCCGCCGATATACACTTTCCCAATGCTACGGTGACGGCGGTTTCGGTGCATCTGGATGCGCAATCCACACAACGGCATCGGTACTTGCAACTGCGGGACGTGCTGGATCGCCTCAGCGGGGCAGCGACGTGCGCTGCCGTAGTAATCGGTGGCGATTGGAATACCAGCACTTACAATTCATCGCGCGCGCTGCACGCCATTTTAGGCTTCTGGCTGCGGGTGGCGATGGGCGTGGATAATGTGATCCGCAACCACTATCTGCATCCTTACCGGCATTTCGAGCGCGACTTATTCCGCCTGCTGGAGGAGCGCGGTTTCGATTACCGCGAGTGCAACCGGCTGGGCGAGCACACGGTATCGTACGATGTGGAGGATCTGCGCGCGACCAAGGCGCTGCGCGATTGGGTGCCCGGCTGGTGTTTCCATTTTATTCGCTGGGCGTTGCGCAACCACGGCGGGCGATGCCCGGTAAAGCTGGATTGGTTCGCCACGCGCGGGGTGCGCTGCCGAAATCCGGTGGTGGTTCACGACGTACGGGAAGGCCGCGCCGTGGCGCTGTCCGACCATGACGCTATCGCGGTGGACGTTGCGCTGGGGTAGGGGCGGCCTGGCTTCCGGCGCCAGGCGCAGGCGGCCTACGAGGCCGCCGCAGGCTTTGCGCCTGCCCCACATCGGTTTCCGGCTAGGCGCCGGCGGCGTGCGTCAGCGTGACCGGCATGCCGCAGGGCTGCAGCCGGTATCCCAGGCCGAAAACGGTTTCGATGTGCTGCCGGCTATACGATCCCAGCTTGACCCGCAAGCGGCGGAGATGCACATCCATGGTGCGCGAGTGAATCTCCGGACCATAGCCCCAGACATTTAACATCAGCATATCGCGCGGCACAATCTCACCGGCTTTCCGGGCCAATTGGGCCAGGAGGGCGAATTCCATGCGCGTGAGGTGCACGGGCACGCCGTCCACGAGCACCCCTTGCGTGTGGAAGTCCAGCTCCAGGCGGGCATCCCTATACCGCTCTATACGATTAGATTCCATCTGAATCAATTCCATCGAGCGTATCCTCCGTTGAAGTGGGGGGCCAGGTTAGCTGTGCTGCTGCCTGAGCCGCACCGCCGCCTTCCGCAGAGCCCAACGGAACCGCCGCCGCATGTTCAAACCGAACGAATGTCTATTCCTCATCGTGTTTTTCCGCCTCCACGCCAATAGTGCCGCGTTTCAGGGTGACACTGCAATATATTCCGGCTGTAATCGAAATTCACAGATAAGAAACTGAAAACAAATGAGATACAAGACCATCTGTCCTGCCCGGCAAATGGCGGGACTTTCGTATCGGCCAACGCGAGCCCAAAAAGCAGGGGAAACCGCCCGCTCCACCGGCGGCGTGCGGTGAAATTGCGGATGTAATCCATCTGTACAGCTAAGCTATTGCAACAGGAAGAGATATTCGGTCATCTGTACCACGGCGGCTCTGGCGGTGCTAAACTCTCATGAAGGATTAACAGGAGGGAAGGATCGTCAGTGGCTCCCAAACGCCCCCTGGACATGATGCGCTTCGGCGTCTTTGAGGTCGATTTCCGCGTGGGAGAAGTGCGGAAACAGGGGAGAAGGATCAGATTGCAAGGCCTGCCGTTCCAATTCCTGACCGTGCTGCTGGAGCGCCCCGGCCAGTTGGTCACGCGGGAGGAACTGGTGCGCAGACTGTGGTCCGAATACGCGGCGATCGATGTGGACAACGGTCTGAACACCGCAGTCAAGAAACTGCGCGTGGCATTGGGAGACGATGCCGAAACGCCGCGGTTTGTCGAAACGTTGCCGCGCAGGGGGTACCGGTTCATTTCACCGGTGGAATCCGTGACGGTGGAAGAGCAAGGTACTCCGGCGGCTCCCGCGAGGCCGGATATCGCGGATCTGCCGGTGGCGGATGCGGGTCCGGCGCCCGCCATGGCCGAACCCGCGGCGCCACGTCCGTTCCGCCGCTGGGCGGTCGCTGTGGCGAGCGTGCTGGCGCTCGGCGTGGTGGCGATCCGGCTGGTTGAACCTGCGCATTCGCCCGCGGTGCTGCGGACAGTTCAGCTTACGCATACCGGGCGCGTGGAGCCGGCGTCGATCGTCTTGACGGACGGACCGCGTCTCTACTTCAACGAGCGTTCTGGGGGCGAATGGTGGTTAGCCCAAGTTTCGGTGGAAGGCGGGATTCCGTCGCCGGTCAGGACCCCGCCGGGAACGCCCGAGCCGCAGGCGATTTCACCAAACAGATCCGAGTTGCTGGCGATCGTCGTGGAACACAACGAGGACGAGGCGCCGCTTTGGGTGGTTCCCACGGTGGCCGGATCGCCCCGCCGGTTGGGCAGCGTGCTGGCGCACACGGCCACCTGGTCGCGGGACGGGCGCGGCATTGTTTACGGGTTCGGCCAAGCGTTGTACCGAATGAACAGCGACGGGACGGATCCGCGCAAGCTGGCGGACACGCCGGGCAGGCCTTATTTCGTCCGCTGGTCGCCAGCGGGGCTGCCCGACCTGCTGCGGTTTTCGGTATTGGACCCGGCAGCTTCGATCTGGGAGTGTGCGCCGGACGGCTCCGGATTGCGCCCTTTCCCGCCCACGGCGAAGCCCCGGGCGAAAACCGTGCGCGGAGAATTCGCCGCCGGCTGGACTGCCGATGGAAGGTACTATCTGTTCGAGTCTATAAACGATCGAGGCACCGGCTTTTGGGCGGTCCGCGAGGCGCGGGACTTGTTTCATCCGTTCGACCGGCGCCCCTTGCAGATCTACGCCACGGCAAGCGACGCAGGACGATTGGTTCCCAGCGCGGACGGCAAGAGAATATTCTTCGCCGCCGGGCAGGAGAGGCGGGAACTGGTAGCCTACGACGCCAAGCGGCGGATGTTCCTGCCGTTTCTCTCCGGCGCCTCCGTGCGCGCCGTCGACTTTTCGAAAGACGGACAGTGGGTGGCTTATGAAACCATTCCCGAGGGCACTCTGTGGCGCAGCCGGGCGGACGGCAGCGAGCGGCTGCAACTGACCTCTCCGCCGCTTCGCATTTTGGAGCCGCGCTGGTCGCCGGATGGGCGGCGCATTGCGTTCACAGGTTTCCACGAGGATGTCGAGGACTACAAGGCGTATGTGATACCAGCGAATGGAGGGTCCATGGAAGCAGTCTCCGCGGGACCGTACAGGCATGCGGGTAGTCCATCATGGTCGCCGGACGGACAGTCTTTGATGGTTAGTTGCTGGCGTCCGGGTGAAGTGCCGGTGGTCTGCATGGTGGACTGGAAGACGGGGCAGAGCGCGGTGCTGCCGGGATCGGTGGGACTTTTGCGGCCGGCGTGGTCGCCCGGTGGGCAGTACATCGCCGGGCTGCGTGAAGGTGGGACTCAGGTTGTTCTGTTCGACATGCAGTCCCACGGGTGGACCCAGTTGGCGGACCGCGGAAACTACGGGGTTCCGTTATGGACGCGGGACGGCCGCTACTTCTATTTCGAGGAGGTATTGGGAGCCGTGGATCAACCCATCTTCCGCGTCAACGTGGCCACGCGCGCGGTAGAGCGGATGATGAGCTCGCGGCAACTCCCGCAATCCGGCTTTAGCGGATTTACGCTGACGGGACTGACTCCCGGCGACGCGCCGATAGCCACGGTGCTGCGCGGCAACGGGGAGTTGTACGCGTTGGATGTGGATTTGCCATAGGGCAGGCGGCACCGCTCCCTGACGGTCGCGGCTCGGTAGCGTCGCGGCTCGGTAAGATACGGAGGCCGCGGCACTGATCCAAGTCCATGGTAGGGCAGCAGCGCCGATTGAGGGACGCGATCGTGGACGATTCTCAAGCCAGGTATGTCCGGTAGATTTAGAACTGCCACCGGGGAATAGATGGCCTTGCCGTTGACAGAGGCGCCGTCCTGAGAGCCGACACTGGGTACCCGGCTCTTAGAACCTTGCCGATGTAACCACAATCGTGGGATAGTCCGGAAGAGTGAGGGCCCGGAGCGAAGCTATTCGTGGTTATCGGAAGAATGTTCAAGGCCGGCGGGCGAGCGGGTGCCCGGAAACGAGTAATCCGGCTGGCCGCGACAGATCCACGTTTCGAACAACACGCAGGCTGCCATTGCCGGCGCTTATACAAACTTTGGACTTACACGGATGGGAGTGTTCCGAGCTGGAGTGAGAGCCGAGGGCCAACCTTAGACCAGGCTCCGGACCCGCTTTGCGGCGGGTCCGGAGCCGGGCGACGACTAGCAACGCGGCGCGCTCCGCGCGCCGGCGACCGCAGGAGTGCGGTCGCGGCAGGCACGAGTGCCTGCGCCACGCTTCACTGCGAGATATTAAATTGCGCGGCAAAAACAGGCACCCCGGGCGAGGACGGATACAGGATCTGATTGACAGGGTCATAAGGGCCGCCCATCGTTCCACCGTGATAGCCCGAAGGCACGGGGCCGACATACCAACCGGAGGGGTCCGAGAGGGAGTGGTCGACGTTATGCTCGACAAAGTATTGAGACTTGTCGGGGACATATCCGACCAACGGCGCCGGCGTTGTGGTGACAAAAGTCATTTGCCAGCCGGCTATAGCGCTTTCACCCGCGAAAGCTCCCGCATCGGTAGGGAAGACGGCGCCCCATGTCACGGGCCACGCCGGGTTTTGGGGCAGAGTGTTCAAGTCGAAAATCTCCCAATTGGGGGTGGATAATGCGCTAGAGGTGGTCGATGTAAAATCCACATAGTTCCAGGTTGAGCCGCTTTGGGTGCCAATGCGGACCCTGGCCGTGGTGCTTTGCAGCACCGGGTCCTGAGCACCCTGGCCTACGCCACCCGTAGTATTGCCGGGGAAGGTGGCCCAGGGGACGAAATACAGGTACTCGTTCTGGTGGGCTGAGTCCCAGGCGATGGCAGAGCCGGTGAAACCTAAGAGGCTAGCGGCGCTACCCACTCCTGCGATCGCGGGATAACCGGGCGTGTTGAGCTGGGTTGGATCGAAAGTTTTGTAAGACGACGCGTTGGTAAAGGCCGCGGAGTTGGCCGCCTGACCGCCGCCCCAAGTGTCATACCTGACAATCAGGTTTTTGTGAAATGGGATGAAATAGACAAACCTGTAGCCATCATAGGAGACGGATTGAAAACTCTCGGCGTCGGAGCTGATATTAATCCCCATGTCGAAATTGGTCCAGGAACCGATATCGCTAAATGGCAGCGTGGTATCGTAGCGGAAAATATTGCCGCTGTTGCCGACCAAGGGGTCCGACAACGGCGCGTAATAGACAAACCTGCCGTCGTTTGCCGCGGAGCACCAGCCATATTCAGCGCCCAGAGCGCCGCCCCTGGTGGGCGGGACGAAAGTTTGATAAGCGCTGGCGGAGGTCAAGGGCTGGGAAGCGTCGTAGGCGATGAAAACGGGATAGGTATGGTGGGCATTCGGCGTAGGATAAACAATGTTACCGACGACGGTGCCGCCTTGAAAACCCTCCGGCGAATTCGGCACACTGCCTTTGCCCGCCCAGTTCAGCGTGCTGAGATCGAACCACGACCAATTACTAGCGTTGCTGAAGCCGGCGACTCCATCGGTGGCATCGTAGGATATCATCACGGACTGGGGAATTGAGTCTTGAATGACCTCTACCCAGGTAGTCCCGCCATTCACAACCTGCCACGGGAAATAGATAGCCTTGCCTTCGACGAAAGCGCCGTCCTGATAGCCGACGCTGGGTAACTGGGTTTGGGATCCGTCCGGATTGTTAACCGTAATCATGGGGAGGCCCGCGAGAGTCGTCGGACTCGGAGTGAAAGTATTCGTGACCATGGGAAGGATATTAAAGGGCGTGGCGGTGGAATTGCCGACGGGAATCGTAACCGTATTAGACGTCGTGCCGGCTATAGAGATCACCACGGGAACCGCCGGCCCGGAGGCTACTCCAGCGGGCACCAACACGTTGACCTGATACAGGCCCACGTAGCCGGGAGCGAGGCCGGAGAACGATGGGGTAGCCGACACTCCGCCGATCGACACCGTGGGTACGGTGGTAGTGCTGGAAAGGGGGTCGCTCAGCGCGGGCGAACCGGTGGCAGGCGGATCGAGGACGGGCCCGAGGCCGGTGCAATAGACGAGGAGGTAAGTGGTGCCCGCGACCGCGGGATTGCTGGCATTGACTACGTGATAAGTTGAGTCGAGGATCGCTCCGGGGCCGGTGCCCCCGGCGTTCATGGAGAAGATTCCCGGCGCGAAGGGCGCCAGACTCACCGTCTGGGCGGTGCTCGACTGACCGTTCAGCACGGCGGCCAGAGTGGTGGAGGATGTGCCGGTCATTTCCCAGGGGACCTGGAAATTCACCTGCGAGCCGGAAACGTAAAACAGGGGCGCCTGCGTGTTATTGCCGAATTGCAGCGAGAGTCCCAGGAGGTTAGTGGGAAGCGGGACGCCGCCAGCCACCGACGTGGAGGACAGCGCATAAGTTCCGAAAGCCGAAGCGATGCTGCCGGGGGCCACAGGGGCGGTATAACCGGCTGCATTCACGACGCCGCCGGCGTTGATCTGCCGGGGCGAGGCAGAACTTGGCGGGGTCTGGCCAAATACGATCGAAACAACACTCATCAGAATCGATACAAACAGCAGACGCATAAGATCTCCTTTTAGCGCGCGGTTGCCGGAAGCGATCCGCCCGGCCTTACATGACAGCGCAACTTCCTGCATAGCACGCGAACAGCTACCGTTAAGATCCGTACATTGTTAGGCTTGCATCAGCCGTCCGTCGCGGGGCCGGATGTTCGCCGGAAGCGTTGCAGAATGGCGAATGGGAAGCGGATACCTAAGCGGCCGCCTCACCGGCTCATTCAAATCAAGCTCACGACTTTTGTAACCCAGGTTCGTCCGCGAAGTTCCGCGAACGAACGGAGTTTCAAGCCAATCTAACGCTAACGGGCTCAACGGTGGGAAGCGCTGACGGACTTAGCGCGGACTAGCTCGTGGGCGTAATGTCGCAAGGTCCGAGGAGGGGTGTTCGAACCGGAGGCATCCGCCGCCCTGGGTACTCCCGGCGGACTCATATTAGGTATCATGGTTCGCGGCGCCGTAGCTATGACCGGCATGCCACGAACTTACGAATAACGAGAGACGCTTGTCCGATTTGAGATATGGACTTGGTGCAACCGATGCAAACTATGCGCTGATGGCAAGCCGCCGCCGCCGGCGGGGAACCCCATGCCACTTGGTTTTCTATTTCCGGCAAACGGCGATGCCAAGTGGGGCAGGACTCCAGTCCTGTCAGGATGGGCCCGCGGCCTACGAATGGTCATTAAAACCCTGTGGGGCAGGCGTCTACGCCTGCGGCGGGTCTCCAGACCCGCCCCTGGTGGGACAGGCTTAAGCCAGGCTTAAGCCTGTTATGGGCGAGCTTCGCTCGCCGAAGAGCGGGCCTACGAGGCCCGCGCAGGCTGCGAGCCTGCCCCACGGCGGCGGACAGAATGTAGAAAAGCGGGGGGTTTTCGACCGTGCGCGGGTCCTCCAGGACCGGGCTCTTCGCATAACGAAAAGCAGCCCTTGGTGGATTCACACAGGCCGACGTGGACGTCGGCCCGCAGGACTGGAGTCCTGCCCCACACGGCGACATTGAAAAGTGGTGCCCGGCAGTGCGACGATTGCTGAGGGATGGATCGTACAGACAGGGTGCTCGCGCTGGACTGGCTCAGGGGCCTGGGCGTGCTGATCATGCTGCAAGGGCATCTGTTCAATTCCTTCGCGCGCGCGGATCTGCACAACCATCCGGTTTACGTTCTTTCGCAGTTCATCGGCGGCATGCCGGCGCCCATCTTTCTATTCCTGGTGGGCGCGACGCTGGCGTTCCGGCTGGATCGGGGCGATCGCGAAGGGCTGGCGCCGGGCGCCCGGCTGAGGTCGGCTTTGAGACGGGCGGCATTCTTGGCGGCGATCGCTTTCGCGTTCCGTTTTCAGTTGTGGCTGTTCGCGTGGGGCAATCCGTGGACGGAAATCGTGCGTGTGGATATCTTGAACTGCATGGCATTCGGTGTGGCGGCGCTTTCACCGGTGGCCCTGTTGGCGCCGCGCAAGAGGATCACTTGGTGCGCCGCGGCCGGGCTGGCCATCGCCGGATTGGCGCCGGTGGTCTCGACGTTGGATTGGTCCGGCGCGCCCTGGCTGGTGCGCAACTACATGGTGCCCAACAAGGCGTTTTTCAGCTTCTTCCCGGACGCCGCCTACATCGCCTTCGGAGCCGGTTTCGGCGCGCTGCTGCGCACGGGCGCGCCGGCCCGCGACCGAGTCATGCAGTGGGCGGCCTGCTTCGGCCTGGCGCTGGTGGTGACGGCGCACTATTTCTCGAACCTGCCGTTCTCGATTTATCCGAATTCCGATTTCTGGCTGAATAGTCCGGGCTTGATTTTCATCCGCTTCGGGATCGTGCTGGTGCTGGCGGCCGCCGGTTTCGTGTGGATCGCCGCGCAACAACCGGACAAGCTGTATTTTATGCGGCGGCTGGGCACGAATTCGCTGCTGATCTATTGGGTACACGTCGAGCTGGTTTACGGGCGGTGGTTCTGGTTCGCGAAGGAACGGTTGACGATCGGGGAATGCGCGGCGGCCAGCCTGTTGCTGATCGCGCTGATGTATGGCCTGGCGACGCTGAACCTGCCCACGCGGGTGAAGCGCCGGTGGCACCGCTGGCGGGCCGCCGCGCCAGCGCCGGAGACCGCATGGCCCCGATAACCGCCGCGGCGGCGACAGGGGGCACGTCCGGGAAGGCACGCCCGCGCCCGTGGGAAGCGGCTGCGCTGTGCGTGCTGGTGGCGGGATTCATCGGCATCCGGCTGTGGAACCTGACCGCATTCTGCCTGGATTCGGACGAGATCTTCAGCCTGCTCACCGCGCGGGATGGCCTCGGGCATCTGCTCGCATCGGTGCGCGCGGACGTAGTGCATCCGCCGCTGTTTTATCTGCTGCTGTGGGTATGGGTCGGAATGGGCGGCGAATCGATGCCGTGGCTGCGGTTGTTGCCGTTCCTGATCTCGATTTTGGCGCTGCCGCTGGCGTGGATCGTGTTCCGCCAACTGCGGCTCAACGCCGCCGCGCGGGGCATGGCCCTGGCGCTGCTGGCGATCAACGACTACCAGGTGTTTCACGCGCGTTACGTGCGGATGTACGCGCTGTTCTTCCTGCTAAGCCTGGCTTCGGTGGCGCTGTTCAACCTTCTGCTGGAGAATGCGAGCAAGAAGCGAGTTATAGCGCTTACGGCTGTGAATTTGCTGCTGGTCTACACGCAATACTTCGGCTGGCTGGTGATCGGGATCGAGGGACTGCACCTTTTGTGGATGGATCGCCGCAAGCTGAAACCGTTCCTGCTGGGCTGTGCGGCGATCGCGCTGCTGTTTACGCCTTGGGCTTATACGGCTACGCAGGCGGCCATCGCCAAGGGCGGCCTGGCGCCGAACCTGGGCTGGATCAGGCATCCGAAATTCGGCGATGTCTGGTGGTATTACGTGGGTTGCAACGGCCCGCTGTGGCCCATTCCGGCGGCCTCGGCCATGGTGTTCTTTCTGTTCGGCGCCATGATCGCGGGGCTTTGGCGAGTGTATCGCGCGGTGCCAGACCGTTTGCAGGCGAGCAGGCTGCGTTTCGCCGCGCTGCTGGCGTTTCTGCCGCCGGTGACGGCATACGTATTGAGCAACATACTGCGTAATTCGATCTGGGGCAACCGGCACCTAATTGTGGCCGCGGTCCCTTATTTAGCGCTGCTGGCGACGGGGCTGGTGGCGTTGCGTCCCAAATGGGCGCGGTTCATGGTTATCGCGATCGCCACGGCTTGGTGGGCTTTCGGGGTTTACCGAGTCACGTTGTACCCGGAACTCAGGAATAACATGGACGTACTTACCGGGCAGTTGATCGAGCTGAATGCGCGCGAGGGGCGGGCCGGGAGGACTGTCTCACCGACAGTCGAGTTTCTGGACCCTTATCTGGCGTTTCCGATGAATTACTATCTGGAGTCGCATTATCATGCTAAGTGGAATCTGGTTAACGCCGCCGGTGTGGATGAAATTTCCGGGGACCGGGTTTGGGTGGGATACAACCATAAGTCCTGGAAGCAGGCACGGAGTCCGGAGGATCTGCTGCGCGCGCGAGGTTACGAGATAGGCCCGGGGGTGTGGGCGGGGGACCGGTGGGATCGCATCGCGGTATTCCTGGCGTATCGGAAGGGGAAGGGTTGAATGGTGGATGTAAGATTGGAAGGATATGGCGGATAGTAACGGCAGTTCCATGAGTTTCGGACTTGGTTTCCTGGGCTTCCTTCTGGGCGGCGTAATAGGATTTCTGTTGCGGCCTTCGGCAACGCTGATCGGGCAACTCCCTTTCCGGACGGTGATCACGCGGGGAGCGAATCTGAGCGGGTTGGAGAGGCTGCTGGTGCCCACGGCGCAAACGTCGTTCAACGCGATGCTAGTGGGCGCGATTATCGGCGCGGTAGCGGGTGTGGTGGCGGGGCGGTCGATGGGGGGCAAGAGGGGGTAGAAACGTTCACACGACCGGCCGCGGTCCCAATCGGGAGCCTGGTCCGGCGTGAGAAAGCGCGAGCGAGGGCGGCCTGCGAGGCCGCCGCAGGCTGCGAGCCTGCCCCACGGGGTTTCGCACCTATAATAAAGGCTATGTGCGGCATCGTGGGATATATAGGGAACCGCAAGGCGGTTCCTGTCATTTTAGAAGGCCTGAAGCGTCTGGAATATCGCGGATACGATTCGGCCGGCCTGGCGGTATACGACGACGGCCAGCTTAGTGTGCGGCGGGCATCGGGGAAGCTGCGCAACCTGGAAGAAGCCATCCGGCTGAACCCGGTGGACGGCTCATTCGGCATCGGGCACACGCGCTGGGCCACGCACGGGCGTCCGACGGAGGAAAACGCGCACCCGCACCGCGACTGCACGGGCGACATCGTGGTGGTACACAACGGCATCGTCGAGAATTATCTGGCCTTGAAGCGGCAGTTGGGGGCCGAGGGGCACGCGTTCAAGACGCAGACGGACACCGAAATCATCGCGCACCTGGTGGAGAAACACTTCAAGGGAAATCTGGAAGAGGCGGTGCGCGCGGCGGTAAGAGAGCTGACGGGCGTCTTCGCGCTGGTGGCGATTGCGCGCACCGATCCAAACAAAATCGTGGCTGCACGTTTGGGGCCGCCGGTGGTGATCGGGCTGGGCGACAACGAATACTTCGTGGCATCGGATGTGCCCGCCATCCTGCCGCACACGCGCGACATGTTTTTCCTGGCCGATGGAGACTTGGCGGTGCTGACGCCGGAGGGCGTGCGGCTCAGCGATTTCGACGGCAACCCCGTGACCCGCCAGGTATCCCACATTTTGTGGGACCCCATCATGGCGGAAAAAGGCGGCTACAAGCATTTCATGCTCAAGGAGATTTATGAGCAGCCGCGGGCCGTGCGGGACACCACGCTGGGGCGGGTGAGCCAGGAGACCGGCCAGATTTTCCTGGACGAGATGGACATCACGCCGGCGGAGTTCCGCGAATTCCGGCAGGTGAAGATCATCGCGTGCGGCACGAGCTGGCACGCGGCCCTGTGCGGCAAATTCATGATCGAGAACCTGGCGCGCATCGCGGTGGAGGTGGATTACGGCAGCGAGTTCCGCTATCGCGATCCGCTGGTGGACGCGGGCACGCTGACGGTGGCGATCTCGCAATCGGGCGAGACCGCGGACACGCTGGCGGCGCAGCGCGAGGCCAAAGGGAAGGGATCGAGGACGCTGGCGATCTGCAACGTGATCGGCTCGATGATCACGCGCGAGGCGGCGGGCGCGATCCTGACGCATGCCGGGCCGGAGATCGGAGTGGCGTCCACCAAGGCGTTCACTTGCCAGTTGACGGCGCTCTTCATTTTGGCAATGTATCTGGGGCAGGCGCGCGGAGAATTGGATGCGGCCGCGTCGCGCGCGCTTGTCGAAGAACTGGTGCGCATTCCCGGCAAGCTGGAAACGGTGCTGTCGCACGACGCGGTTTACGAAGAACTGGCGCGCAAGCTGTTCCGGGCAGGCGACTTTTTGTTCCTGGGGCGCGGCGTGCATTTCCCGATTGCGCTGGAGGGCGCGCTGAAGTTGAAAGAGATTTCGTACATTCACGCGGAAGGCTATCCGGCGGGCGAGATGAAGCACGGGCCGAATGCGCTGATCGACGAGAATCTGCCGGTGGTGGTGCTGGCGACGCGCGATCCGGGGAGCGAGCGAAGCCGCGTGCTGTATGAGAAGACGCTTTCGAACATACAGGAAGTGAAGGCGCGCGAAGGAACGGTGGTGGCGATTTCGACCGAAGGCGACGAAGACGCGCGCAAGACGGCCGACTACACCATCGAGATTCCAGCGGCGAGCGAGTTGCTCGCGCCGATCCTGGAAATTGTGCCGCTGCAGCTTCTGGCGTATCACATCGCGGTGCGGCGGGGCTGCGACGTGGATCAGCCGCGCAACCTGGCCAAGAGCGTGACGGTGGAATGAACGGCGGCCTGTTGATGCTCGCCGGGCACGCCATCTATCAGGGCGGCCGCTGGCACGGAGGGCATCAGAACGAAGACCAGCTATACGAAACGCACGTGCGCGATGCGTTTCGTATCTTCGTGAACGAAGGCTACCAGGCGCTAGCGCTGAGCGGCGGCCGGTCGCGGCCAGAGCTTGCGGACAAGGTCTCCAATTCCGAGGCGGAGGGCATGGCCGAGTGGGCGCGCACGCATGGCTTCGTTTGGCCCCCTGACGAGGTGCTCTTGGAGCGCTTCGGGCGCGACAGCTTCGAGAACCTGTTCTTTTCGATGCTGTACTTCCACCGGCAGTTCGGCGAGTGGCCGTCGCGCGTGGGCGCGGTGAGTTGGAAGTTCAAGGCGCTGCGGTTTTATCTGATTGCCTGCGGGCTGCGGCTGGCGGAGAGACGCTTCCGGTTCTTCGGCAGCGGCGATCCGTCCGGCTTCGAAGAATTCGCCGTAGCCAGCGTACAGTATGACTCGATGATCGTGCGCAACGGCGAAATCGTAGACCCGCTGCATCGCGACCGGCAGTGGTTCGGAGCGAAGCGGCAAGGACGCACGCCCAGCGAGTTCCCTACAAACGAGGACTACCTGCGTCGAGTCAAACAAGAGTACGGCAACGCCGCCCTAATCGACCTGGTCGAATCAATCGAACCCGGCCCAGCCTGGCGCGACCTCAATTGGCCCTGGTTTTAGGCTGGTGGGGCAGGCTCTCAGCCTGCGGCGGCCTCTCAGGCCGCCTGCCCCTTGCGAACCTTCCCATAAATCGCATCCCCCACCCGCCGCATCCAAGCCAGTTCATCCGCCGCCATCGGACCCCGCCGCAAAGCCTCCACCGCCTGTTCGAATTGCGCGGCATCGGACGGCCCGGTCATGCAGATATTCACCGCGGGCTCAGTCAGCACGAAGCGATAGCAATCCGCCGCGGTCGGAATCTTCTCGCCGGGCGGTATGCGCTTGTGATCCAGTAACTGGCGCCAGCTTGTGGCCGTGAAAGAGACCAGTCCCGGCGGATTCCCGACCAGCAATTGCGGAAAAACTTCGCGCTCCGCGCCGCGATGCACGGCGTTATAGCGCACGTGGAAGATATCGAATTGGGGATCGGGGGCGAGGCGCGCGATCAGCGGGCGGTTGTGCGTGGAGACGGCCAGATAGCGCACCAGGCCGCGCTCGCGCAGTTTGCGGCAGGCATCCAGGATGCGCGGCGGCGGCGCGCCGTTCCACAATCCCAGCAGCAGCGCGTCGGTGTAATCGAAGCGCAACGCGCGTAGGGCGCGTTCGAGGCTGGGTCCGATCAGGGAGGCCACGCGCGAATAGGATTGCGTCACCAGCAGGAAGCGGTCGCGATGGGGGGCGAGCGCGCGCAGGCCGTCGCCGAAGGCATTGCGGCGCAAGCTGCCCCAGTAGAAATAGTTGACGCCGTGGTCGAAGGCTTGTTCGACGGCGTTGGCGAGCGCGCCGTAGCTGGAGCCTATGCCGAGGCGGCAGACTTGGATGCCGGTGCGGCCTAGCGTGGCGCGGGTGAAGGACATAGGTTGATTGTAGCTGGGGATGCTTTGGTGGGTCAGACCATCGCACTTTGTGGTCTGCCGCCTTCGGGGAGCGTCGGCAGGCGACATAGAACGATCGTCTGCCCCACTTTTTACGCCAACGGCGCCCAGTGGATCACGTCGCTTCTGGCGGCGCTGATCTCCACGATCTCGGTCCACGGGTAAAAGTGCACGCCCATCGAATCTTCGGCCACCACGCCGAAGCTGGAGACTTCCCGCAAGGTCAGCGGCGGCAGGTCTTCTTCATCCACAGCCACGATGCGCACCCGCTTGCCCAGCAGATTGCGCAGGAAAACGCTATCGTCGTTCATGTGTCGCCCCCAACCGCGCAATTGTAACACCTATATAA